>NZ_MUNE01000058.1:6571-7015 GCF_002154605.1 Streptomyces milbemycinicus | reverse complement strand
GCGCGAAGGAGGCGGCGCGGAAGGCGGTGGCCGAGGCCGTCGCGCGGGCGGCGCGGACACCGGGGCCGATGCGGCTGCTCGTACGGATCAACCCCCTGGACCACGGGGCGGGCTGGGCGGGCGCCGAGGACCTGCGCGCGGTGGCCCGGCCGGGGCTGTACGGCGTGGTGCTGCCGAAGGTGCGCTGCGCCGACGACGTACGGGTCGCCGACCGGCTGCTGGCCTGGTGCGAGCGCGAGGCGGGCCTGCCGGAGGGGCGGATCGCGCTGGTGCCGCTGCTGGAGACGGCGCGCGGGCTGCGCGAGGCGTACGACATCGGGCGGGCCGCCGGCCGGGTGGCACACCTGGGCGCGCTGACCGCCCCGGGCGGGGACGTGGAGCGCGCGGTCGGCTACCGCTGGAGCCCGGGCGGCGAGGAGACCCATCCGCTGCGCGCCCGGGTGC
>NZ_MUNE01000058.1:0-6526 GCF_002154605.1 Streptomyces milbemycinicus | reverse complement strand
GCTGGTGGCGGCGGTGGCGGCGGCCCAGGCACGGGGCGAGGGCGCGGTGTTGTTCGAGGGGCGGATGGTGGACGAGGCGATGGCGGAGACGGCGCGCCGCACCCTGGCCCGGCGGGTATAACGACTCTGACCGGCCGTCACCGGCCGGTCACTCTCACCCGTCCAGCCTCTTGACGCACCTCAGCAACGTGGTTACACACGATTGGGAGCGCTCCCATATCCCCACCGAGCCGAGGAGGAACGGCCGTGCGGAGAACGAGGCTTCTGAGAACACTCCTGGCGATCCCGGCACTGACCCTGGCCCTGACCGCGATGCGGCCGGTAGGCCCCGCACCGGACACCGCGACCGCCACGCCGGGCACCGCGGCTGCCGCTCCGGACACCGCGATCACCCCGGCCGCCGCTACGGACACCGCCGCCGCGCCGGTGCGCATCATGCCGCTGGGCGACTCGATCACCGGCTCGCCCGGATGCTGGCGGGCGGTGCTGTGGAACAAGCTGCAGAGCACCGGCTACACCTCCGTCGACTTCGTCGGGACGCTCGGCCCGCAGGGCTGCGGGGTGCCGTACGACGGCGACAACGAGGGCCACGGCGGCTTCCTGGCGACGGCCGTGGCCCAGCAGAACCAGCTGCCCGGCTGGCTCTCCGCCACACATCCGGACATCGTTGTCATGCACTTCGGCACCAACGACGTCTGGAGCAACATCGCCCCCGACCGGATCCTGGCCGCCTACAGCACGCTCGTGGACCAGATGCGCCAGAGCAACCCGAACATGAAGGTCCTCGTGGCGCAGATCCTCCCCATGAACCCCGGCTCATGTCCGGAGTGCGCCGCCCGGGTGACGGCGCTCAACGCCCGGATCCCCGGATGGGCCGCCGCCAAGAGCACATCGCGCTCCCCCGTGATAGCGGTGGACCAGTGGAGCGGCTTCTCCACGGCCACCGACACCTACGACGGGGTGCACCCCAACGCCTCGGGCGACGACAAGATAGCCGCGCGCTGGTACCCCGCGCTCACCAAGCTGCTGACGCCTGGTCTGACGGACCGGGCCGCGGGCGCCCTGCGGGCCGATGACGCGAGCGTCGCCGCCACCGCCGAGGAGGCCACGGTCCACCGCTGAACTGCCGCCACGCCCCAGCCGGACACCGCCCGCGACAGAAGACAGAAAGGTCCGTCATGCCCGCTCGCCTTCCCCGTCCGCGCGGTGCCCGCGGCGCCGCAGCGCTGCTGGCCGCCGCGCTGCTGCTGATCGCCGCCCCAGCCGCCCCAGCCACTCCGGCCAATTCGGCCGCTGCAGCCGCCGCAGCCGCGCCCTCGGCGGTCCAGGTCAACCAGCTGGGCTATCTGCCCTCGGGCCCCAAGCGCGCCACCGTCGTGACCACCGCCACCACCGCGCTGCCCTGGCAACTGCGCAACGCCACAGGCGCGGTGGCCGCCTCGGGCACCACCACCGTGCACGGCGCCGACACCGCTTCGGGCGACACCACGCATCTGGTCGACTTCTCTTCGTACCAGGGCACGGGCACCGGCTACACGCTCACCGTGGACGGCCGGACGAGCCATCCCTTCGACATCCGCGCGGATCTGTACGACGGGCTGCGCTCGGACGCGTTGTCCTTCTTCTACCAGCAGCGCAGCGGCATCCCGATCCAGGCGTCGCTGGCGGGGGCGGCGTACGCCCGGCCCGCCGGACACCTGGGCATCGCGCCGAACAAGGGGGACACGAGTGTCCCGTGCCAGACCGGGGTGTGCGACTACTCCCGGGATGTCCGCGGCGGCTGGTACGACGCCGGTGACCAGGGCAAGTACGTGGTCAACGGCGGCATCGCGGTATGGCAGACGGTGAACTCCTTCGAGCGCGCCAAGCGCTCGGGGCACCAGGCGGCGCTCGGGGACGCCACGCTGCGGGTGCCCGAGCGCGGCAACCGCGTACCGGATGTGCTGGACGAGGCGCGCTGGGAGCTGGAGTTCCTGATGCGGATGCAGATCCCGGAGGGCAAGCCGCGGGCGGGCATGGCCTTCCACAAGATCCACGACGCGCAGTGGACCGGTCTGCCCACCCGGCCCGAGCAGGACTCCCAGCCGCGCGAGCTGCACGCCCCGTCGACCGCGGCAACGCTCAACCTGGCGGCAGTGGCGGCCCAGTGTGCCCGGGTGTTCGCACCGTACGACAAGGCCTTCGCCGCCCGCTGCCTGGCCTCCGCCCGCCGCGCCTGGAGCGCCGCGAAGGCCGACCCGAACGTACTCGCCCCGGATTCGGACGGCACCGGTGGCGGGGCGTACGGGGACACGCGGGTCGACGACGAGTTCTACTGGGCGGCGGCCGAGCTCTACGCGACCACCGGGGAGAGCGCGTACCGGGACGCGGTCACCTCCTCGCCCTTCCACACCTCGGCCGACGCGTTCACCCCGCTCGGCTTCGCCTGGCCCGACACCGCGGCCCTGGGCCGGATCACCCTGGCCACCGTCCCCAACGGGCTGCCCGCCGACGACCGGGCGCGCATCCGCGCCTCGGTGGTCTCGGCGGCCGACGGCTATCTGGACGCCATGGCCCGCCAGGGCTACGCGGTGCCGCTGCCGGAGGACGGCTATGTGTGGGGCTCCAACGGCCAGGTGGCCAACAACGCGAGCGTCATCGCCGTCGCGTACGAGCTCACCGGCCACCGGCGCTACCGCGACGGGGCGCTGGAGACGCTGGACTATCTGCTCGGCCGCAACGCGCTGGGCCAGTCCTATGTGTCCGGCTACGGCGAGCAGGCGTCCCACAACCAGCACCACCGCTTCTGGGCCCACCAAGCGGACGCCTCGCTGCCCAACCCGCCCGCCGGGGCGCTCGCGGGCGGTCCGGACTCGGCCTTGCAGGACCCGGTGGCGCAGGAGAAGCTGCCGGGGTGCGCGGCGGCCAAGTGCTACATCGACGACATCGGCTCGTACTCGACCAACGAGGTGGCGATCAACTGGAACGCCCCACTGGCCTGGCTGGCCGCGTTCGCCGCGGAGCGTGGCTGAGAGCCCGCCGCCCCGGCGGCGGGCTCACCATATGACCTCCCGGCACGCCGCCCAGTGCACGTTGCCCATGTTCGGCTGCAGCAGCTGCGAGAGCGGGGTCTCCCTCGTCACCGTCACCGGATTGCCCATGACCGTCAGACCGTCGGGTGGGAAGAGCGAGTAGTCCAGGACCCGTTGGCCCGGTTCGACGATCTCGGTGGGGAACAGCGGCCGGGTGCCGAGCTCGATGAGGTTGGCACTCTTATCGCTGAGGATCTCGCCGTGGTGGACGTACAGGAAGAGTCTCGTCCCCTTCGGGACCGTGATCAGGGCCTCTTGGCCCGGACGGATGTCTTCCGACCAGATGGCGCCGTGGCCGCTGAGAACGGTCTCGCCGTCCGGCCGCCCCGTCGGCGAGGTGCCGGGCGTACACGGGCAGAGGCCCAGCGGGTCGACCCAGGCGTGCGGGTTCGCCACATACGCGACGGGGTTGGGCGCGGCGGCCAGGCCGAGCGGGTCGGGGCTGGTGTAACGGGCGGTCTCAGGGTCGTAGTAGCGGAACCGGTTGTAGTGGAGCCCGGTTTCGGGGTCGTGGTACTGGCCGGGGAAGCGCAGTGGCGTATGCGCCTCCCCGGCCGCGGCGGGGCCTGTCGCGCCCCACAGGGTGGCGTGGTGGCGCGCCACGATGTCGCCGTTCTCGTCGAGGAGTTCGCGGGGGGTGCCCACCAGATCGGTGACGATGGCGAAGAATCTTCGGTCGATCTCCCGCCGGCCCATGTCGTCGGTGACGCGTTCGGTCTGCGCGACCGGGCGGAGCCCGTCGTGGTCCCAGGTGAGGGTGGTCGGCTCGGGCCGGGCCTGCCCGGTGGTGGTCTGCTCGACGAGCGTGGAGCCGTCCCAGACGAAGTCCACGCGCTCGACGACTGTCTCGCCGTCGGCGGCGAGCCGCTGTTTGGCGGTGCGCCGGCCCAGCGGGTCGTACAGGTAGCGCCAGACGGTGCCGTCGGGGGTGGTGACGGAGGTCAGCCGGTCCTCCGCGTCCCATGCGTACCGCCAGGTGTCCGGTTTGCGCGACAGCCTGTTGCGCTGCCGCAGGGTGATCCGGCCCGCCGCGTCGTACTCGTAGCGGACGCGCCCCGCGCGGGTGACGCGGGTGCCGGTGTAGGCGCGGGGGCCGGTGGCGTCGGAGGTGGCGTCGGAGTGCGAGGTGAACGGCGCGGGCCAGGAGGCATAGGTCTGGTTGCCCGTCTCGTCGTACGCGTAGCTCTCGCCCCGCCCACCGGGCGCGTAGACGGCCGTGACCCGGCCCGCCGGGTCGAGTTCGAAGCCGTGGGCGCCGCGCAGATGGTCGTCGACTCCGGTCAGATGGCCGTCGGCGCGATAGGTGTACCCCCGGCGCTGCACGGTGGCGGCTTCTTCGGCGGGCCGGGGGTGGCTGGTGAGGATCTGCTCGGCCAGCCGGCCGGCCGGGTCCCAGACCTGCGCGAGCGTGGCGGCGCGGTCGATGCGGCGGGAGGTCTCGCGGCCGGACTCGTCGTACGCGGAGGCGATGGTGTGCCCGCCGGCCTTCAGCGTGGTGCGGTGGCCCGCGGCGTCGTACGCGAAGGAGGACAGCGCGCCGGAGGGGGTGACGCGCCGGACGGGCCGGCCGAGCGCGTCGTAGGTGTGCGCCAGGACCCGCCCGCCGGACAGCTCCGACTTGACCCGGCCCATCAGGTCGCGGTGGAAGGCGAGTTGCGCGTCCGGGCCCTCGGCCGACGTCAGCCGACCCGCCGGATCCCAGCCGAAGGTGGTGACCCGGCCGCCCGTCTCCTTGCGCACGATCCGGCCCATGGGGTCCCGGGTGAAGTCGACCGTCTGGCCGAGGGGGTTGGTGCGTGAGACGAGCCGGCCGGCGGCGTCGTACCGGTAGCTGGACGTACGGCCGTCGAAGTCGGTCTCGCTCACCGGGCGGCCCGCCGGGTCGTACTCGTAGGTCCAGGTGAGGCCCTGGGGGTCGGTCACCCGGGTGAGGCGCAGCCGGGTGTCGTAGGCGTACTCGACGCGGGCCCCGTCGGGCCCGGTGCGGGCCGCCACCAGGTCGAAGTGGGTGTGCTCGTACGAGGTTGCCTGGCCCAGGGCGTCGGTGTGCGCGACACAGTTGCCCTCACCGTCGTAACGCCAGCTCTGCCGGGCGCCGCCCGGGTCGGTGTGCGCGGCGAGCCTGCCCTCGACCGTCCACTCCATGCGGGTGATGGCGCCGAGCGGGTCGGTGACGGCGGTCGGGCGGCCGAAGGCGTCGCGGTGGTAGGCGGTGGTCGCGCCCAGCGGGTCGGTGATCTCCAGCGGCAGGCCCGCCGTGTCGCAGCGGACCCGGGTGGTCCCGCCCAGCGGGTCGATCACCGAGGTCAGGGCGCCGCGCTCGTCGTAGGTGTAGCGGGTGGTGTGGCCGGCGGGGTCCGTGGTGGCGGTGCGGTTTCCGCGCTCGTCGTAGGTGTGGCGCCACACCGTTCCGTCGGCGTCGGTGATTTCCACCGGCAGCCCCAGCCGGTTGCGGGCGATGGCGCGGGTGTGGCCGTCCGGTGTGGTCAGCCTGGCCAGGCGGCCGGCCTCGTCGTATGCGTAGCGGGTGGTGTGCCCGAGTGCGTCGGTGTGGGCCAGCGGCCGGCCGTGGCGGTCGGACCTGGTGCGGACGGTGTTGCCGAGCGGATCGGTGACGGCCACGATCCGGCAGCGGTCGTCGACCAGATAGCGGCTGGTGTGCCCCTCGGGCGTGCGGACCGCGGTGACCTGGTGGCCGGTGTCCGGGTCGACGCCGGCACCGGCGCCGTCGTAGTCGATGCACATCGACACATGGCCTTCGGTGCCGCCCTCGGAGACGACGCGGTCGCGCTCGTCGTAGACGTACTCGTAGCGTCGGCGGTTGGTGTCCACCCAGGCGATGACCCGGTGGTCGGTGTCGTACTCGAAGCGCAGCGGGAGGCCGCTGGAGCCGGTGACCTCGGTCAGGTCGCCGTCGGTGTAGCCGTAGCGGACCAGTTCGGTGTCGCCCAGGCGCAGGGCGATGATCCGGCCGCCCTCGGTGGTGAACGTCAGGTGGTAGCCGCCGTCGTGGACGATGCCCGTGGGGGTGCCGTCGGTGTCGTAGGTGAAGGTGAGGCGGTGGCCGTTGCGGTCCGAGACCTCGGTCAGCGGCGCCTCGCCGTCCGCGCCGGGGGGCCCGTCGGCGGGTCCCGTGTAGCGCCGGACGTGGCCGGTGTCCGGGTCGGTGACGGTGTAGTCGCCGTCGGGGGTGCGCTCCAGCGGCCACCGCGGGCCGAGTTCTGGCAGGGTCGGCACACCGGGGGCGGGGTGCGGATAGGACAGCAGCAGCCCGTCGGTGCCGACGAGGACGACGCCCCGGTCAAGGACCTCCAGTCGCTGATCGGCCGTGCTCGACCACGAGGGGCCGAACCACCGCCCGGCGCGGTACCCGGACTCGGCCCTGCGCTGGAACACCAGCGGCAGCAGGCCGGGCAGGGACACATCGGTCTGCGGCAGGTACATCTTCCCGGTGG
>NZ_MUNE01000579.1 GCF_002154605.1 Streptomyces milbemycinicus | reverse complement strand
TCGGCGAGCGTGCCCGTCGACCGGCTGGCCATGGTGCTCAAGCCCACCATGATCCTGGAGATCAACGTGGCGCGCGTCGAGGGCCGACTCGCGTCCGGAAGGACCGGCGAGGAGCGCTACCGCCTCTTTGTCGACTCGCTCACCAGCCCCCGGGTCCAGCACCGACTGTGGACCGAGTACCCGGTGCTGGCCCGCTGCGTGGCCGAACTGCTCGACAGCTGGGTGGCGAGCCGTACGCGCTTCGCCCGGCATCTCCGCGACGACCTCGGCGAGTTGCGCGACGCCCTGCTGTCCGGCGCCCGTCCGGGCGGTGTGGCGGCGGTGNNCGCCGTGGACGAGCAGTTCGCATGCGTCCTGTACCGCTTCAACGAGGACAGCCCGTACGCCCTGCGCACCCCGAACACCCTGACCCGCGCGGACCACGGCTGGGCGGAGTGCGTGACGGCCCGGCCCTGCGCGACGACACGGGACGTGGCCGGCTTCTACTGGCGCACCGGCGCGCTGCTGGCCCTGGTGCACGCGCTGGGCGGCACCGACTTCCACCACGAGAACATCATCGCCGCCGGGGAACACCCGGTCCTCGTCGACCTCGAAGCACTGCTGCACCCCCGCGC
>NZ_MUNE01000578.1 GCF_002154605.1 Streptomyces milbemycinicus | reverse complement strand
CCCCGACCCCGGGGTGTCCCCCTGGGAGGCGATGTCGGGCGCGGCGGTGTGGAGCGAGGGCCATCTCATCGGTGTCGTCATCGAGCATCACGCTTCGGAGGGTCTGGGGCGGCTCACGGCCTCACGCGTGGACCGCTGGCACGAGGCGCTGAGCGAGGCTGAGGCGGCCCAACTCGCCCTGTTCACCGGCTTTCCCGCCCGACGGGAGGGGCTGCGGGAGGTCCGCGTGCCCGCCGGGCGCGCGGGGCAGCGGGAGGAGGCCATACGGGCCCTGCTGAGCGCCGAGCGCACGGACTCCGACGTCCAGCCCTACCGCTTCCTGGACGCCGACGCTCCTGCTCTGGAACGGGTCTATGTCCACCAGCGGGTGGTGGAACACACCGAAGCGGCGGCCCCCGAACCCGTCCCCGCCGAGGAGATCCTGGACCGGCACCGGCATGTGCTGATCGAGGGCGAGGCGGGGGCTGGCAAGTCAACGTTCACGCAGCGGGTGGCGCGGCGCGGTGCGGAGACGCCCGGGGCGCGGGAACACGCCGTACGCATCCCCGCCGTCGACCTGACCCACGGCGCCCCGCTGCCCGCCCTGCTGCGCACGTCGGTGATGCGGCGGCTCGGGGGCCATCTGAGCGCCGAACTCCCCCGCGATCTCTTCGAGTCGAGTGGTGCGTCCTGGCTGCTTCTGGTCGACGGCCTGGACGAGATCGTGGACACGGCGGCGCGGCGCCGCGTGATCTCCATCGTCGAGGCCAACGCCCGCGCATCCGGCCCGTACCGCTGGCTCGTCACCACCCGCTTCCTGCCCCCGCACGAGCTGGCCCCCTTGCGCGACGCGGGCCTCGCCTCGTACGCCCTCGCGCCCTTCGACGAGTCCCAGCTCCGCGAACTGGCCCACCGCTGGCTGGACGGGTACGGCGAGCGGGCCGAAGCTTTCCTGCTGGAGGTCGAACGCAGCGGGCTACGACAGTTGGTCCGTACGCCCCTGGTCGCGGCGATCACCCTGTCCATCTTCCGCCGCGCCCCGGAAGCCGGGCTCCCGACCGGTCGCCCCGGCCTGTACCAGGAGTGCGTCCGCTATCTGTTCAGCGGCCGTCCAGGGGAGGAGGAACGGCGGGCCGGGCTGCTGCGGGCCGTGGCTCAGGCGGGCGGCTCACGACGGCTCGCGGAGTGGCTGTACGGCGCGCGCGTCCCGCTGCTCACTGCGCTCGCCCACAACACACTGACGACTGACGCACCGCTGCTGGAGGAGGCGCTGCGGTGGATCGCCCAGCAGGCCGACGAGCCCACGGACTTCCTGCACGGGTGGCGCGAGGTGGTCACCGGTCTGCTGAGCGGCGCAGGACTGTTGCTGAACGAGAAGGGCTCGGGCGAGTTGCACTGGGCTCACCGCAGCTTCGCGGAATACCTGGCCGCCCACGACACGGCGAGTCGGCTGCCCGCCGACTGGCCGGGGGCGGAGCCGCTGCGGGACGAGTTGGTGCGGGATGCGTTGCGGGGAGAGCGGCGGGACTTCGGGGTGTTGGCCATCGCGTGTTGGGCGAGGCGGGCGGGGGCCGATGCGGAGGCGTTGGTGGGGTGGCTGCTGCGGAGTAGTGACGACTACGACCTCTTTGGCAAGTACCGAGGGACCAGCATCGTCGTCCTGGACGGGGACAGCAGTGTTCCGGACGACCACGCGGCGCTGGCCGGGCGGCTGCTGGCGGAGGGGGTGCGGGTGCCCGATGCCCTCACCACCTCGGTGCTGAACCGACTGCTCGAGAGGGCTGGTTCTCCCTGGCACGCACAGGAGTTCTGCGCTCTGATCGCCGCCCAACCCATGCGCGGCGCGGCATACCAGGCCGTGGTGACCATGGCCGACAACGATCGGCTCAGCATCACCGTGCGCTCAGGTGCCGTCGTCGCGCTCGGGCGCATCTTCGGTTTCGAGGCTGCGCTGGCAAAGGCCGAGCGTCTTCTGGCGTCGCGGCAGATTGAGCACACGACTTATGCGTCGCCGAACTCCGGGAGGACCTGGAGCGGTCCGGTCAGTGAAGGACGGATCGCCGCGGCGTACTACCTGCTGGCCCTGGGCAGCCGGATCCACGGCCCCGTGCGACGTGTCCTCACCGATGTGTCACTGCCGGCCGACGACGATCTGGGGCGTTTCCTCCTCGGCAACTGCGCGGTCGCATTGGGCGACACGGTATCGCTGCTGCGCCTGCTGGACCTGGCCCCCGACGGTGACCGGCTGCCCAACAAGGACGATATGCGGCTACTGATCCAGGCGGGTGCGTATGACACAGCGGACTCCATGACCAACGCGCTCTTCGCCATGGTCGAGGACCTGCCGCCCCCTGACAGCCCGTTGTGGAGGGGCGAGTGGGAGTACTGGCTCGGGGACATCGTCCAGGCTCTGTGCGCCGCTGCCGAAGCGTACTTGTCCGCCGGACGGGATGAGGCGGCTGCGGCTGTCGCACGGCGGATCCTCGGCGCCCCACTCCCGTCCGACGAAATGAACGCCACCCCGTACACCGTGCTGGTGCGAACGGGCGTACCGGAGCCGGCCCTCGCCGCACTCGCTCCCGGAAAGGACGGCACCTCACCCCCGCTGTACGGGCCCCACTGGACCGAAATCGCTCGCACACTGCATGGCGAGGGTTATGTCGACGAGGTACGGAACGCCACGGAGGCACGCCTCGCCCATCCCATGCCGTTGGCCGAGGCGGTGGATATCGCCAAGTACCTCGTAGAGGCCGGAGACCCGCGGGGTCTGGAGGCGCTGCTGGCCATCGCCAACCACCCCGACACTGAGGTCTCAATTGCTCTGCGCGCGGTCCAGGACCTGCTCGGCGGAGAGTTCCACGCGGCGGCGGTCGACACGCTCATCGCGCTGTCTCGGCGGCCGGTATCGGGGGGTACGGGACTGGAAATCGCCCGGCTCCTCGCCGGTGCGGGGGTAGAAGACGAGACCAGCCGCCTCGCGCTGACCCTGGTGCGCGCTTGCATGGGCGATCCCGACACCTGGGAGATGGCGGCTCTCACCGAGCCCCTGCGGCTGCTGTCCGCGCTCCGCCCCGAGGAGGGACGGGCCCTGCTGCTCGAAGCGGCCGCCTCCCCCCACCTGCCCACGCGGGACTTGGCAGATCTGGCCCGGATGCTGGAGCGGTGCGGCGAGCGGGGGGCTCTGGAGGATCTGCTCCGGCGGTGGTCCGCAGTGGCCACGCACGACCACGAATTCACACAGCTCGGCAGCTTCCTGGCACGCTGCGGCAAGAAGGGCGAGGCGGCCGCCGCGTACCGGAAGGCGCTCGCGGTGCGTGCGGGCGACACCGAGATCTGGAGTCTGTACGGGGTCAAGGAAGCCGTGGACGGGCTGCGCTCTCTCGGCTCTCCCCTCACCCCGGAAGACATCTCCGCGCTACGGACCGCGTACGCCTCACTCGCGCCGCCCGACAACTTCTCCAATCGCCACGACGTCGAGTGGCTGGCCGCCCTGCTCGATCAGCTCACCGAAGGAGAGGACGAGGAGTAGGCCGACCCCTGTCCCGCGCGACGGCTTCGCAGCGCGGGGCAGGAGGGAGTTCGCGTTGCTTCGTGGTCAGACGGCGGGGAACTCCCCGCCCTTGACGGCGGCGACGAACGACGACCAGGCGAACGACTCGAAGACGAGCGCCGGGCCATGCGGCTCCTTGCTGTCACGGACGGGGACTATGCCGCGCGAGGCGACGAGGTTGGCGGCGACCTCGACGCAGGCGCCGCCGTTGGAGCTGTAGGAGGACTTGAACCAGCGGGGGGAATCGGTCGTCACGGGGTGCCCTTTCGTACCTGCTCGATCATGGCCACGGATTCTGTTTGTGACAGGGCTTCGGCCTGCAACTGATGGTAGGCCGACAACGTGGCCTGAACGTAGGTGGATTCGCGGTCCAGATATCCCCGGGCCTGTGACTCCGCATACGCCATCATGGACCAATCCGACATCGTCAGCAGGTAGACGGGCAAGTTGAACGGTCGTCGCTCGCCTATGCCGTACGGAGCAACCTGAAGATGGGTGTTCGGCAACGCAGCGACCTCCACGAGGTGTTGCAGCTGCTCGTTCATGACCTCGGCGCCGCCGACTGGACGTCGGATGCAACTCTCATCCATCACTACGAGCATCGTGGGCGGCCGGGACCGTACGAGTGCCGCCTGCCGCTCCGCCAGAACCGAGACTCGTTCAGCTGCTTGTTCGGGCGTGATGGTGCCCCGGCGTACATCACCGTCTGCCAGCGCCCGTGCGTACGCGGGTGTCTGAAGCAAGCCGGGAATGATCCCAACCTCAAACACCCGGATCTCTACTGCCTGGGCCTCGTACCCGACGTACTCCGGGAATCCCTCCAGCAGACTGCCGTTCCGGAGCTCCCCCCACGCGCGTTCAAACGAGTCTGAGGTCCCGGTGAGCCCGAGGGCCGTGTCCGCGCACCGCGAGAACCGGCGCGTTGGCGGTTTGCAGCCTGTTTCGACCGCCGAAATATGCCTCCCCGAGTAACCCATCCGCTCACCCAACTGGTCCTGAGTCCAGTCGCGCGCTTCCCGCTTGCTGCGTAAACGCGCCCCGTAGGCCGCTTGGGGCGAAGCGTCCGGGTTCAACTCCTTCAGGTTTACCAATGTGTCCTCCGTGCCTGGAACGTTGAAGACACCCCGCCTGTAGACCACGCTGGGCGCTCCCAGTAGTGGAAACACTACGGAGAGGAGCGATCGATGGCTGGCGAAACCACAAATCCGCCAGGACAGGCCGACGAACAGCAGGGGCAGCAAAGCGGCGGCGACCGGCCGACCCTGGAGGAACTGCGGCAGCAGTCGGTGGCTCTGGGCGAACAGATCGCTCAGCATCTGGCGCGGGGGGCGAAGTGAACCGCGCGGACTGGACCACCACCCTGCCCCGTCTCGCGGTCGGCATGGTGGTCTACGACCGGCACTACGACATGCCCGCGACCATCGCCGACTTCGACGGCCCGATGGTCTGCCTCACCCGCCCCACCGGCCTCAAATGGCGATCGCACTGTGCCTCGGTGCGACCGGCCACCGCGTACGAGCGGCGGCAGCTACGCGCCATCGCCAAGCTTCACGCCCAGCGCCAACGAGGCAGCACTTCGCCGGAGTGAGCCCCCATGGCAGATGGCCCCTGGCACGCCGTATGGACGTTCATCAGCACATCCGGCGTCACCACAGGAAAAGCCGACCACACGCGGTATTTCGATATCCGCACCGCCATCTTCAAAGCGGCCTCCAAATCGCTACGGGACCTGGCCCAAGAGGAAACCGCCGAGCGAGACGAGCCCTGGAAACTCCTCGTCGCAGCCCTGTACTCCGAGGCGATGCTGTCGGCTGATGAAGTCGGCGAATGGCGGTACGCGAGTCTGGATGGCTGGGCGAACGTGACGGTTCGCTTCACCCCGTAGCCGCTACGGCTGCGCTCCGGAATCGTCGGCGGTCGACGTAGTCAGCCCGCCGAAGGCGAGGACGAGGGGTAGGGCGCCGCAGGGTAGCCCGGCTGCGTACGGTCGTCGTCCCCGTCCTCATCGTCGTCCGCCCGCGCCTCCTCCCCCATCAGATCCCGCACGAACAGCGTCGCCCCCGCCACCGCCCCCGGCATAAGGAACACAGCCACCAGCGGCAGCAGGAAGGCCAGCGCCAGCGGTACGCCGAAGCCCAGGGTGAACATGCGGCGCCCCTTCAGCAGCCGACGCCGCTCCTTGAGGAGCACACCGCGCCGCAGCAGCGCGATCGACGTGAGCTCTTCGGTCAGGAAGAAGCCCGTGACGCAGAAGGCGAGCACCGGGATCACGGTCTGGCCGATCACCGGTACGAAGCCCAGCGCGAAGAACAGCACGCCCCACAGCACGACCCGTATCACCAGCGCGATCGCCTCGCGCAGGCCGATCCACAGCTCGCGCCACAGCGGCAGGCCGGACTCGGGCGCGGTGCCGGATTCGGAGATGTCGACCTGTTCGGAGAGGGATTCGTAGAAGGGCTGGCCGACGAGCAGCGTGACCGCCGTGAAGGTGAGGATGGCGAGGAAGAGGCAGACGCCGACGAAGAGGACGGCGAGCGCGCCCCGGAAGACGTCGAGCCATGGCGAGGGCCAGCCGTCGGCGAAGGGGGTGGACCAGTCGATGACGTCGTCGGTCCAGAAGAACAGCGCGACGAGCGCCGCCGCGTACCCGACGAGGGTGATGAGGGCGGGAATCATCCCGAACCCCCACCACCGTCCGTGCCGGGCCACCCAGCGCTGCCCCTTCACCAGATAGCCGAACCCGGCCGCAAGATCACGCATGGGGCCGTAGCTTACTTGGCCTGGGTGAACCTCTTACTTACGCGCGTACACCACTCCCAACTTGTCGATCTCATCACCCGCGCGCCCCGTGAAGCCGGTGATCTGCCACCCCGCGGGGGCGGTGTACGTCACGGCGTCGGAGGTCGGCGTTCCGGCGGCGAGGTGGCGGCCCGCGTCCGTCGTGAAGGCGGCGGAGAAGAGGCGGGTGCGGTCGTCCTTGGTGCCGCGGGTGAGGGTGACCGAGGTGAGGTGTTCGGCGGGGGCGAGGGTGAGGGC
>NZ_MUNE01000577.1 GCF_002154605.1 Streptomyces milbemycinicus | reverse complement strand
TGGTGTCCTTCACCGGCGGCCACCGGACCGGAAACGCGGTGGCGAGCGCCGCCGGAGCCAAGAAAACCCTCATGGAGCTGGGCGGGAACAACGCCGTCCTCGTCCTCGACGACGCGGACACCCCGGCGGCCGCACAGGCCGTGGTGGCGGGCGCCTTCGGCGTGGCGGGGCAGAACTGCCTGTCGGTGCAGCGGGTCTTCGTCGCCGCGCGCATCGCCGCCCCCTTCCTCCGGCATGTGATCGCGGCCACCGAGGAGTTGCGGGTGGGCCGCAAGGCCGATCCCCGTACGGACATCGGCCCGCTCATCAGCGAACGCGAGGCGCGGCGCGTCGAGGGATGGGTACAGGAGGCGCGCGAGAGCGGCGCCGTGGTGCACACCGGAGGCCGCCGGGACGGCGCTTTCCACTGGCCGACCGTACTCACGGACGTCCCGGCGGACGCGAAGGTGATGACCGAGGAGATCTTCGGCCCGGTGCTGGTGGTCGAGCCGATCGACACGGTGGACGAGGCCGTCGCCCGCGCCAACGACACCCGCTACGGCCTCCAGGCCGGTGTCTTCACCACCGCGCTGGACACCGCCCTGGACATCGCGGAACGGCTCCGGGTGGGCGCGGTGATGATCAACGACAGCAGCGACTTCCGGATCGACGCCATGCCCTTCGGCGGGCCCAAACGGTCGGGCGTCGGCCGTGAGGGTGTGCGGTACGCCGTGGAGGCCATGACCGAGCCCAAGGTCGTCGCCGTACGCCGTGGCGCATGACCGTCCACCGCCACCGTCCCCGGGCGGGTCTCAGTCGTGCGGCGGGGCCCCAGTGACCATGTGATCGGCGTGGTTGACGGCCTCGATGACCAGCCGGCGCAGATGGCCGTCGTGGAGCGAGTACACCGAGCGGCGCCCCTCCTTGCGCACCTGGACCAGCCCGGCAAGACGGAGCTTGGCCAGGTGCTGGCTCACCGCGGGGCGGGCCGCCCCGCTGGCCTCGGTGAGGGTGTTGACATCGGCCTCGCCCCGGGCGAGGGACCACACCAGATGCAGCCGGGTCGGGTCGGAGAGCAGCGCGAAGACATGGGCGGCCGTGGAGAACTGCGCCGCGCCGCTGGGATGCGTATGCGACCTGGTCGGGGTCGCCTGCTCGTCATTCACCGGCATCCGCCGACCCGGGCGGCTCGGGTGGATGGTTCAAGGCACGTGCCATGCGGGTGTGAACCTTCCGCATCTGATTGATGCATGCGTGCGTTCATATGCACATAATGGTGCAGAGACATGCGGTGTGTCCAATGTGGCGCCCACCAGGCCGCTCCTGGTGCTCAGCCGCTGATGGTGCGGAGGAAATGGTCGGCGTCCTCAGGTTCGCCCAGCCGCCCTACCTCCAGCCAGGACCCGTCGGTGAAGCGGAGCCGGAAAGTGGCGAATCCGCGCGGCTGGCCCGCCTCGCCTTCGACACGGACCTGATCGAGGGGAAACTCCACGACGGTCCGGAAGTCGTCGGCCTTGGTGGGCGACAGCCGACGGCGAGGGGACGTGGCGATGCAGACGCGATCGTGGGCCAGCATGACCAGGCGTTTCGGGTTGGGGGAGTGCCCGTACCAGCGCAACAGCAACTGGCCTGCGGCCAGGTTCCAGTCGCCGTCGAAGATGCCGTTGGTCGGATCCTGCCGACGATCGCGGGCAGGGCCGCGGCGGGAGGCAGCGGGGCGGTCCTCCGGCGGAGTCTGCGGCTCCCCGGCCCGCGGTCCACGGCGCCGCCGCCCCTGGAGCAGCCGGTCGAGTCCGTCGATCAGCATCATCGGGATGACGACGAAGAAGAACACCACGGCCCCGATGTACCGCAGCCAGTGACGGCCCGGCTTCAGCCGCTTCTTGCCTGAGGCGCGGTGCACGTCTTCGGGCGGTGTGGGGATGGGCTTGTGGATCTCGCACCAGACCAGAGCCACGGGGTCCTCGCCCAGGATCTTCCGGGCCCGCCGATGTACCGCGCGCTTCGCCATACCGAAGATCCTAGAACGAGCCTCTGCCTCACCTGTCGGACCAGGCAGCCCGACCCGTAGCGTTCCGGAGAAACGGACCCGTCTTCGTACGACCCGTCTCCGTCCGACGGGGTGGCCTCTGGAAGGGAGTGGCCCGTTGTCCTTCTCCGCCTTCCGCACCGTTCCGACCTCCGCCGATGTTGTGATCATCGGTGGCGGCGTCATGGGTGCGAGCACCGCGTTTCACCTCGCCGAGGCCGGGGTGCACAACATCGTCGTCGTCGAGCGCGGCGACCTGTGCTGCGGCAGCTCGGGCAAGCCGATCGGTGGCGTACGCGCCCAGTTCTCCGATCCGCTCAACATCGAGCTGGGCAGCCGCAGCCTCCGTGCCTACCAGGAGTTTCCCCACCGGCCCGGCGCCGACATCCGGCTCGACACCGTCGGCTACCTCTTCCTGCTCGACAGCGAACAGCAGGTGAGCGACTTCGAGACCGGCGTCGAGCTCCAGAACAGCCTCGACGTGCCGAGCCGTATGATCAGCCCCTCCGAAGCCCGGCGCCTGTGTCCCTACATCAGCACCGACGGCCTCATGGCCGCCGCGTACTCCCCGGCCGACGGGCACGCCCGCCCCGGACTGGTCGTCCAGGGGTATGTGCGGGCCGCGGCCCGCGCGGGCGTCACCTTCGCCACCCACACCGCCGTCTCCGGCATCCACACGGCGGGGGACCGCGTCAGCGGGGTGCACACCGGCCATGGCAGCATCGCCTGCTCCACCGTCATCTGCACAGCGGGAGCCTGGTCGGCGCAGATCGGCGACATGGCCGGCATCAACCTCCCGATCCGGCCCGTGAGGCGGCAGTTGGCGTTCACCGCGCCACTCGCGCCGCCCGCCCCGCGTATCCCGTTCACCATCGACTTCGCCTCGTCCGGCTACTTCCACAACAGCGACGACGGGCTGCTGTTCGGGCTGGCCGACCCCGATCAGGAAGACGGCTTCGACACCACCTGGACCCCGGAGTGGCTGGAGCTGTTCCGCACCGTCGCCCGCCACCGCGCCCCGGCTCTGGCCGATATGGAGACCGTCAGCGGATGGGCCGGCCTGTATGAGAACACGCCGGACCACAACGCGCTGATCGGCCGCTCCGGGGAGCTGCCCAACTTCCTCTACGCCGCCGGGTTCTCCGGCCACGGCTTCCTTCAGGCGCCCGCGATCGGCGAAGTCATGCGCGACCTGTACCTGGAGCGCGAGCCGTTCACCGACATCTCCCCGCTCAGCGCCGACCGGTTCCGCGACGGCGCCGATTTCCGCCCCGAAGCCCATGTGGTGTGACCCCCGACCGAAAGGCCGAACCATGTCAATGATCACTCAGTGGCAGCTGCGGGCCGCATTCGCGGCGCGGCTGTCGGAGATGTACGGGCAGGAGGTTCCCGCCTACACCACGCTCGTGGACGTTTCGCGCGAGGTCAACGAGGACGTCCTGCGCGCACAGGGAGCCGACGCGGAACGCCTCGGGTCCATCAGCCGGGTGACCGCCGAGCGGCACGGAGCCATCCGCGTCGGCACACCGAAGGAACTGCGGCAGGTCGCCCGCATCTTCGCGGCCCTGGGCATGCACCCGGTCGGCTTCTACGATCTGCGGGAGGCCGCCGCCAGCGCCGTCCCCGTCATCTCCACCGCCTTCCGGCCGGTCGACGGCGAGGAACTGGCCCGCAACCCCTTCCGGGTGTTCACCTCCATGCTCACCCCCGCCGACCCCCGCTTCTTCGACGCAGACCTGCGCTCACGCCTGGAGGCCTTCCTCGCGGACCGCGAACTCTTCCCCGCCGAACTGCTCGCACTGGCCGACCGCGCCACGGCGGAGCGGGAGCTGCCCGAGGCGGACGCCGAGCGCTTTCTGCGACTCGCCGTGCACGCCTTCGAGCTGTCGCCCGAGCCCGTCGACCAGGCGTGGTACCAGACTCTGGAGCGGATCTCCGCCGTCGCCGCGGACATCGGCGGCGTCCGCAGCACCCACATCAACCACCTCACCCCGCGCGTCCTGGACATCGACGAGCTGTACCGGCGGATGACCGAGCGCGGCATCGAGATGATCGACACCATCCAGGGCCCGCCGAAGTGGCAGGGCCCCGACGTCCTGCTGCGGCAGACCTCCTTCCGGGCGCTGGCCGAACCCCGTGCCATGCGCACCCCGGACGGCAGCGTCGTCAGTGGCGCCCTACGAGTCCGCTTCGGCGAGGTCGAGGCCCGCGGCATCGCCCTCACCCGCAAGGGCCGCGCCCTCTACGACGAACTCCTCGGCCACATCGATGAGCAGGTGTCCCAGAACGCTGCTGACGCCCGGGGCGATATCGCGCGCGCCGTGTGGGAGCGGCACCTGCCCGGCAGCGAACGGGAACTCGCCGCCGCGGGGCTGGCCTACTTCACCTACCGGCTCGACCCGGACCGGCCGCGCGACGGCAACCGGCCCCCCACCAGCGTCAGCGAACTGGTGCGGCAGGGCTGGGTGAGCGCTGAGCCCGTCGTCTACGAGGACTTTCTGCCCCGCTCCGCCGCCGGCATCTTCCAGTCCAACCTCAGCGGCGAGGGCATCCGCAACAACGAGCGCGAAGGCACCGCCTACGACGCCGCCTGGCTCTCCGGCGCCATCGGCCACGACGTGCTGGACCCCTTCGCCCTCTACGAGCAGCAGCAGAACCGCTCCCTCGCACAGGTCGCCCACGAGCTCGACCTCACCGGCGCCCTCGGCTGACCCCCGCCCCCTCACACCTTCAAGGACCGCCATGACCAGCACCGCACTGCCCACCACGGACGAGCTGCGCGCCCGCGCCCGTGGCGGCCTCCAGAACATCGGCGTCGACGTGGCCGAGGGCAACGACTTCCACGCCCGCACCCCCATCACCGGCGAGAGCCTTCTCGGGTTGACGGCCGCCACCGACGCCGCCACCGAAGAAGCCATCGCCGCCGCCCGTACGGCCTTCCTCACCTGGCGCACCACGCCCGCTCCGCGCCGCGGTGAACTTGTGCGCCGCCTCGGCGAGTTGCTGCGCGAGCACAAGAGCGACCTGGCCGACCTCGTCACCATCGAGGCAGGCAAGATCCGCTCCGAGGCGCTGGGCGAGATCCAGGAAATGATCGACATCTGCGACTTCGCCGTCGGCCTGTCCCGCCAGCTCTACGGCCGCACGATCGCCTCCGAACGCCCTGGCCACCGGCTGGCCGAGACCTGGCATCCCCTCGGCGTGGTCGGTGTCATCTCCGCCTTCAACTTCCCCGCCGCCGTTTGGTCCTGGAACACCGCCATCGCCCTCGTCTGCGGTGACACCGTGGTCTGGAAGCCGTCGGAACTCACCCCGCTGATCTCCCTGGCCTGCGACCACCTGCTCGCCCGGGCCGCCGAGGAGGTCGGCGCGCCCCGCGACGTACACCGCCTCGTGCTCGGCGACCGCGCCATCGGCGAGAAGCTGGTCGACGACCCTCGCGTCGCGCTCGTCAGCGCCACCGGCTCCACCCGCATGGGGCGTGAGGTCGGCCCCCGCGTCGCGGCCCGCTTCGGTCGCAGCCTGCTGGAACTCGGCGGCAACAATGCTGCCATCGTCGCCCCCTCCGCCGACCTGGACCTCGCCATCCAGGGCATCGTCTTCGCCGCGGCCGGCACCGCCGGCCAGCGCTGTACGACGCTGCGCCGCCTCATCGTCCACCGCGATATCGCCGGCACCTTCATCGAGCGGCTGACCGCCGCCTACCACAAGCTCCCCATTGGCAATCCGTTCGACGACACCACGCTCGTCGGCCCGCTCATCTCCACCACGGCCCTCGACGCCATGCGGGGCGCCCTCTCCCGCGTCCAGGCCCAGGGCGGCAAGATCCTGGCCGGCGGAAACCGGCGCCTGACCGAGGCCGCGCCCTCGGCGGCCTACACCGAACCGGTCCTCGTCCGCGTCGACGAACAGACCGACGTGGTACGGGAGGAGACCTTCGCGCCGATCCTGTACGTACTCACCTACGACACCCTCGACGAGGCGATCGCGCTGCACAACGACGTCCCGCAGGGGCTGTCGTCCAGCATCTTCACCCGCGACCAGCAGGAAGCCGAGATCTTCCTGTCCGCCGCCGGCTCCGACTGCGGCATCGCCAACGTCAACATCGGCACCTCCGGAGCCGAAATCGGCGGCGCCTTCGGCGGCGAAAAGGACACCGGCGGCGGCCGGGAGTCAGGCTCCGACGCCTGGAAGGCCTATATGCGCGCGGCCACCAACACCATCAACTACTCCAGCGAACTCGCCCTCGCCCAGGGTGTCAGCTTCCTCTGATCAGGCTGGGGCGGGGTGCCGGTGGCCGGTACCCCGCCCCAGCACTCGCTCGGCTCACTCAGACCATTCACTCCGCCGGGTATTCATCGGCAATCACCGTGCGCCGAGCCAGAACAGCCGTCCCCTTTTCGTGATCAATGAAATCGGAGGACCAGTCCGGATACTCGCGGCACCAGCGCTCGACTATCTCCCGCTCGTCGGGACGACTCGCGTCGTCCAGAAATATCCTCGCATCGCTGCTCAGCTTCGATTCAAGCATGGGGAGTGCCGGGTACCTTGAAAGTGGATGCGTGAATCCTGGAGGCCCGTCGATCACCGCCATATCGCAGTTCTCGACGTCCTCGAGCTGCGTCGGGTCGTACCAGTGCCGTCGCTCTCCCTTGATGTCCACCTCGACCAGTGGGGCGATACGCACGTCCGCATATGTGTCCAGCCCTTGCTGGGTCAATGTGGCGGCTGTCACGGCACCGAAGCTTTTGTCATGGTCGATTGAGATGATCTTCCCGGGGATTTCGAAATGGCGAAGCGCGTTTGCCATCCAGACCGTTGTGGCGCCGCTTCCTATGTCCAGGATGGAAACCGGACGTCGCTCCTGGATGTGTGAGATCAGGAATAGTAGGAGGTCGGGTGAGGCCGTCCACTTTGTGGGTTGGGGCATTGCGTGTTTGACGGGAATGATTGCGTAGAGATTCGTCAGGGCCTCGACCTGCCGGAAACGGTTCGTCATAACCTCCCGAAGGTCGGCGATTTCCCTCAGGATGTCATCCATCGACGTCATTGTTCATCTCTCGTTCATGGCCGTAATTGCGTGAATCTTATCTTGCGCCGCGGCGGGTTCGCAGCAGGATGACGGCTACTACGGCGGCGGCTGTGAACGCGCCGGCCGCCATCGCGATGTAGTCGTGAACCCCTGCGGCCGAATTCACCGTTTCGCCGTCGATGACCGTGTTGGTGGACTTGAGCACGGCTGAACCCACGAACTTCAGGATCACTGCCCCGGTCGCCACCATGACCATCACCATGCTGGACACGACACCCTGGCGTTCCGGGGGCGCGAGCGTCGCTGCCATGTTGAAGCCGGATGTCACCAGCGTTCCTGCGGTGAGGCTCAGCAGGAAGGAGCACACGACCGCGAGAGGCAGCCGGGAGTCACCGAGGAACATCCCGACGGTGCCCACCGTTCCGAGCGCTACGCCGCCTGCGAGGGTCACGGCCGGCCCGAAGCGTGTTCCGAGCGCCCCGGCCAGGGTGCCGCCGAGCACGATTCCGATCGCCGGTACCCCGTACAGCAGGCCCAGCGCTCCCGGGGCGGCGAGTCCGTACCCGAGCTGCTGATCCGCTGAGACCTTGGCGATGAGGCCGAAGAGCGTGAGCATGCTCTGGTACGCGCCGGTTCCGAAGACGACCACGAGGAGCGTGAGCTCCAGTGGCCTGCCGAGGTTTCTGATGTCGATCACGGGCTCGGGAACCCGGCTCGCCACCAGGAACCACCTGGCAAGTGCCGCGGCGCCGGCGACAAGGAGGGCGAGCGGCCCCACGGCGAACCAGCCGAAATCCGACCCGAGGCTGATATAGCTGAGGACCGCCGCCAGACCTCCGCCGAGAAGCAGGGCCCCGGCGATGTCGACCTTGCCCGGTGTCCTGAGCGTGTCCTTGGGAAGGAGCCTGCGCACGAGGACGGCCGCGGTGGCCGCGAATATCGCCGACGCGACGAACACACTCCGCCAGCCGAACTTTGCGGCCGTTATCTCGAAGAGAGCGGGCATCCCGATACTGAGAAGCGCGGAGCCCGAGGTCACGATGCCCGTGGCGATCATCGCCAGGTCCGGTGCGCACATGTCACGGATGAGGGCGACCGTGAGGAACACGGCCCCCACGGCCGCTCCCTGCAGCAGACGCCCGAAGATGAACACCCAGAGGCTGGGAGCGACGAGGCACACCAGGGCGCCGGCCAAGGCGGTGAGCAGCGTCATGACCAGTACTCTGCGCTTGCCGTGGATATCGGCGCTCTTTCCGAGCAGTGGCGCCCACATCGCTCCCGCCAGCAGCGAGCTGGCGTCGATCCACGCCGACTGGTCGGTGCCGAAGTGGTCGAGCATCTCGGGAAGGACGAGGAGCGGTGCCGTGACGACCGTGTCCACCATGGCGTTCACCAAAATCAGGATGGCCACTTGGCCGACGAGCCGCCTGTTCCAACTCGTGTGTTGTTCGCTGCCGGGCACTCCGGTGCTGGTGCCGACGCTGCCCACGCTGCTGTCGTGCATGAAGCGCTCTGCCTTCTCTCTGGACCCTTATGCGGTCGAGATCGCCTGAGCCTTCACAGTGATGCGCTGTTCTGGGACGGATCTGCACGAGTCTGGGTGTGCCATGCGAACCGGGGGTCCAGTCCGATGGAATGTGGCAGGTCGCGGCAGTTGGCCAGCCGGTAGTTCACAGAAACTCACAGAGAGCGGCCCCGTGGCGCCGATGCCGTCGGCCCCGCTGCCCAGGGTGCGGCGCAACACCTTCCGCAGCAGCCGCGGTGACAGCCTGGTCCCGTGCCTCTCGGCGATCAGCACCGCGTCGCCAAGGAGCGTAAACAGCATGCCGCGACGACGCTCCGTTGCTATTCTCGGGCGCATGATCACGCTTTCGCCTCAGCACCGGATGATGCCCCGTCGACGGGGCTGCTGAGCACGGACGCGTACCGAATCCGAGGCCCCGGGACGGGGCCTCGACTGTTGTGCGACCAGGCCTCGCTACCCGGTAGGAGGACCGATGACCGCACCACGCCGCTACATCACCACGACCATTCCGTACGTCAACGCGCGCCCGCACCTGGGTTTCGCTCTGGAACTCGTCCAAGCGGACACGTTGGCCCGTCACCACCGCAGGCGAGGTGAGCAGGTCCGGCTGCTCAGCGGAACCGACGACAACTCTCTGAAGAACGTCCTGGCCGCCGAAGCGGCCGGCACCGATGTGCAGTCGTTCGTCGACCGCAACGCCGACGCGTTCGCCGCATTGCGCGGTCCACTGGCGCTCTCGTTCGACGACTTCATCCGCACCAGCAGCGACCCGCGCCACCGCGTCGGGGTCGAACGGCTGTGGCGCCGGTGCGCCGCGTCGGGCGACCTCTATCGCAGAGAGTACGAGGGCCTGTACTGCGTGGGCTGCGAGCAGTTCTACACCCCTGACGAACTGGTCGATGGACGGTGTGGCGAACACGGCACCGAACCTCAGCTCGTCACGGAAGAGAACTGGTTCTTCCGGCTGTCACGCTACGCCGGCCGCCTCCATCAGCTGATCTCCAGCGGCGACCTGCGTATCGAGCCCGTCGCCCGCCGCAACGAGGTCCTGGCCCTTGTCGAAGGCGGTCTGCACGACTTCTCCGTCTCCCGCTCCCACAGCCGCGCCCGCGGCTGGGGCATCCCCGTGCCCGAAGACCCGAGCCAGGTCGTCTATGTGTGGTGGGACGCCCTTGGCAACTACGTCACCAGCCTTGGCTACGGCACCGATGACACCGCCTACGACCAGTGGTGGGCCACCAGCGAGCGCCGTGTCCACCTGGTCGGCAAGGGAGTGGTGCGCTTCCACGCCGTGTACTGGCCTGCCATGCTGCTGTCGGCCGGACTCCCGCTGCCCACCGACATCCTGGTCCACGACTACCTCACCGTCGACGGCCGCAAGATCAGCAAATCCGCCGGAACCACCGTCGACCCGGCCGCACTGGCCGCGGCCCATGGCACCGACGCGGTGCGCTGGTGGCTTCTGCGCGATGTGCCCCGGATCGGGGACGCCGACTTCACTCCCGACCGCCTGACCGGCCGCGCGGATGCGGATTTCGCCGGGGGACTGGGCAACCTCATCCATCGCATCGTGACAATGGTTCACCGCTTTCGCGGCGGAACCGTTCCCGTCTCGGCCCCTTCCAGTGGGTTGGCGCTGGTGGACGTCTGCCGGAAGGTGCCCGGTCTCGTCGACGCCGCCTTGGCCGACTTCGACTTCCGGCGTGCCATCCGCGCTGTCTGGAACATCGTGGAGGAAGCCAACCGGTGTATTGATGCCACTCGGCCATGGGAACTGGCTCGGGCAGAGCGGCAGGGCGACGGTGAAGCTGCGAAGCGGCTCGACACCGTTCTCGTCACGCTGGTCACCGCATGCCGCGTACTGGCGGATGAACTACGTTCCTTCATCCCCGATGCCGCCACGCGGATCGCCGCACAGCTGACACCGGTCGAGGGGCGTCTGCCCGCAGCACAGCCGCTTTTCCCCCGCCTTCAGGAGGACACGCGGCTGGTGTGACATCCGGTGTTCCACTGGCCCAACTGCCGTGCGTGATCAGCGGCTTTCACTTCGAGCCGTAGAACAGCCGCAGGAACTCCTCCATCGCCGCGTCGACACCGGCGCGGTCACCGGTGGCGAGCAGATCGAGCAGCAGACCGCGGACGGTGGCGAGCCCCAGCCTGGCGCGGTTCCGGGCCACGGCGGGGTCCGCCCCCGCGCCGACCTCGGCGACCACAAGGGGTTCCAGCCAGTCCGTCACGAGCCCTTCGAGGACCGGGGCCGCCTCGGGGCGGCCCCGCAGCGCCTGCCCGCACACCTCGAAGAAAAGCCGTTCCTGACCGGCCAGCCGAGGATCGGTCAGCTGCTGCCACAGCCGCCGCGCGACATCGGCGGGCGAGAGACCGGGCTCCAGGCGGAGCCGGGACAGCAGATCGCGCTGGCGCCGCTCCGACGTCCGGACGATCTCGATGAGCAGCTGTTCCTTGGAGCCGAAGTAGTGGATCAGCATGCGGTGACTGACGCCGATCGCGGCGCCCAGGCGGCGCAGGCTCAGGTCCGCGATGCCGTGCGCCGCGACGTGATCGACCGCCGCGTCCACCAGTTGTGTGCGCCGGTCCCCGTCCGTGCCCTGCCCGGCATCGCCCTCGGAATGCGCGTCGTCCGTATTCACCACGTCGCGAGTGTACCAATCGGTACATGGGCCATGTACCGTCTGGTACATGATCCCCGTCACCGTGTCGATCGACGTACCTCAGACACCCGAGCAGGTCTACGACTTCCTCGATGTCATGGCCCACCACGAGCGATTCACCAACCACTACCTGACCGACTACCGCTACAGCGGCCCCGACCGCGGCATCGGATCGTGCGCCACGGTCACCGTGACGCTGGGCGGCACGAAGACCGACGTCGCCATCGAGGTCGTCGAGGCCGAAGCGCCGCGCCGCATCGTCGAACGCAACGTCAGCGCGGCCGGCCGACGCGTGGCCCACGGCACCTACACCATCGAACCGCTGCCAACCGGCGGCAGCCACATCTCGTTCACCTACGCCTGGGAACGTGCCCCTCTCGCCGACCGGCTGCTGTCCCCGGTCGTACGGCCCACGATGCGGCGCGCCAACCGTACGGTCATGCAACGACTGGCCGACGAGCTGGCCCGCCACGTGTCCACTGCCGACTCCTGACAGTCGTGCATGCCGCGGCGAGTGGCGTTGGTGGCGTCGGTGGCTCACAGTGTCAGGGCTTGATGGCGTGCAGAACGCGCAGACCGCGAGGGCCCACCTCGTTGTGGCGGATGTCGAGGCCGGCCATGCGGCACTGTTCGGTCACCCACTCCGGAGCCAGTCGGAGTTTGGGGTAGCTGCTGGCCTTCAGCTGCCAGCCGTCGTCGCGGCGGGTGTGCAGCAGATCGTGGACCTGGACCGTGTCCTCGTCGAGGTAGTCGAGGAAGCAGGTGAGGATCCGGTCGGCGGTGCTGCGGACGGGGATGAAGCGGTCCGGGCCGATGAGCTCGTGTGTGAGATCGCGGTACGTGGCGATGAAACTCCCGCCCGGGCGCAGCGCCTTGGCGGTGTCCGTGATCAGTTCCTGTACGTACGTACGGCTGGACAGGTGCGGCAGGGTGTCGCCCATGCACACCACGGCAGCGACCGAGCCCGGGGAGGTGAGCCGGGTCAGGGCGCCGCGGATGTCCCCGTGGACGGGGTGGATGGCCTCCGCGGTCCCGGAGCGCTTGGCGTGTTCCCGGAGTTCGTCCAGGAGCGCGGTGCTGGTGTCGACGGCGGTCACCGATGTGAAGCCGAGGCGGGCGAGGGCCAGGGTCTGCGGGCCGGGGCCGCTGCCGAGGTCGACGGCGGTGGTGTTCTCTTCCGGAGGGGCGACCAGGCCCAGCCCGCGGAGGAGTTCGGCCTGTGCCGCCGCCACCGTCTCCATGTCACCGCCGAGCATCCATGTGTAGTGCTCGGCGAGCAGGTCGTCGTAGTGCTCGGCAGCGGTGGTCATACGGTTCCTTTCGTGAAGTGGGTCGACGCGAGTGCGCCGGTGAGTCGGTCACACAAGGCCCAGGGCACACATGGGGTTCAGCAGGTGGCGGCTATTTCCCGGAGCCGGGGAGCGGGCCGAGTGCGGTGGCGCCGCTCACGGCCGATTCGCCCGTACGCACCCAGGCGGCGAGATCGGCGAGGTACACGTTTGCCAGAGCGGCCTCCAGGGCGTTCCCGAGGGCGGCCCGATACGTGGGTGTCGCCTCCGCATAGCGTTCCCGGCCGGTCGCGGTGATGCTCGCGCTGACCGCGCGACCGTCACCGGCCGCGGAAGTCCGCTCTGCCAGGCCCCGCGCTTCCAGCCGGCCGACCAGGCGCGTCACGGTGCTGTCCTTCAGCCCGATCCGGTCGGCCAACTCGCCCATGCGCAGGGAGGGGCCGCTGTCGGGGCGGCCGAGCGCGCACAGGGCGCGGTATTCCGACAGTGGCAGGCCGTGCCCGTGCTGCAGAGCCTCGTCCAGCTGCTTCTCCACGCGGCCCAGCAGTCGTACGGCCATGCACCAGCGGTCGTCCTGCGCGTCGTCGGCGGGGTGCGGTGTCTCGTGGGATCTCTGCCCTGGGGTCGTCACAGGGGCACGGTATCTGCTTGTGCAAGCAGATAAAAGAGGCGTGCGGAGGCGGCTTCCTCAGCCGTCGGTGGTCGGCACCTCGCCGGTGGGGGTGTCCCCTCCGCCACAGGCGCGTCGGCCGCAGTCGCTTCGGCGGCCTCGGCGCCGGGTGAGCCGGCGGAGGGTTCAGATGGTGGCCGGGCGGCCGGGGTGGCTCAGACCGTGGAGCGCCCGAGTTCGGTGTCCCGCTGCGGCGTGTCCGTGATGACGGGCCTGTGCTCGATCAGCCGCTTGATGCCGAAGGTGGCGACGGTGGCCACGGCCATCGCGGCGACCAGGAACCACAGACCGGTGACAGGGGACGAGGTGCGGTCCACGATCACACCGATCCCCATGGGGCCGAATCCGCCGCCCAGGTTGCCCACGGCGTTGATCATGGCGATGCCCGAGGCGGCCTGAACGCCCGCGAGGAACCGGGACGGCAGCGACCAGAGCACCGGCTGTCCGGCGAAGATGCCCACCGCGGCCACGCTGATGAGCGCCATCTGCAGCGCGTGGTTGTCCACCAGCGCGGTGGCGGCCAGGCCCAGGGCGCCCACGGCCGTGGTGGCGGCGATCCACGGGTAGCGGGAGCCGCTGCGGTCGGCGAGCTTCGGCACGACGTACAGGCCGAGGGCGACGAAGACATAGGGAATGGCGGTGATGAACCCGGTGGCCGTGGAGGACAGGCCACCGAAGCCGTCGACGATGGTCGGCAGCCAGAAGCTGAGGCCGTAGGCGCCGAGGGGGAAGCAGAGGAAATACAGCGCCATCCACACGACGCGCTTGTCGCGCAGTGCGCTCAGCGGGTTCTCGTGGGCCGCGCCCAGCGCGTCCGTCTCTCGGGCGAGTTCATCGGCGATCCAGCCCTTCTCGTCGGCGGTCAGCCAGCGCACCCCGTCCGGTCCGTCCGGGAGCACACGGAGAGTGACGACGGCTAGCAGCATGGCGGGCAGTCCGGTGGCAACGAAGATCCACTGCCAGCCTTCCAGGCCGAGGGTGCCGTCCAGGTCGCCGAGCGCGCCCATGAGCGGATTGCCGATGATGAAGGCGAGCGGGGACGCCATCATGAACCAGCCGGTCATCCGCGCCCGGTAGCGGTACGGGTACCACTTGGTCAGGTAGTAGAGGACGCCGGGGTAGAAGCCCGCCTCGGCCACGCCGAGCAGAAAGCGGGCGGCGTAGAACTGCCAGGCGGTGGAGACCAGGGCCGTGAGGACGGTGACCAGGCCCCAGCTGACCATGATCCTGGTGAACCAGCGGCGCGCTCCGAACCGCTCGAGAAGGATGTTGCTGGGCACTTCGAAGATCGCGTACGCGACGAAGAACGCGACCTGGCCGAGGGTGAACGCGGCGCTGGACAGCCCCAGTTCGTCTTGGAGCGTCAGCTTGGCGAACCCGACGTTCGACCGGTCGACATAGGCGACCAAATAGAGCAGCACCAGGAACGGCATCAGCCGCCAGGTGACCGTTTTCATCACTTTCGCTTCCATGCGGCTCTCTCCCAGGAGTTCGACATTGATCCTCTGGACGGTGACGGAAGGTATCGTGATTTGATAGCACCATTGAAGAGGTGGATGGGACACAGCTTGGTCACGGCCACCTCAGCGCACGGAAAGGACATCGCGCATGGCCGCGCTCGACCCCCCGCCCACTGCCGACAACGCCACCGCCGACAGCACCGACAGCGCCACCGCCCCCCTCCGCAGCCGCGCCTGGTTCGGCGACGGGGGGAAGAACGGTTTCATCTCACGGCACCATCTGCGCGCCATGGGCCGCGGCGGTCATAACTTCGACGGCCGCCCCGTCATCGGCATCTGCAACACCTACTCCGAACTGACGCCGTGCAACGGCCACTTGCAGATCCTCGCCGACGCCGTGAAGCGCGGTGTGCTGCAGGCGGGCGGCTTCCCGCTGGAGTTCCCCGCGATGTCGCTGGGCGAGCCGTTTCTCCGCCCGACCTCGATGCTCTACCGCAATCTCGCCGCCATGGAGATCGAGGAGCAGATCCGGGCCAATCCGCTGGACGCCGTCGTCCTCCTGACCGGTTGCGACAAGACCACCCCCGCCGCGCTGATGGGCGCCGCCAGCGCCGGGGTACCGGCGATCGTCTTCACCGGTGGCCCGATGCTCAACGGCCGGTTCCGCGGCCGCAACGTCGGCTCGGGTACGGACATCTGGCGGATGACCGAGGAGTTGCGGGCGGGCACGATCACGCAGGAGGAGTTCACCGAGTTCGAGTCCTCGCTGAACCGCTCGGCCGGCCACTGCATGACCATGGGCACCGCTTCCACGATGGCCTGTCTCGCCGAGGCGCTGGGCATGATGCTGCCGGGCGCCTCCGGTCTGCCCGCCGTGGACGCCCGCCGCGGCACACTCGCCGAGGCCACCGGCGCCCGTGCCGTCGAACTCGCGGGCAGCACCCGCACCCCCGGCCGGATCATGACCCGCGAGGCGTTCGAGAACGCCATTCGGGTCAACGCGGCGATCGGCGGCTCCACCAACGCCGTCGTGCACCTCCTCGCCGTGGCCGGCCGGCTCGGCGTACCGCTCGCGCTCGACGACTTCGACCGGCTCGGCGCCGAACTGCCTCTGCTGGTGGACCTGATGCCGTCCGGGCGCTTCCTGATGGAGGAGTTCGCATACGCCGGCGGGCTGCCCGCGCTCATCAACGATCTGCGGGACCGGCTGCACCACGGCACCGTCACCGTGACCGGCCGGAGCCTCGTCGACAACTGCGCGGGCGCCGAGGTGTACGACCGTGAGGTGATCCGCCCGCTCGACAAGCCGGTGCAGCCCGCCGGCACCGGCACCGCCGTGGTCCGCGGCAACCTCGCGCCCGACGGCGCGGTCGTCAAACAGTCCGCGGCCGACCCGGCACTGCTCCGGCACACCGGCCCCGCCCTGGTCTTCGACTCCGTGGAGGAGTATCTGGCCGTCGCCGAGGACGACGACCTCGATGTCACCGCCGATACCGTCCTCGTCGTACGCAATCTCGGCCCGCGCGGCTACCCCGGGATGCCGGAGGTGGGCAATCTGCCGCTGCCCAAGAAGCTCCTCGACGCCGGGGTCCGGGACATGGTGCGGATCTCCGACGCGCGCATGTCCGGCACCGCCTTCGGCGCCTGTGTGCTGCACGTCGCCCCGGAGGCGGCGGTCGGCGGGCCGCTGGCGCTGATACGTACGGGGGACCAGGTCCGGCTCGACGTACCGGGGCGGCGCCTGGACATGCTGGTCGAGGACGCCGAACTGGACGAACGGCGGGCCGAGTGGCAACCGCCGAAGCCGCCCGCCGACCGCGGCTGGACCTACCTCTACACCCGGCATGTCACCCAGGCCGACACCGGCGCCGACCTCGACTTCCTGGTCGGCTCCACCGATTCCGCCCCGCCGCGACAGGCGTTCTGAGGCTTTCTGAGGAGTACATATGTCCTACGAGGAACAGCCGCGCGGGCGGCCGGTGCCCGAGGTCGTGACATGCGGCGAGGCGATGCTCCTGATGGTGGCGGAGCCCGGGGTGCCGCTGGAGCGGGCGACGGTGTTCCGGCGCTCCGTGGCGGGCGCGGAGTCCAACGTGGCGACCGGGCTCGCCAGGCTCGGACACCACACGCGCTGGCTCGGCCGCGTCGGCGACGACCCCTCCGGCCGGTCCGTGCTGGCTCAGCTGCGCGCGGACGCCATCGACACGTCGTACGCCGTCGTGGATCCCTCCGCGCCCACCGGGCTGCTGCTGCGGGACAGCCATCCGGCGCGGGCGATCGATGTGCAGTACCACCGGGCCGGCTCGGCGGCCTCCCGGCTCACCGCCGACGAGCTGACCGCCGAGATGGTGGAGGGCGCCCGGCTGGTGCACATCACGGGCATCACCCCCATGCTCTCGGACTCCGCCCACACGGCCACGTTGCGGCTGCTGGAGCTGGCCCGCGCGGCCGGCGCGATGGTCTCCTTCGACCCGAACGTACGGCTGAAACTGGGCACCCCCGAGCGCTGGCGCAGCGTCGTCGGGCCGCTGCTTGGGCAGGCGGACATAACTCTGGCCGGCGAGGACGAGCTGGAGCTGCTGGGCGCGACGGCCCCCGGGCTGCTCGCCGCGGGTGTCACCACAGCCGTGGTGAAGCACCGCGACAAGTCGGCCACCTGCAGTACGGCGGACGGCACATGGCGGCAGGACGCGTTCCGGGTACCTGCCGCCGACCCGGTGGGGGCGGGCGACGCGTTCGCCGCCGGGTTTCTCTCCGGGGTCCTGAGCGGCGCACCGTACGACCGCTGCCTGGCGGCGGGCGCCGCGGTCGCCGCGCTCGTGGTGCAGTGCACCACCGACACCGACGGCCTTCCCGATCGCCAGGGCCTGGTTCGCGCGCTGTCGTCGTTCATGGGCGCCGCGGAGACCGTCCACCGCTGACGCCCGGCGGCACTCACCTAACCCACGGCACCGCACACCGCACCACACCGCACACCGCACCACACCAGGAGCACTCATGTACCGATGGGACATCGTCCGGGCCGTCACCGCTCAGCGGGTGTTCGGGATCGTCCGGGCGGCCGGGCCGCGGGAGGCCCTGGCCGCGGCCGTGGCCGTGCTCGACGCCGGGCTGAACGCCGTGGAGGTGGCGCTGACCACGCCGCGCGCGCTCAGCGCCGTCGCCGAGTTGACCGCCGAACGGCCGGACGCGCTGGTCGGCGCCGGCACGGTCATCGACGCCCCCGCCGCGCGGGCCGCGGTGGAGGCGGGCGCCCGGTTCCTGGTGTCGCCGAGCCTGCACCCGGAGGTGATCCGTACCGGACACCGCTACGGCGTGCCGGTCTTCCCCGGAGTCGCCACTCCGACCGAGATGGTCCGCGCCCTGGAGGAGGGCGCGGACGCACTCAAGCTCTTCCCGGCCTCCGGCGCATCCCCGAGCTGGCTGCGCGACGTCCGGGCCGCGCTGCCCCAGGCCCCCGTGATCCCCACCGGTGGTGTGACAATGGACAACGCACCGGAGTGGATCGCGGCCGGGGCCATCGCCTGCGGCATGGGCTCGGCGCTCACCTCGGGCGGTGCCCAAGCGGCGGGCGAGCGGGTGACCACACTGCTCGGCCGCCTCGCACAGGCCCGCTGAAACCCCGGGACGGTCGAGGGCGGTAAGGGCAGGACGGAAACGGGGAGCGCGTGGAACTGCAAGGGCTGCACGGACAGGTGGTGGACCAGATCGGCCTGTCCCTCGCCGCGGAGGAGACCCGCGCCGGCGAGGTGCTGCGCCTGGAGGACGTCCAGGAGCGCTATGGCGTCTCACGGACCGTCGCCCGGGAAGCGGTCCGAGTGCTGGAGTCCAAGCGGGTCGTCACCTCCCGCCCCCGCGTCGGCATCACCGTACGGCCGATGACCGAGTGGAACCTGTACGACCCCCAGGTCATCCGCTGGCGGCTGAACTCACCACACCGCGGGGCCCAGCTGCGCGAACTGGCAGAACTGCGCGCCGCCGTCGAGCCGTCGGCGGCCGCGCTCGCCGCGGCCTCGGGCGACGACGAAACCTGCAAGGCGCTCTTGGCGCACGCCCGGGCGATGGCGACCGCGGCAGCCGAAGCGGACACGGCCGGGTTCGTCGCGGCGGACGCCGCGTTCC
>NZ_MUNE01000576.1 GCF_002154605.1 Streptomyces milbemycinicus | reverse complement strand
TCCTGCTCTTGCTGCTGCTGTTCCTGCTTGGCTTCCTGCTCCGCCTGCTTCTGCTCAGCCTCCTTCTCCGCCTCCGCCTGCTTCTGCTCCTGCTCCTTCTCCTTCTGCTCCTGCTTGGCCTCCTGCTCCGCCTGCTTCTGCTCAGCCTCCTTCTCCGCCTCCGCCTGCTTCTGCTCCTGCTCCTTCTCCTTCTGCTCCTGCTTGGCCTCCTGCTCCGCCTCCTTCTGCTCCTGCTCCTTCTTCGCCCGCTCCTGCTCGGCCTTCTGCTGAGTCATCTGGTTGATCTGGAACTGCTGCTGCTGTTGCTGGTACTCCTCCTGCTTCTTCTGCTGCTCCTCCTGCTTGGCCTCGGCCTCTTTCTCCTTCTGTTCCTGCTTGGCCTCCTGCTCCGCCTGCTTCTGCTCCTGCTCCTGCTGCTGCTGTTCCTGCTTGGCCTCCTGCTCCGCCTGCTTCTGCTCCTGCTCCTTCTCCTTCTGCTCCTGCTCGGCCTCCTGCTCCTTCTCCTTCTGCTCCTGCTCGGCCTCAGCCTCGGCCTGCTTCTGTTCCTGCTCCTTCTCCTTCGCCGCAGCCTTGGCTTCGGCTTCCTTCTCCTTCTGTTCCTGCTCCTTCTCCTTCTGCTCCTGCTTGGCCTCCTGCTCCTGCATGTACTTCTCTTGCTTGGCCTCGGCTTCCTTCTCCTTCCGCTCCTGCTCAGCCTCGGCCTCGGCCTGCTTCTCCTCCCACTCCTTCTCCTTCTCCTCCTGCTCCTTCCGGTACTTCTCCTCCTTCTCCTCCTGCTCCTTCCGGTACTTCTCCTCCTTCTCCTCCTGCTCCTTCCGGTACTTCTCCTCTTTCTCCTCCTGCTCCTGCCGGTACTTCTCCTGCTTCTCCTCCCACTCCTTCTCCTTCTTCTCCTGATCCTTCTCCTTCTGCTCCGCCTCCTTCTTCTCCTTGTCGGCCACGTCGTCGTCGTACTCCTGGGACAGGCTGTCCCCGCTCGACGTCTTGATCGTGCCAAGATCGAATACCGAGGGGCTCCACGCGTCGTGCACCGTCCGCAGCGCGAAGTCGGCGTTGTCGACCAGGTTTTCCTCGACGGATTTCTTCCACCGCTCGATCGCCGCCTGGCCGACCGCCTTCCAGGTATCCAGACTGTTCAGCGGGCCGTAGTTGTGGCCCTTTTCGTCGACGGCATCCTGGCGGAAATTACCGGTGGCGTGATAGGTGGTTTTCGTTTCGCCACGGGCACGGGTATGCACTTTGTAGGTGATGTTCGTGATGTTGTGGTCCCACACGTGGTCGGTGATCTTCGACAGCAGGTCGGAGAGGAAGCTCAGCGGGTTACCATCTTTCGCTTCCCACGTAGCCCAGTCCTGCTGGAGTCCCCGGGCCGCTTTCTTGAACACGTCACCTGCGATCCGGATGGCGTCGCCCGGTACGGAAAACAGCGCACCGTTGCGCAGGTCGTCGGCGTAGTCCTCGTACCGCTTGTTCAGCATGTGGATGAGATGCCAGAAGACGCCGGCTGCCGTGCCCTTCCACGCCTCGTTCTCCTGCATCCCGACCCGCTTGTGCCATTCCTCCAGTTCTGCCTGGCGGTAGGTGTAGAACAGGGCGACACGATCGAAGGCGGTCGCCGCCCTGTCGAACGACGCCAGATCGACGACCCGTTCGGGGGGCACGGATATTCCGTTCCACTCGAAGCCAGTCGTACCACCGTCGTTGTCGAGCAAAGCCTCAAGGGCCCGGCCCGTTCCGTAGGCGTACTGCGTGTGCGGGCCGGTGTCCCACTCCGTCCCCTCGTCCGACTTCTTGAAGTCGTTGTCGTACCTGGCCTTGTTCTTGCCCCCCTCGTACACACCGCCGGACGGCCTGTCTTCGATGTTGTGGTTGCCCAGGAGCGTGAACCGGGCCTTGTAATAGGTGACTTCGTCCCCCGACGCTTCCTCGCCGGACTCCTCCTCGTCCCCCGTCTTGTAGAAGGGGATCACGAAGTCTGTGTTGCTTATGTTGCGACCCGCGTTATCGACACGCCATTGAAGGTCATCCACATCGACGTAGGTGACGCTCTTCTGCTTGGTGAGTTGCACCTTCATCAGCGGGATGTCGTCGTTGCCGAACCACTCCTCAAACAACGTGTCGATCTTTGGCGCTTCGTAACCGGTGAAATAGTAGATCGCCTGCTGCCAACGATCACTTTCCTTGGAAAACGGCACGGCGGCGCCTCCATCGGGCGGGGGAACGAAGGGGGGTGTGGGGTACTGCGGCACTCAGCCGGGACGACTACCGCTCACTTGTTGTCATGATTCTTCACCATCAGTTTTCGTCGTTCTCGCCATCGCCCCCGCCGGAGCCCGACCCTCCGGAAGTCAGGTCGTCCTCCACGTCTTCGAGGCCGTCGAGGAACTTCTCGCCATCGATCTTGGCCAGGTTGCCATCCTGTGTCTTCAGCAACGTATGGACGGTTTCCCGCAGGTTCTCCTCGATGTCGTCGAACAGCGTCTGCTGTTCCTCGATCATCCCCACGATCTGGTCGATGAGAGCCACCAGGGTCTTGTGCAGGTGCGCCCCGTTGGTCAGCTCCTCCCCATCACCGGTCATGGCGCCGATAGTGAGGGGCAGCTGCGTCCCCGAGGGGATGGGGGGATCCGCGAAATCATGCGGATTCTCCTTCTTCAGGCTGCCCAGCGCGGGAATATCGCCCCTATCCTTGAGGATGTTTTTCAGCTCCACCTGGAAGTCGTGCACATCGACGTTGATGAAGTGCTCCATCCACTCCTTGTTCAGCTGGATCGACTTGGCCATCTCACTGCCCCTTCTCGTCGGCCGTTTCTCTCTATGGATGTCCTATGTCGAAACGGGCGACCGCCCACGTTTTTCAACGCGCAGACAGCCGCCCGTGCCGCACCGCGCCTCAGCGGCCGATCTTCACGTTTTCCCAGCTGGCCGTGAGGTTCCGCTGGTTGGTCCGGTAGTTGTCACCGATGTCGTTGAGCAGGCCCGCATGGCTCGCGAGGAGCCGCTTCATCTCCTGGACGGCCTCGTGCCACGTCTTCTGCTTCTGGACGTAGACGTCCCGGTCTTCACCTTCCCAGCTGCTGATGAACTTCTGCAGCTCCGATTCGAGCTGGCTGAGAATCTTGTCGATGTTCTGAGTCTGCAGCCGCATGTCCTCAGCCGCGTTGTCGGTGCCCTTGAAATCGACGTATATGTGCCCGTCGGAGAAGTCCATTGACACAGCACGTACCTCTTTTCACTGCGAGGGGATACGGGGGGGATTCGGGACGGAACCGGGTGTCCGTCACCCGGGGTTTCACTCAGCCGTGCAGCGCGTCGAAAATCGCCTTCGACTGCGCGTACTCCTGGTCGACGGCGTCCTTCTGCGAACCCTGCGTCAGATTGTTCGCCCGGAGCGTCTCGTTCAGCGTGTCGATGACGTCGTTGAGGTTCTTCGAGATGATTTCGGCCTGGTCGTCCCAGGACTGCAGCAGGTCCTGGTACTTCTGACCGTCGCTGCCCCCGTAGGCACCGCCCACGTTGGCCTTCGTGTTCTCGACGTCCTGGCGGCAGACCTGGATGTTGGCGAACGCCTCTTCCGTGGAAGAGATTCCGTTGCGGGTTGCGCTCTCTTCTGACCTCGTCAGTTCTGACACGAGATGTCCCTTCGGCTGTTATTCGCCACCAGGCACGGCGCACTGGCGGCCGGCGAGACCAATGACGACGGGCCATCAGCCTGACGGCCCCCTACGGATAGCCCATCTCAAGCAATGCTATGAGGCAGTGAACAGCATTAGCAATCGTTTCCCTCAGGAATTTACAAGCCAGTCACGTCACTTAGTGCCAAGAATGCACGTCAATGACAACCTGTCATTTATTCGTTTCACACCGCGGCGCCGAGGATTTACTCCGCCCCATGCTCGCCGCCTGTGGAGTCAGATCCGGACCCGTTGGCAGCATGGCCAGCAGTGAGGACGGAATGGCCTGCGCCTCGCCCTCGCTGTATCCCAGCGCCTTCAGGGAATCGGCCGCGGGCAGCCGGTATTTCATTCCGGTGTCCGTCACCAGGTAAAGCGTGTTGCCGACCTCGCCGCCGCCCGCGCCCAGCACATGCACCAGCGCGCCTCCGCCTGGCCGCACCGTGATCCGGTTAACCGTCACACACGCCGGGACGAGCCCCTCCGGCGGGGCCTGCGCGGTCGGGCCGAGATTCACGTCGCGGATCAGGGCCACGCTCACCCGCGTACCGTCGCTCCCGGACTCCACCCCGACACATGGTGTCCGTCCGGCACCGAGGTCCACCGGCTCCGGCGGGGTCTCCGGCTGCCGCTTCCCCGTCTCCACCTCCGGCGTGTCCGGGGCCAGATGGCCGCTCAGCGCGTCGGCGCCCAGGCTCGCGGGCGACACCGCCCCGCCCGCGTACGCCTTCTGCCGGGTGTCCGGATCGCCGAGGACCAGCGCCGCGCCGGTGGCGGTCAGCGGGGCAAGACCCTCCTTGCGCAGCAGGTAGTAGCGGGCGGTGCCGCCCGGCGCGGCGACCTTGAAGACCTGGCCGACCCGGGTCTTGAGCCCGCCCAGTTCCGGCCCCTGCCCACCTCGGCCCGGCACGGCCGACGGGGCCAGATCCGGGCCCGCGGGCAGGGAGTTGAGGAACGCGGCCGAGACCGGCACCGGCTTCGTGGAGCCGTATCCGAGCGCTTCGGCGGCGTTGGCCTTCTGGTCGAGCCGCAGCCTGCGGCCCTGCCACACCAGGTAGTCCTCCTTGTCGGGCCCGCTCACCAGCAGCCCCTGCCCGGACTTCAGCCCCGCGCCGTCGGCGTTGGCGCCCACGGCCACCGTGGTGCCGGTCGCTCCGCTGGTGTTGCCGGAACACACCTGCCACGGGTCGCCGGTCAGGTTGTCGTTGCCCGGCGGCTCGTCGGGGGCGCCGCTGATGCCGACCGGCGAGCCGTGCGGGGTGCCGCGCAGCGACTTGCTCCCGATGGTCATGACCTTCATCTGGTCACCCGCGAGCAGCCGCGCCGAGGTGTGGTTGCGCACCGGGCGCAGCCGTCCGCCCAGGTACAGGTAGCGGGTACCGGTCTCCTTGTTGATGACCAGCGTGCCCGGGTCCCGCCAGGAACTCTTCGTGCCGGGGCTGAGCAGGCCGAAGACGAACGCTCCGGCGCAGAGCAGGATCCCGATGAGGACGCTGATGGTCACGGCCCGGTTGGTCCTGCCCTGGGGGCTCTCCGGGGCGTCGGGATCCGCGCGCAGCATGGCGGACGTCAGCCGCCCCATGACGAACATATGCGCCTGGACCTGATCCCGCTTCGTCTGCATCGGTCACTCCCTTCCGCGTCGGTCCGTCTTGCTCACGCCATCAGCCCGCGGAGGGCGCTGTAGACGCCGAGCGCCCACAGGACCAGGGGCAACAAACTGAGCGCCATCAGGTAGTGCAGGATCTCGGCCGCCCGTCCCCAGTACGGGACGAGGCGCCGCCCCGGTACGGTCCAGGAGACGATGGCGATGACCGCCGTGAGGCCGAGCAGTCCGGCGGCCACCAGCGGCCGGCGGTCCGGTGCGTACGACTCCGCGCCGACGAGGATCAGCAGGAGCAGCCCGGCCACGCCGGGGAGGGTCAGCGAGAGCCGCTGCCAGGTGTTGCCCAGACCCCGCGCGTGCAGCATCAGCAGCAGCGAGAGCACCACCACCGTGAGCACCGAGGGGAGGTTGGCGTACCAGGCGAGCGCCCCGAGGCAGGCGGCGCAGGTGGCGCCGACCGCCCCGTACAGCGAACTCATCCAGCCGTCCGCGAGCGCCGTGCGGCCGGCGACCGCCGCGGTCGGGTGCGGTTCGATGCCCTCCTGGAGCTGCTGGGCGTTGGTCGGCAGCGGTGGCACCTTCAGCCCCGACATCCGGAAGGACAGCGAGGGGACGAACGCGCCGAGCACCACCGCCGCCAGGGCGATGATCCCGGCGACATGGTGCGGCGCCAGGTCCGCGGTGATCATGAGGGTCCCGGTGATGGCGCCGAACACCGCGACCACGCCGGTGCCCAGGAAGAGCGCGGCGTACGCGGCCACGGCGGCGAGCACGACGATCGCGCCGCCCGCGCCCGCCACGCAGGACGCCAACAGCCGGGAGCCCACGACCTCGTTGGCGTGCGCGCCGGTGATGTCGCCGCCGGGCAGCAGCCATCCGGCGAACGCCAGGTAAGGCGCGGCCATGAAGCCGAGCGTGGCGCCCGCTCCGGCGTCGCCGACCGCGCGGCTCGCCGCCCCCGCGCCCGCGACCAGCAGCAGTCCGGTCACGGCGGCGCACACGGCGCGCACCCCCACGGAGCCGCCGGGCAGGGCGAGCACCACGAGCCCGGCGGTGAGCACGGTCACCGCGAGGCCGAGCAGCAGCCGCCGGCTCGCCTCGGGGGTCCAACCGTAGGGGCGGGACCGCATGGTGTCCGAGATGCCGGCCACGAGGTCGTCGAGGTGGGCCTCGGGCAGCGCCTCGGTACGCGGCCGGAGGTAGAGCGTTTCGCCGTCGCGCAAATCGTACGAGTCGAGGGTGCGCTCCTCGTCCATCGGCCCGCCGCCGAGGCGCTGCAGCACCCAGCCGCCGTGGTCGACGCCGTCCTCGCCAAGGTCCTCGCCGCCGTAGCCGAGGACGGCGGGCAGCAAGTCGGCCACGGGGACATCGGAGGGCACCGCCAGATCGACGCTCTTGGCGGGCGCGCGGACGGTCAGCCGGCACAGGTCGGCAACCTGGGTGTCAGTCATCTGGCCGACTCACGCTCCTCCGGGGTATTCCGCCGAAGGACATCGTGTCGCGAAATGACAGAATGACACTACTCCGGCCGGAAACTGTCTCGGTGGCGAAACGGGCTGGACCTGCATTCCGGTAGGACATGACTCCGTCCGCTCACCTGGGCAATGCACTTACCTTTCGGCAAAGTACACACCTTCCATGGGGTACACAAGTAAAGAGACCGAAGGACAGCGTGTCACCAAATGACAGAATGTCACTGGACTTCATTGACGGAATGACATCGAAACTCCAGGCATAAGCTCTCGCAGTGGCGAAACAGGCTGGACCTGCATTTCAATAGGGCCTGGTTTCGTCTGCACACCGCCCGTAAGGAGACCGTTCGTTGAGTGTGGTCCTGTTCCGCCGGCCGGCCCGCCGCCGTGGCCCGGACATGCCCGAGGGCGAGCTGAACCTCCAGGAGCCGCCCACGCTGCCCGAGGAGGTGCCCGACAGCTCCGCCGTGTGGACGTACCTGCCGATGGCGCTGATGTCGGTGTCGATGATGCTGATGTTCATGCGGCCGGGCATGAGCCGTTCTTCCGGAAGCCACTTCATGTACCTGGCCGTCGGCATGATGGTGCTGGCCTCCGGCGCCATGATGCTCGGCCAGATGATGCGCAAGATCAGTGAGCGCAAGCAGCGTCTCAAGGGCGAGCGCCGCGACTACCTGCGCTATCTCACGCAGATCCGGCGCAAGGTGCGCACCGCGGTCGCCGACCAGAAGAAGGCCCTGGCCTGGCGCCACCCCGACCCCGCGGCCCTGTGGGCGCTGGTGGGCACCACCCGGCTGTGGGAACGCCGCCCGCAGGACGAGGACTTCGGCGAGGTCCGGGTGGCCGTCGGCGAGCAGAAGCTCGGCCTGCGGCTGACGCCGAAGGCCACCACGCCGGTGGAAGACCTGGAGCCGCTGGCCGCGCACGCCCTGCGCAGCTTCATCCGGGCGTACTCCACCGTGCCCGACCAGCCCATCGCCATCTATCTGCGGTCCTGGGCGCGGGTGCTGTTCCGCGGCGACGAGGAGCGGATACGTTCCGTCGCCCGCGCGGTGATCGCCCAGTTGGTGACCTTCCACGCACCCGACGACATATGGGTGGCGCTGTGCGTGTCCGACGAGCGGCGGGCGGACTGGGAATGGGTGAAGTGGCTGCCGCACAACCTCCACCCCCAGGAGAGCGACGGCGCGGGCCAGGCCCGCATGTGCGTCTCGGCCTTCAACGAGCTGGAGGACCTGCTCGGCGCCGAGTTCCTGGAGCGGCCGGCCTTCGACCCGGACGCGGCGGCCGGGCGTGAGGAGCCGTTCACCGTGATCGTGGTGGACGGCGGGAGCGTCCCCGGCGGGCACCGGCTGGACGGGCCGGGCTTCCGCAACGCCGTCGTACTGGACCTGAGCGGCGCGCTGACCTGGCGGCCCGGCCGGGTCACGCTCCGCTTCGAGGTGTCCGGGCAGGACTTCACGCTGGTCCGTACCGACCGGGAGCGCAAGGAGCAGCCCACCCGACTCGGCCGCCCCGACCGGTTCGGACCGCTGGGCGTCACCGCGCTGGCCAAGCGGATCGCCCCGTACCGGATGGGTATGGGCAGCGAGGTCGCCGAACCGCTGGCGGCGAATGTGGAGTTGACCACCCTGCTGGGGATCAGCGACCTGCGCCGGCACGACCCTGCCACGCTGTGGCAGCGCAACACCGGCTCCGCCCGGCTGCGGGTGCCGATCGCGGTGTGCGCCGACGGCACCCCGCTGGAGCTGGACATCAAGGAGTCCGCCCAGGGCGGCACGGGGCCGCACGGCATGCTCATCGGCGCCACCGGCTCCGGCAAGAGCGAGCTGCTGCGCACCCTGGTGCTGGCGCTCGCGCTGTCCAACTCCTCCGAAACGCTCAACTTCGTCCTGGTCGACTTCAAGGGCGGCGCCACCTTCCTCGGCCTGGACGAACTGCCGCACACCTCGGCGGTGATCACCAACCTGGCGGGCGAGGCGGCACTGGTCTCCCGGATGCAGGACGCCGTGCACGGCGAGCTGATGCGGCGGCAGGAGCTGCTGCGGGCTGCGGGCAACTACACCTCCGCGCTGGACTACGAGAAGGCGCGGGCGTCCGGCACCCCGCTGACGCCGCTGCCCAGCCTGTTCATCGTCGTCGACGAGTTCAGTGAGCTGCTGGCCGCGCACCGCGAGTTCATGGACCTGTTCGTGATGATCGGGCGGCTCGGGCGGAGCCTCGGCGTGCATCTGCTGCTCGCCTCGCAGCGGCTCGACGAGGGCCGGATGCACCAGTTGGAGAGCCACCTGTCGTACCGCATCGGGCTGCGCACGTTCTCCGCCATGGAGAGCCGTGGCGTGCTCGGCGTGCCCGACGCCTACCAGCTGCCGCCGCGGCCCGGCAGCGGCTATCTGAAGTCCGGTGTGGAGGCGCTGATGCGGTTCCGCGCGGCGTACGTCTCCGGCCCGTACCAGGAGCGGCGGGCCGGCGCGAACCAGGCCCGGGTGGCCAGCCAGACCATGCCGTGGACCTCCGGTTATGTGGTGCCGCGCCAGCTGTCCGACCTGCCCGAGCCGGAGCCCGAGGAGGAGTTGGAGGAGACGGGCGACACGCTGCTGTCCGTCGCGGTGGAGCGGCTGCTCACCGCGGGGCCGCCCGCCCACCAGGTGTGGCTGCCGCCGCTGGACCTGCCCGCGACCCTCGACCAGGTGCTGCCCCCGCTCACCCCCGACCCCGACCTGGGGCTGACCACCGTCGGCTGGCCGGGGCGGGGGCGGCTGACCGTCCCGATCGGCATCGTGGACAAGCCCTTCGAGCAGCTGCGGGACCTGCTGACGATCGACCTGTCGGGCGTCGGCGGGCACGTGGCCATCGCGGGCGGCCCGCAGAGCGGCAAGTCCACCCTGGTGCGCACCATCCTCACCGCGCTCGCGCTCACCCACTCCCCGCGCGAGGTGTCGTTCTTCTGCCTGGACTTCGGCGGCGGCGCGCTGGCGGGCCTGGCGGAGCTGCCGCATACGGCCGGGGTGGCGGCTCGGCTGGACACCGAGCGGGTGGGCCGGACGATCGCGGAGGTCAACTCGCTGCTGGCCGCGCGCGAGCGGTACTTCCTCGACCACGGCATCGACTCCATGGCCACCTACCGGCGCCGCCGGGCCGCCGGGGAGTTCGCAGACCAGCCCTACGGGGACGTGTTCCTGGTCATCGACGGCTGGTCGACGGTGCGGCAGGACTTCGACCAGCACATGCAGACGTTCAACTCGATGGCCGCCCGCGGCCTCAACTACGGCATCCACCTGATCGTCACCACCGCCCGCTGGGTGGAGCTGTCCGCGGGCGTGCGCGACCAGGCCGGCACCCATCTGGAGCTGCGGATGGGCGACTCGATGGACTCCGAGATCAACAGCCGCCGCGCGGCCACCGTGCCGCGGCTGCCCGGCCGCGGTCTGACCCGGGACGGCATGCTGCACTACCTCTCCGCGCTGCCCCGTATCGACGGGATGGAGAGCTCGGAGGACCTTGCGGACGGGGTCGCCGGCCTGGTCGCGGCGGTCAAGGAGAGCTGGCCGGGGCCGCGGACCCCGCAGGTGCGGATGTTGCCGACCAAACTGCCGGTCTCCCAGCTCCCGCCGCCCGAGGGCGATCTGCGGATGCCGATCGGCCTGGAGGAGAGCGAACTGTCCACGGTGTGGCACGACTTCAGTGAGACCCCGCACATGATCGTCGTCGGCGACACCGAGAGCGGCAAGACCAACATGCTGCGGCTGACGGCCAAAGCAATCATGGAACGGTATACGCCCGCCGAGGCGCGGATCATGGTCGTGGACTACCGCCGCACCCTGGTGGAGGCCATCCCCGACGAGTACCGCCTCGGCCACGCGGTCTCCGTCGACGCGCTGCGCGACATGATCGGCGGGGCGGCCCCGGCGGTCAAGGAGCGGGTGCCGGGACCGGACATCGCCCCGGGCCGGATGAAGCTGTGCGACTGGTGGACGGGCCCGCGGCTGTTCATCCTGGTCGACGACTACGACATGGTGGGCGGCGACTCGATGAACGCGCCGTTCGAACCGCTGCTGGCGCACCTCGCGCTCGGCTACGAGGTCGGGCTGCACCTGGTCGTGGCCCGCTCCGCGGCGGGTGCCTCGCGCGGCCTCAACGACCGCCTGCTGCGGCGGATGCTGGAGGTCAACACCCCCGGTCTGCTGCTGTCCTGCCCGCCGGCGGAGGGCTACCTCTTCGGCAATATCAAGGGCCGGGTGCTGGCGGCGGGGCGGGCCACGCGCATCGCCCGTCACAAGACGACGCAGGTGCAGACCGCGCTGGTTGACGAGGGGTAGGGCGCGTGCGCACGAGCGGAACCTGGAAAGGCCGTTGCCCCCCGGACCGCGTTCCGGGGGACGAACGCGTCAGGGGGGCAACGGTGTTTCAGGGGAGGAGCGAACCTCCGCCCAGCAGGGGCCGGCTAGCGCACGAACAGGTCCCAGACCTTCTCCCGGCCCTGGACAATCTTCCCGTTGCAGTTGAACTGGGTGATACGGCCCTGCTGGGCCAGCGTGTTCCCGGCCGTCTGGCAGTCCACGGCCGACTTGTAGGTCGAGAAGTAGCGGTACTGGGGGGCGGCGGAGGCGGAGCCCGCGGTGAGCGGGATGGTCACTATCGCGGCACCGATCGAAAGAGCGGCAACCGCACGAGAATGCCAGGACTTCATGTTTTCCTCAGCTTTCGTCAACGTCACTCAGTGACACGTATTCAGTGGCGCATCGCCATGGGGTGGCGACGGGAAAAGCATACGACTCGCGAGGGAAAGCTTTCAGCCGATCCCGAAGGAATTCCGGTAACACGTCACCTCCTTTCTGCTGTCCGAATTTGCCGCGGAGGCTGCCCGATTACCGTTGCAGGCCTGCCCGAAAGGGAGTCGGCGACGAGCCGACGCTTGCCGGAAAAGGCGTGGCGGGCCGTCCATGCGGGCGAGGAGGATGCCCGCAAGGGAATGAGGGCCCGCCCGAATGGGGCTGGAATTCCCAAGGAGCGGACACCGGGGCCGCAAGGACCCTTGGGCCGCTGCCCGTACGGCCCCTCGGCGCCGTACGGGCAGCGGCCCTCAGGAACTACCGGTCTCCGCGGGCTCCGTGGTCACCGCGGGCTCCCGGTCCCGCGCGCCCCCCGGGCGCCAGCGCCGGGCCCGGCCGCGGGGGATCACCACGGCCCCGGCGGCCACCAGCAGCAGCAGGCCGCCGCCCGCGCCCGCGATGATCAGGGCGCGATGGCGCGGCTCGGGGGAGGCGGCCGGGGGGACGTGCGCGGCCGCCGGCTTCGGGGTGGCGCCCTGCTTGTCGGTGAGCAGCGAACTCACCGCCGCGTACGGGTCCACCCGTGGCGTTTCCGACGGATACGCGGCCACCGTCAGCTGCCGTGCGGCCTCGGCCGCGGACATCTCCGGGTACCGGGCCCGTACCAGCGCCGCCGCCCCCGCGACATGCGCCGCGGCGAGCGAGGAGCCCGAACCGATGTAGTGGCCCGAGCCCTTGGGCCCGACGCTGACCACCGCGTCACCGGGCGCCGCCAGATCCGCGCCGTCCAGCGCGGGCGCGCTGTCGGGGCGCCGGCCGTCCGGGCCGTAGTCGATGACCGAGAGCACGCCGGGCGCGGACGCGGGCCAGTACCAGGGCGCGGGCTCGACCGCCTTGCCCGTGTTCCGGTCCCTGGGGAGGAAGTCCGGGCCGACCGGCGCGACCACCAGCGCGTCGTGCTCGGCCGCGTACGCCACGGCCTTGGTCAGTTCGGCCTTCCCCGTCGCCAGCGCCCGCCCGACGTAGATGACGTCGGCGCCCTTGTCGGCCGCGGTGCGGATGCCCGCCGCGAGGGTCGCGGCGGTGGTCTCGCCGCGCGTCCGCGTCCCGCGCACCGCCAGGATCCGCGCCCCGGGCGCGACCCCCGCCACGCCCACGCCCTCGCCGGGCGCCGCCGCGATCAGGCCCGCGGCGAAACTGCCGTGGCCCACGCAGTCCTCGCCCGCGTCGCCGACCGCGGTGACCCGGCCGGACAGCGCCGGGATGTCCGTACCGACACCGGAGTCGACCACGGCGACGGTCACCCCGGCGCCCTGGGACAGCTCCCAGGCCCGGCCGAGCCCGAGCGTGGACCGGGACCAGGTCGCGTCCTCGGCCTTCCTGGTGGACGCCTTCGCGCATGGGTCGTCGGACGCCAGCACGGAGGCGACGGCGGGCAGTTCCACCGAGCCCGGGTCCGCGGCGGCCGGGGTGGCCGCGGTGGCGAGCGGAGCCGTGGCCAGTGCGGCGGCGGCGACCACCCGCGCCACCGGATGACGATGAGAGAGAGCACGTCGCATGGCGCGCATGTTACGCGACCCAGGGATGAACCACCGCAAGGTGGTCGATTTACCCATATAAAGTTGTTCAACTTGATAGTTCCGCTTACCTGGATAGCTCGTTCTGTCTGGCCGGGAAGTCGGCCCAGGCACCACAACAAGGAGGTCCCTGCGTGTCACGGCAGTTGCTCACAGTCGGCCCGGACCAGACGGAGAACTTCCGGACGATCGGCGAGGCCCTGGCGAAGGCGCGTACGGGAGCGGTCATCCGCGTCAAGCCCGGCCGCTACCGCGAGAACCTCACGGTCAGGACCCGGCTCACCATCGTCGCCGACGGCGACCGCGGCAGCGTGGAGATCTGCCCGCCGCGCGGCACCGCCGTGGTGCTCGTCGCGGACGCCGTGATGCTCACCGACCTGATGCTGCGCGGCGGCAGCGAGGACCTGCCGGTGGTGGACGCGCCGCGCGGCCAGGTCGCCATGGACGGCTGCACCGTCGTCGGCTCCGGCTGGACGGCGCTCCTCGCCCGCGAGAACGGCTCGCTGGCCATGCGCGGCTGCCGGGTCTCCAACCCCGAGGGCGCGGGCATCGTGGACACCGCCCCCACCGGCAGCGTCATCGACGACTGCCTGATCGAGCACCTGGGCACCTCCGCCGTCGTCCTCAGCGAGCAGGCCCGCACCACCGTGCGCGGCTGCCGGATGCGCGACGCCAAGGGCAACGGCCTGCTCGCCAACGGCGAGGCGCAGGGCCGGGTCGAGGACTGCGACATCTCCGGCACCGAGAAGCCCGCCGTCGCTCTGGAAGGCCGGTGCGCCACGCACGTGGCGCGCACCCATGTGCACGACACCTCCGTCGGCGTCTACGTCACCAGCGCCGCCCGGCCGGTGCTGGAGGAGGTCACCGTCAGCGACACCACAGGACCCGGCATCGTGCTCGCCCAGGGCGCCGACCCGGAACTGCTGCGCTGCCGCACCGCGCGTACCAAGGGCAACGGCCTTGCGGTCACCGAGCGTTCCCGGGGCACGTTCCAGGACTGCGCGTTCGACGCCGCGGCATCCTCCGCGATCCGCGTCGTCGACTCCAGCGCCCCGCTGCTCTCCGACACCACCGTGCGCGACTGTGCCGACGCGACGGCGGCCGTCCTGCTGTCCGAGGGCGCCTCGGCCGAGTTCGACCGCCTGGAGGTGGTGGACGCGGCCGGCGTCGCCGTCTCCATCCGCACCGGGGCCAACCCCCTGCTGCGCAACGCCCGTCTCCTCGCGCCCGGCGGCCACGGCGTGGAGGTCACCGAGGACGGCCGAGGGCGCCTGGAGGACTGCACGGTCGAGCGCTCCGCAGGAGCGGGCATCCGCGCCGCGGGCGGCGGCGCCCCCGAGATCACCGGCACCGTGCTGCGCTCGACGGCCCAGGCCGCCGTCTGGGTCGGCACGGGGGGCCGCGCCACCGTGCGGGACTGCCAGATCCACGCGGGCACCGCCGCGGGGCTCCATGTGGAGAGCGGCGCCGAACTCTCCGCCGGCCGCACCCAGGTGACCGAGGCCGGGGCACACGGCGTGCTCGTCGCCGACGGCGGCCGGGCCACACTCGACGCCTGCCAGATCAGCGGCAGCGTCGGCGACGGCATCCG
>NZ_MUNE01000575.1 GCF_002154605.1 Streptomyces milbemycinicus | reverse complement strand
CCCCCGCTTCCTCGACGGCGCGGACGACCTCCTCGGCGGCCTCGGCGCTGCGCGCGTAGTTGAACACCACCTCGGCGCCGTCGAGGAAGCGGGGGGCATCGCCCGCGCGGTGCGGCTGGACCTGGCCGAGCCCGGGGCGGCGGAGCAGCTGATGGAGACCGCGTCGCAGGGGCCGTCCGGCGGCGTGGAGATCCTGGTCAACAACGCGGCCGTGAACCTCCCGAGGGCCCCTCTCGCCGAGATCGAGGAGGAACGCTTCGACCATCTGCTGTCGGTCAATCTGAAGGCCGCCTTCCTGACCGTGCGGTACGCGGCCCGGCATATGCCCGACGGCGGGCGGATCATCAACATCTCCACGCTCAACACCGTCCGGGCCGTGCCGGGCGTCGCCCCGTACATGATCAGCAAGGGTGCGCTGGAACAGCTCACCGCGGCGGCCGCGCAGGAGCTGGGGGAACGCGGCATCACCGTCAACACGGTCTCCCCGGGGGCGACCGACACCGACATGCTGCACGACGCGAACCCCGGCGACGTGCTGGACCTGATCGTCAGCATCACCCCGCTCCGCCGACTCGGGCAGCCGTCCGACGTGGCCGATGTCGTGGCGTTCCTGGCGGGCCCGGACGGCCGCTGGCTCACCGGCCAGAACCTCCGGGCCTCGGGCGGCCTCAGCTAAGAATCCTCTTCCGTCGGCCCGCCCATTCAACAGCCCTGTTCCTTAGGCCCGTTCAGGAGGCCCGTTCGGCGTGGGCGGGCCCCAGCGGCCAGGCGTACGCACCCTCCGGGTCGTCCAGCCACGCCCACTGCCGCTGCTCCCGCACCGTTACGCCGTAGCGCTCCCGTCCCGGCCGGCCCTCGTGCTCCCACAGTGCGAGGGCCTCCAGCGGGTCGAGCCACGCCGTGACCACGTTCAGCAGAAAGCGGAAGGAGTCTTCCAGCAGTGGCCCGGTCGGCAGTCCCTTCGTACGGACCGGGGGCCGGGGCTCGCTGCCGCGCAGCGGGACGAAGTACGCGGGGGTGGTCAGGAAGTGCCCCTCGCCGTGTTCGGCGTCGGCGACCCGCAGCGCGATCAGCCCGGTGGTGAGCGGCGCCAGGATCAGCGCGCCGCACCGGCACTGGTCCAGCCAGGCGGGCGGCAGGGCGGTCACGGCGCAGGTGGCGATGATCCGGTCGAAGGGGGCGCGCGAGGGACAGCCGAGCGCCCCGTCCCCGGTGACGACCGCCGGCCGGTATCCGGCCGCGGCCAGGTGGTCGCGGGCGGTGTCGGTGATGTCCGGGTCGATGTCGACGGTCGTGACCCGGTCCTCGCCGAGCCGGTGCGCGAGCAGCGCAGCGTTGTAGCCGGTGCCCGTGCCGATCTCCAGCACGCTGTCCCCGTCCCGTACCGCCAGGGCCTCAAGCATCCGCGCCATCAGCGACGGCTGGCTGCTGGAGGAGACGAGCTCGCCGTCACGCACCCGCGTCGCCAAGGGCTCGTCGGAGTACACCCCGGCCAGCCAGCGCGCCCGCCGCGCGGGGTCGGGGTCGTGCCGCCCCAGCCGCTCGTAGAGCGCCGTCCCGCCGGATGTGCTCGGCTCGCCCGCCTCGTAGTAACGGGGGACGAACACATGGCGCGGCACCTCCTCGAAAGCCTCCCGCCACGCCGGGTCGGTCAGCCCGCCGCCCTCGGCGATCTCCCGGACCAGGGCGGCACGCAGCGTCGCGGCCGTCGCGGCGTACGGATCGGACTTCCGGTCCGCGCCATCCGCGCCGCGCCTGCCCGTGCGCGTGCTGCCCATGACTCCACTGTCCTGCGCCCGCGCCTCCATCGCGACCTACGTCCGGAGTCCTCCGTCGGGCGGTCTGAGAGCATGGTGGGGTGACAGAGATTCCGCGCGGCACGCTTCAGGAACAGACGTTCTACGAACAGGTCGGCGGCGAGGAGACCTTCCGACGCCTGGTGCACCGCTTCTACCAGGGCGTAGCCGAGGATCCGCTGCTGCGGCCCATGTATCCCGAGGAGGACCTGGGCCCGGCCGAGGACCGGCTGCGGCTCTTCCTCATGCAGTACTGGGGCGGTCCGCGTACCTACAGCGAGAACCGCGGCCACCCGCGGCTGCGGATGCGCCACGCGCCCTTCACCGTGAACCGCGAGGCTCACGACGCCTGGCTGCGTCATATGCGCGACGCCGTGGACGAGCTGGAGCTGGCACCTGAGCTCGAGCGGCAGCTGTGGGAGTACCTCACGTACGCGGCCGCGTCCATGGTCAACACCGCGGGCTGACCCCGCGGCCCGCCCACAGCCGCCGGCTCAGGCGAGGTCAGGCGAGGTCAGGCGGGGGTCACCGACAGGCCCGAGAGCCCCGGCAGCCCTGTCTTGCGCAACGCTATCGAGCCGTACGGCGTGCGCAGCCGCAGCCAGCCGCCCGCGGCGAGCAGCGCGAGCTGCTCGGGCTCGGGGGCGGGCGCCGTCGAGCCGCCGCCCTGCGAGCCGGACGCCACGGCCGCGGCGACCGGCTCGGGGGTGCGGGCCGGGCGCAGAAAGCCCAGTGACTGCGCGGCGTGTACGGCGCGCAGCGGAAGGCCGGTCTCGCCGAGCGTCCGGGACCAGATCTCGCGGCCGATGCGGTCCCGCTCGGCGCGGGTGCGCCGCTCCTCGGGCAGCGCCGCGTCCCGGGCGCGGAACTCGGCGACGGCCGAGGCGACCGCCCCGCGTACCTCGGCCGCGCCCGGCAGACCGGGCACCCGGTGCCAGCCGCCGCGCGGCGGCAGCAGCCCGGCCCATGGCGGGCCGGTGACCGGGTCGGGTACGGCCACGTCCAGGCCGGCCGGGGCGGCGGCCGGGCCCGGGGGTGCCGCATCGGCGCCGCCCGCCCTACGCCGTGCCGCCGTGTCCAGCGCGTCCGCGAACTGCCCGGCCGAGACCGTCGTGTCCAGCACGGTGTCGGCCGCGAGCCGGGCCGTACGGATGGCGAGCACTTCGAAGGACGGCGGGCGGCCGAAGACGGCGAGCACTCCGCCGCCCGCCTGCAGCCGCACCGCCGCGGCCCGGTCGTAGTGGATCAGCCGGGCCAGGAAGGCGGCGAGGTCCGCCGCCTCCCCCGGGTCCGCGAAGCGCAGCTCCTCCCCCTGCACCGTCATACGGTCACGGCCCCCTCGGGCTCCTCGTCGACGGTGCCGGGAGCCGCAGCGACCTCGGTGGCCTCGGGAGCCGCCTCGGGAGCCGCCTCGGGAGCCGCCTCGGGAGCCGCCTCGGCGGCGCCGGCTGCCCCGGCGGCGCCGCCCGCGCCGTCCGCGCCGTCTTCCAGGTATTTCACCAGGAAGCCCTCCTCCTCGGAGGTGAGGCGGCGCGGACGGCCGCGCTCCAGGTCATAGGGGACGATCATGGTCGAGGCCCGCGCGTACACGGTCTCCTCGTCCTTGACCTCGTACCCGAGCGTGATGAACGCGGCGCCGGTCTCCTTCACCCACAGCTCGACGGTCACCGGGGCGTGCCGGTGGAAGAGCGGCCGGAGGTAACTGATCTCGTGCCGGGCCACGACCACGCCGCCGGTGAAGGCGCCGCTGCCGTCCCCCGGCGCCAGCCGCCAGATGAAGTCGACGCGTGCCTCCTCCAGATAGCGGAGGTAGACCACGTTGTTGACGTGGCCGAACGCGTCCATGTCGGACCAGCGCAGGGGGCAGGAGTAGATATGGCGGGCCACACTCAGCCCCGGGTCAGCTTCTTGTAGGTGGCGCGGTGCGGACGGGCCGCGTCCGCACCGAGGCGCTCGACCTTGTTCTTCTCGTACGCCTCGAAGTTGCCCTCGAACCAGAACCACTTGGACTCGCCCTCGTACGCGAGGATGTGCGTCGCGACGCGGTCGAGGAACCAGCGGTCGTGGGAGACGACCACGGCGCAGCCGGGGAACTCCAGCAGCGCGTTCTCCAGGGAGGAAAGGGTCTCCACGTCGAGGTCGTTGGTCGGCTCGTCGAGGAGCAGCAGGTTGCCGCCCTGCTTGAGGGTCAGCGCGAGATTCAGGCGGTTGCGCTCACCGCCGGAGAGCACCCCGGCCGGCTTCTGCTGGTCCGGGCCCTTGAAGCCGAACGCGGACACATATGCGCGGGAGGGCATCTCGACCTGGCCGACGTTGATGTAGTCCAGCTCGTCCGAGACGACGGCCCACAGCGTCTTCTTGGGGTCGATGTTGGCGCGGCTCTGGTCGACGTAGGAGATCTTGACCGTGTCGCCGACCTTGATGTCGCCCGCGTCCGGGGTCTCCAGGCCCTGGATCATCTTGAAAAGCGTGGTCTTGCCGGCGCCGTTGGGGCCGATGACGCCGACGATGCCGTTGCGCGGCAGGGTGAAGGACAGGTCGTCGATCAGGACCTTCTCGCCGAACGCCTTGGAAAGGTTCTCCACCTCGACCACGACATTGCCCAGGCGCGGGCCCGGCGGGATCTGGATCTCCTCGAAGTCCAGCTTCCGGGTCTTCTCGGCCTCGGCGGCCATCTCCTCGTAACGGGCCAGTCGCGCCTTGGACTTGGCCTGGCGGCCCTTGGCGTTGGAGCGGACCCACTCCAGCTCTTCCTTGAGGCGCTTGGCGCGCTTGGCGTCCTTCTGCCCCTCGACCTTCAGCCGGGTCTGCTTGGTCTCCAGGTAGGTGGAGTAGTTGCCCTGGTAGCCGATGGCGCGGCCGCGGTCGAGCTCCAGGATCCACTCGGCGACGTTGTCCAGGAAGTACCGGTCGTGGGTGATGGCGACGACGGTGCCGGCGTACTGGGCGAGGTGCTGCTCCAGCCACTGCACGGACTCGGCGTCCAGGTGGTTGGTGGGCTCGTCGAGCAGCAGCAGGTCGGGGGCCTCGAGCAGCAGCTTGCACAGGGCGACGCGGCGCTTCTCACCACCGGAGAGGTTGGTGACCGGCCAGTCGCCGGGCGGGCAGCCGAGGGCGTCCATCGCCTGCTCCAGCTGGGCGTCCAGGTCCCAGGCGTTGGCGTGGTCCAGCTCCTCCTGGAGCTTGCCCATCTCCTCCAGCAGCGCGTCGGAGTAGTCGGTCGCCATCTGCTCGGCGATCTCGTTGAAGCGGTCGAGCTTGCCCTTGATCTCCGCCACGCCGTCCTGGACGTTCTCCAGCACGGTCTTGGTCTCGTCCAGCGGGGGCTCCTGGAGCAGGATGCCGACGCTGTATCCGGGCGAGAGGAAGGCGTCCCCGTTGGACGGCTGCTCCAGGCCGGCCATGATCTTCAGCACCGTCGACTTACCGGCGCCGTTGGGACCCACGACACCGATCTTGGCGCCGGGCAGGAAGCTCAGCGTGACATCGTCGAGGATCACCTTGTCGCCGTGAGCCTTGCGCGTCTTGCGCATGGTGTAGATGTACTCAGCCAAGAGAAACCGTCCGGCAATCGTAGGTATCGAAGTGCGGCCTAACCACGAGGTTCGCCGCCCGTGGATCGGCATGCGGCTGCGCCGCGTCGTCAGATACACCCCATCTTGCCGTACGCCAAGCTCGTGACGGAAACCCATTCGCCACCGCTGACGAGTTGCCCATCACAGTTCCCCATCCCATACGAAAGGGCCGGAGCCTCTTTCGAGGCCCCGGCCCTTCAGCGATTACTTCGGGTCAGCGATCACTCACCCGCCGGAGCCGCCTTCTTCTTGCGGACGAAGAAGACCGCGCCGCCACCGATCACGACGAGCGCCACGGCGACGCCCGCGATGATCGGGGTGTTGCTGCTGCTGCCGGTCTCGGCGAGGTCGCCGCCGCTGCTGTCCGCGCTGCTGCCGCCGGCCGACGCCGGGCTCGGCTGCGAGGACGGGGTCTCGTCACCGCTGCCGCCGCCGGTGCTCGCGGTCTTGCAGTCGAGCACGCCGGAGAAGGTCTTCTCGAAGCCGTTCGGACCAGTGATCGTGAACTTGTAGGCCTGGTCCTCCTTCACCGGGGCGGTGACGGTCTCGGACTTGCCGGCCTCGATGGTGTGCTTCTCGCCGAGGAGCTCGAAGGTGAACGCCTCGTCGCCCTTGTTCGTCGCGGTGATGTCCACGCCGCCCTTGGCGCAGTTCTTCTCGGCGGACAGCGCGGGGATCGCGCCCTTCTTCGCCCAGTCCGCGGTGGCGGTGGCGGAGACGGTGGACTCGCTGGAGCCGGCCAGGATCTGGGTCTGGCTCTTGGTGGCGCTGGCGAACGCGCGGCCGACCGGGACCTTGGTGGCTGCCTGGGCGGTCAGCGTGGCGTTGCCGTCGGCGGCACCGGCCGGCACGTCGAAGTAGAGCTCGCTGCCGTCGGCGGCGCTGGTGACCGTCTTGCCGTCCTTGTCGACGACCTTGACGCCGGAGGCGGCGGTGTCACCCGGGGTGACCGTGACGCTGTCCGCGTTGGTGTGGACCTTGATCGGGCCCAGGCGCTCACCGGACTTGCCGGAGACCGCGGGCGGGTCCAGGGTCAGCGACGCCTTGGGCTCCTCGAGGCTCTGCGCGTTCTTCTCGAGGTAGTCGGCCAGCTTCTCGGCCGCGGGGTCGACCGCGTCGACGTCCGCGCCGTCCGAGAAGCGCCAGATGGCGACCTGGGTGCCGGCGGCCGCGGTCTTCTCCGTCAGGGGGCCGGAGTTCGCCTTGGCCGCGAGCGCGGAGAGGTCATTGACCTGCGGGTAGGAGTTCTGCAGGATCCAGTTGATCTTGCCCGCGTTGGTGTTGTGCGCCAGCGATGTGGCGCTCCAGGACTTCTCCTCGTACTTCGCCTTGCTCTGCGTCGGGTTGTGGAGGTCGATGCAGTACGTCTGGATGGTGCCGCCGTTGTCGACCGCCATCTCGAACAGGCCGGCGCCGACCTTCTGGTCCTTGCCCTTGTCATGGATGACGGCCTGGTCAAAGGTCTTGAGACCGCTGAGCGTGGCGGTGGCGCCGCCCTGACTCGGAGGCGCATCGTCCGCCGCGGCGGTGCCGGCCGTGACTATCGCACCCGCCGCGACCAGGCCCGAGGCCAGGACTGCGGCGGCAAGGCGAGCAACGCCCCGCCTCTTTACAGAAATCATGGTTTCCCCTTCGGGCGAGCGCCAGTCTGTGGGTGCGCCTCGCCAGCGAACTCAAAACTCAGGAGCCCCCGTTGGCTCCAGGGATCCTAGGGAGAACCCTCGCCTCGTTCCCCAGGAATACCAAGGCCCAACCGATCCGAATCGAAATCGTTATCTCATCACACCATCACCCCTGACCTGGCTTTATCGATAAATCCCCGAGAATCATGGGGATGTTGTCCCAGTCGGTACGTTTAAAAGAGGTTTAGCCCGCGAGACCCTGCGAAACGCGGATGTACCCCGCGCCAGATCGTGTCCGACCGCCATCGCGTCGATATCCGCGGTGATCCACCGCCTGGCCCCGCCGCCGTCCTCCCGCTGCCACTCCCCTGGTTGATCCCTGGGCCGATCGCCCTGCCGATCCCCTGGTCGCTCCGCCCCTCGCCGATCAGCCCCCAGTTGCCCCGTCCCCGAT
>NZ_MUNE01000574.1 GCF_002154605.1 Streptomyces milbemycinicus | reverse complement strand
CCCGCCCACCGTCGGCCACGGCGGTGGTGCCACGGCGGTGTGGCCGGGGCGGTGGGGCCGGGGCGTGCGGTCGCCGGGGCGACGCACCTCACGCCCCGGCAGTCAACTAGATTCACTACCATGCCTGCCGTCTCCCCGCGTGCCCGGATCGTCGCGATCTGCTCTGCGCCCGTTATCGCTCTCCTCGCGGTTGCCGCCTTCGCGCCGCTGCCTTACTCCGTGGCGGAGCCCGGCACGACCGTGAATGTGCTCGGTTCGGACCACGGTGGGCCGGTGATCAAGATTTCCGAGGCGAAGGCTCGTAAGACCACCGGGCAGCTGCGGATGACGACGATCGCGGCGACCGGGCCGGACGCCACGGTTCGGCTGAAGGACGTCATCAGCGGCTGGTTCGACACCCGTCGCGCCGTGATGCCGCGCGACTCCGTGTACCCCGTCGGGAACTCGACCAAGGAGATCGAGGCGCACAACGCCAAGGAGATGGAGGAGTCGCAGGACGACGCCACCAGAGCCGCGCTCGGGTATCTCCATCTCTCCTCCAAAGACGTCAAGGTGCGGCTGCGCCTCGCGGACGTGGGCGGGCCGAGCGCCGGGCTGCTCTTCTCGCTCGGGATCGTGAACAAGCTCGACGGGGACGGGCGCGGTGGCGATCTGACCGGCGGCCGTACGATCGCGGGGACCGGCACGATCACGGCGGGCGGCAAGGTCGGGGCGGTGGGCGGGGTGCCGCTCAAGACGCAGGCGGCCAGGCGGGACGGGGCGACGGTGTTCCTGGTTCCGAAGGCGGAGTGTTCGGACGCCAAGGCCGAACTCCCCAAGGGGCTGCGGCTGATCCCCGTCACCACGCTCAAGGGCGCCGTGAACTCGCTGGTGGCGCTGAAGTCGGGCGGCCAGGTGCCGCACTGCTGACGGGCTGCCGCGAGCGGCTGCCCGGCGGGCGAGAAGTCACAGCCGGGCCGCCAGGCCCGGCTGTTGTCCCGGCCGGGGGCGCGGTGTCGCGAGGCGCAGGCCCACCTCGACCAGCGTCCAGCCCAGCCGACTGCGCAGCCGACGCGGGCGCCGGGGCTGGCGCGGCGGGCGAGGCCGGTGCCGTGCGCGGGCGCGCAGGGCCTCGAGATGCAGCCGCTCGGCCCGGATGCGGTGCAGCCGCAGATGGATGTCGTCGCCGTACATGGTCGTTCCCCCCAGGGCCGGTCAGTCGTCGTCGCGCGGGAAGGCGTGCAGATGGACCCGGAAGCGGGCCGAGTTCTCGACGTCCTGGCCCACTTCGTTCTCGCGATAGCTCTCGATCACCTCATGCAACTTGTCGCGCAGCTCGGCGGCGAGTTCAGGGGTGAGGCGGATGGCGAAGTCGCTGATGTCCCAGGCGCGGCGCCACTCCTCGGGCCAGTCGTGCCAGGTGCCGAGCCAGGTGGACATCTCCTGGCCGTGGCTGGTGGCGTGCTCGTAGAGCAGGGTGTTCATCGCACCGCGCACGGACGGGTCGGCATCACGCAGCAGATCCTCGGAGTTCACGCGTGTGCCGCGCTGCGCGCTCTTCCACCACCGCTCGCGCCCCTTGCCGCGCTCCGGATCGTCCTTCACGAAGCCGTGGGCGGCCAGCTGCCGCAGGTGGTAGCTGGTGGCGCCGCTGGACTCGCCCAGCCGGTCGGCGAGTTGGGAAGCGGTGGCCGGTCCGTAGGCGCGCAGCGCGGCGAGCAGGCGCATCCGTAGAGGGTGTGCGAGTCCGCGCAGGGAGCGGGCGTCGAGCACCCGTACGTCGTCGGGCGTCGGCACATCGTCGGGCGTCGGCTTCTCGTTCTCGGCCATGGCGGCAGCGTAAGCATGCAAAGACTCCTTTGCAAGGGGTTCTTTGCATCCAGATCTTTGCAATGGGATCTTTGGAAGGTAGCCGGGCTCTGGTCAGTCCTCCGCCGCCTGCTTGACCAGCGGGATGATCCTCAGCGGCACCGCGTTCTCCATCACGATCGTCGTCGACGCCCGCACGATCCCCTCGAACCCCACCACCCGGTCGATCACCCGCTGCAGATCCGCGTTGGAGCGGGCGACCAGGCGGCAGAGCATGTCGCCGTGGCCGGTGGTGGTGTGCAGTTCGAGCACTTCCGGGACGCCCGCCAGGTGGCTCCGTACGTCCGGGCCCTGGCCCTGCTTGATCTCCAGCGTCGCGAACGCGGTGACCGGATAGCCGATGGCCGCCGGGTCCACCTCGGGCCCGAAGCCCCGGATCACGCCCTGGGCCTGCAGCCGGTCCAGCCGAGCCTGTGCCGTGCCGCGCGCGACGCCGAGCCGGCGGGACGCCTCCAGTACGCCGATCCGGGGTTCCTCGGCGAGCAGTGTGATCAGTCGGGCGTCGAGCCGGTCGATTGCCACGGCGGTCCTCCTGCTGAGGGTGAGAGTGTGAGGGTGGTCACTGTGTACAGAGTGCCCGGCAGATCGCAGAGATAGCTATACCGATTGTCCATCGAATCATCGAACTGTTGCGCATCCTGAGCCATGGAGTCACGGTGAAGACATGACTGAGACCTTGGATCACACCCTGGCCGTGACGGGAGAAGGCGCGCGTCGGGCGGACCCCTTCCCGGTGAAGGGGATGGACGCGGTCGTCTTCGCCGTCGGCAATGCCAAGCAGGCCGCGCACTACTACTCCACCGCGTTCGGCATGCGGCTGGTCGCCTACGCCGGGCCCGAGAACGGCAGCCGGGAGACCGCGAGCTATGTCCTCGTCTCCGGCGGCGCCCGCTTCGTGTTCACCTCCGTCATCAAGCCCACCACCGGATGGGGCACCTTCCTCGCCGAGCATGTCGCGGCCCATGGCGACGGCGTCATCGACCTGGCCATCGAGGTGCCGGACGCGCGCGCCGCGTACGCGTACGCCATCGCTCACGGCGCCTCCGGTATCGAGGAGCCGCACGAGGTCAAGGACGAGTACGGCACGGTGGTGCTCGCCTCCATCGCCACGTACGGCGACACCCGCCACACCCTCGTCGAGCGCTCCGGCTACACCGGCCCCTACCTCCCCGGCTTCGCCCCCGCCGCCCCGCTGGTCGAGCCGCCTGCCCGCCGTAACTTCCAGGCCGTCGACCACTGCGTGGGCAATGTCGAGCTGGGCCGGATGAACGAGTGGGTGACCTTCTACAACGACGTCATGGGCTTCACCAACATGAAGGAGTTCGTGGGCGACGACATCGCCACCGAGTACTCCGCGCTGATGTCGAAGGTCGTCGCGGACGGCACCCGCAAGGTGAAGTTCCCGCTCAACGAGCCCGCCGTCGGCAAGAAGAAGTCCCAGATCGACGAGTATCTGGAGTTCTACGGCGGCCCCGGCGTCCAGCACATCGCGCTCGCCACGAACGACATCGTCGCGACCGTACGGGCCATGCGCGCGGCCGGTGTCCAGTTCCTGGACACCCCCGAGTCGTACTACGACACGCTCGGCGAGTGGGTCGGCGAGACCCGGGTGCCCCTGGAGACGCTGCGGGAGCTGAAGATCCTCGCCGACCGCGACGAGGACGGCTATCTGCTGCAGATCTTCACCAAGCCGGTGCAGGACCGCCCGACCGTCTTCTTCGAGCTGATCGAGCGGCACGGCTCGATGGGCTTCGGGAAGGGCAACTTCAAGGCGCTGTTCGAGGCGATCGAGCGCGAGCAGGCCAGGCGCGGCAACCTCTGACCTTGCAACCCTGACCTTTGTTCCTGCCCCCTTTGTCCCCGCCCCCTTGCGCGAAAGTACGAACTAAAGCTGTTACGAACTTCGGACCGTCTACACTCGGCGCGTTGCTATCCATTACAACGCCGCGTGGTGTATGGGGAGTTGTCGAGGTTCGAATGGCGCAAGATGTGCAAGATATGTACGCCAAAGGGCGGCTGACCAGGAATAAGTTCGCTCTCGGGGGCAAAAAGGCCGCCGCCTCGGGCGCGCTGGGAGTGCTCTCCGTCCCCGCGCCCGACGCGGCCGAGGACGAGGCGCAGGCCGCCGAGGGCGGCACGCGGGAACTGCCGGCCCTTACGGCTCAGGAACAGCCGTAGCTCCGGCGTTGACCCAGCCACCCGCTTCCGCGCCCCCACCGCCGCGGCGATCTTCCCTCCCGGACGGTCGGATGCGAGTCTGGAGCCATGGCTGATCTGATGGAGATGCTGCGGGAGGGCCTTCCCTCCGAGGCCGTCGTGACCGACCCCGACGTCATGGGCTCGTACGCCAACGACATGGCGAGCTTCTGCGAGGCGGGCACCCCGGCCGTCGTCGTCCTCCCGCGCAGCGTCGAGCAGGTACAGCACGTGATGCGCACCGCGACCGCCTTGCGCGTCCCGGTCGTGCCGCAGGGGGCGCGTACGGGCCTGTCGGGGGCCGCCAACGCCTCCGACGGCTGCATCGTCCTCTCCCTGATCAAGATGGACCGGATCCTGGAGATCAACCCGGTCGACCGGATCGCGGTCGTCGAGCCGGGCGTGGTCAACGCCGTTCTGTCGCGCGCCGTCACGGAGCATGGCCTCTACTACCCGCCGGACCCCTCCAGCTGGGAGGAGTGCACCATCGGCGGCAACATCGGCACCGCCTCCGGCGGCCTGTGCTGTGTGAAGTACGGCGTCACCGCCGAATACGTACTGGGCCTGGACGTCGTCCTCGCCGACGGCCGGCTGCTGAAGACCGGCCGCCGCACCGCCAAGGGCGTCGCGGGCTATGACATGACCCGGCTGTTCGTCGGCTCCGAAGGCAGCCTCGGCATCGTCGTCCGCGCCGTGCTCGCCCTCAAGCCCGCCCCGCCCCAGCAACTGGTCCTCGCCGCCGAGTTCCCGTCCACCGCGGCCGCCAGCGACGCCATCTGCAAGATCATGGAGAGCGGGCACACCCCCTCGCTCCTCGAGCTCATGGACCGCACCAGCGTCCACGCGGTCAACACGATGACGAACATGGGTCTGCCGGACTCCACCGAGGCCCTTCTCCTGGCCGGTTTCGACACCCCGGACCCCGCCGCCGACCTCGCCGCCGTCGGCGAGCTGTGCACCGCCGCGGGCGCCACCGAGGTGGTCCCCGCCGAGACCGCCGCCGAGTCCGACCTGCTGCTCCAGGCCCGCCGGCAGACCCTCCCGGCCCTGGAGGCGGTCAAGGGCGTCACGATGATCGACGACGTCTGCGTTCCGCGCTCACAGCTCGGCGTGATGATCGACGGGGTCGCCGCGATCGCCGAGAAGTACGGCCTGACCATCGGCGTCGTCGCCCACGCCGGCGACGGCAACACCCACCCGACCGTCTGCTTCGACCCCTCCGACCCGGACGAGACGCGGCGCGCGCGGGAGTCCTTCGACGAGATCATGGCCCTGGGGCTTGAGCTGGGCGGCACGATCACGGGCGAGCACGGGGTGGGGGTCCTCAAGCGCGAATGGCTGGCGCGGGAACTCGGCCCGGTGGGGGTGGAGTTGCAGCGCGGTATCAAGCAGGTCTTCGACCCGCTGGGGCTGCTGAATCCGGGCAAGCTCTTCGTGTAGCCGCCTTTGCTGCGGCTATTTTCTGCGGCTATTTCCTCTGTCGGCCCTGGTACGCGTCCCACGCCGGCCAACGGACAAGCTGATCCCTCATCTTCGCCTTGGCCGGAGACAGCGAATTGAAGTCCCGAAGGTGGCCGCTTTAACTCGTTCGCTGCGCAAACCCGGCGGATCTACCATGCGTCGCATGACGAGCCTGGCCGAGAACATTCGCCCCTTCCGTATCGACATCCCGCAAGCCGAGCTGGACGATCTGCACGCACGGCTCGACCGCACCCGGTGGCCCGATGAACTGCCGGGCGTGGGCTGGGCGTACGGCATTCCGGGCGACTATCTGCGGGAGCTCGTACGGCACTGGCGCCACACATACGACTGGCGTGCCGCCGAGGCGCGACTGAACCAGTGGCCGCAGTTCACCACGACGATCGACGGGGCGAACATTCACTTCGCGCATATCCGCTCGCCCGAGCCGGACGCCACCCCACTGATCATGACGCACGGCTGGCCGGGTTCCATCGTCGAGTTCGCCCAGGTCGCCGGCCCGCTCACCGACCCACGCGCCCACGGCGGCGACCCCTCCGACGCGTTCCACCTCGTCCTGCCGAGCATCCCGGGGTTCGGCCTCTCGGGGCCGACGCGGGAGACCGGCTGGGAGTACCACCGGGTCGGCGCCGCGTTCGCCGAGCTCATGGAGCGCCTCGGCTATCGGCGATACGGCGCCCAGGGCGGCGACTGGGGCTCCGCCATCTCCCGCGAGCTCGGCCGTATCCACCCCGACCGGATCATCGGCGTCCACCTCAACCACATTCCCGGCTCCTCCGTCACCGAGGAACCCGACCCCGCCCACCTGGCCACCCTGCCCCCGGCCGAACGCGCCCGCACCCTCGCCTCCTGGGAGCTGAACCAGCAGTGGGCCCGCGACCGCCAGGGCTACGCCGACATCCAGTCCACCCGCCCCCAGACCCTGGCCTACGGGCTCACCGACTCACCGGTCGGCCAACTCGCCTGGATCGCCGAGAAGTTCAAGGAGTGGACCGACTCCCGCGACCGCCCCGAAGACGCGGTCGACCGCGACCAACTCCTCACCAACGTCATGCTCTACTGGCTGACCGGCACCGCCGGCTCCGCCGGCCGCATCTACTACGAACGCGCCCACTCCTCCTGGGGCGCGGCCCCCGAACCCTCCACCGCCCCGACCGCCCTCGCCGTCTTCCCCCGCGAGAACTTCATCCCGCTGCGGCATATCGCGGAGCGGACGAACAACATCGTGCGGTGGACGGAGTACGAGCGGGGCGGGCATTTCCCGGCCATGGAACAGCCGGAGCTGCTGGTCGCGGATATCCGCGCGTTCTTCCGCGACCTCGGGCGATGAGCGGAGCGGGGCGCGGGAGCGCAGGGCCTCATGGCGTCCGTTGCTGTGAGCGGTGCGGCGCTGAAGCGATGCGCAGGAATTCTTCCGCCAGCGGCTCCCGCGCCCCGTCCCGGGACACGAGGGAGAGTTCGACGATATCGGCGCGTTCGGTGAGGGCACGGTACCGCGCGGGCGGCTGAATCTCCCCGGCACTCCCGGGTCCCAACCAGTTCACCCTGCCTCGCTGACCGGACGCCGCGGGTCGTCGATATCGACGGTTATTTCGACGGCTGAGGTAGACATGAAGGACGCGATCTTGCCGTGTAGCTGGATCTCTTGGAACGGGTTCGATTCGGTGAGGAAGATCGCCCACATAAGTGAACGGTCGGGAGTCAAACGCGCTACGAATCCTTCCGAGCCGTAGGAACCATCACCTCCCCAGAGGAAACCTCCATGAGCCAGCTCCACGGATTTGAGCCCATCGACCTCGGAGGTCCAATCCGGTTCGCTTGTGAGCATCTGATGCAGATCGAAGGCCCCAAGCAGCCTGAAGCCGCTCGGTGTGCCCGGTGAGAGGGCCACGTCGTACGAATTTCCGTCCGCGAGATGGAGCGCATCCCGGATCGGGAGCCGGAAATCTCCCCATAGGAGTTCGATCTCATTCATGTGCGTTTGATCCTCCTGTCGCGGTGGGCGTGGAATGTCCGCACGGGATGTCTCAACGCCACGGAGTCGGGTACCCGGCGGGCTTACGACCGGCGGAAAACCGGTTCGGCTCGCTCGGATCGGCCGCTGATCTGCCCATATGCCACTCCGATCGCTGGAGAGAACCATGAGTGACCTCCCCGACGACACCACCGTCCACGCCACCCAGCACGCCCTCGGCGAACTCGCGGCCAACCGGGCGGACGATACGGCCCTGGACACCCTCGCCAGCAGCGAGGTGCTGCTTCCCGCTCCCGAGGGCGTGGAGGATACGGACCCGCAGGCCGTGACCCTCCCCGTGCTCGAACAGGACGATGGCGCCCAGCTGGTGCCGGTCTTCACCACTCCGGACCGTATGCACCAGGCCCTGCCGCAGATCCACCGCTACCACCGGGTGCCGCTGGGCGCCCTGGCCCAGGGCTGGCCCTCCGATGAGCTCTCGCTGGCCATCGACGCGGGCGCACCCGAAGAGGTGACCCTCACCGGGGGCGGCGTACGCACCCTCCTCACGCGTCCAGGCCGCTGAGGCCGCCGAGCCCCGGGCGAGGGTAATGTGCACGGCCATCGCCGCCGTACTGGCCCTGCTGCTGTCCTCGGTGTCGGCTGTGGAGTCCGGGGCGAATATGGCGACTGCATCCGCACAGGTGATCGCTCCACCGCAGACGCAGGTGGATGGTTCCGCTACGGGAATTTCTTCCCCCGAGTGGAAGACTGTCTTCCCGAACCGGGTCGCAAACTTCAACGTGTGCAATCCGTGCCGCGGTTCCAACCCGCTGTACCACGTTGACCAGATCGTGGACCAGATCGTCAAGTACAGGCCCCAAGTCATCGGGCTTGAGGAGATCTGCGTCGGTGAGACGCAACGCCTCATCGGTAAGCTGAGAGCAAAGGGCTACCGGTACTACGCCGCGCACGGAAGCCAGCTGAACACCCGTTGGGGCTGCCACGAGTTCGGTTCCGCGTACGGGAGCGCGATTCTGTCTGCCGCGCCGCTCACCAACAAGGTGAACCGCCATTACTCACAGGGCGGCAGTGAGCCCCGCGGATACGTGGCCGTCGATACGACTGTCGCAGGCAAGAAGGTGCGAGTCTTCGCGACCCACCTTGCCCAGTCCGGGCAGGCCAGTGTGCGTAAAGTCCAGGTCGGGGAACTCATCAAAGCCGTCCGGGCCTATCCGCAAGTCATTGTGCTCGGCGACTTCAACGCCGAGCCGAACGCCAGTGAAATGTCTCCCATGTGGTCGAAATTCCATGACGCCGACCCTGCCTGCAGCCCGACCCAATACCTTCGCCCCTGCAAGATGACAGAGGACTCCAGAAGGCCCGGAGGGAAGAAGTTCGACTATATCTTCCTGCGCAATGGCGGTGCCTTCAGCTCCTCCAGTGTCGGCGTTAACGGGAACTTCTCTGATCACAACCTCATTTACGCCGACCTGGTCGGCAACTGACCGCTCCAGGGTGACCATCGACGGACCACGACACCAAGCCGTCGGGTTCAGCGGCTCACGGTGATTTTCGGCTCCCACGTTGCTCAGGTACGGCGCCCGCACGGGCACCGGCGCCTGAGCACCGGGCTCCGCGTATGCGTCAGAGGTCGGCCACCAGCAGCCGGTATCCGACGTCGAAGGTGTCGAGCGCGAGCAGTTCGGCGTGGCGGGTGTGCCAGCGACCGGTCGCCAGATCGTCCGCAAGCCGGGCCAGACCGGGTGCGATGGTGTCCTCACCGGTCTGGGCGAGCAGGGAGATCCCCGCGCGCACCTGCGGGTCGAGATAGGCCTCGGGGCGGCGCCAGTATGCGGCACCGAATCCGTCCACGCAGTCGTGGGGGACCCGCACCGGTTCCTGGCGCGCCCCGCCGAGCAGGTCGATCAGTTGGTCGGTCGGGGTGGCACGGGTGTCGTCGAACGCGGCCGCCTCCGGGAGGTAGTCCCGGACGAGCCAGAACCGCTCGCGGAAGACCTGCTGGTCCCACGTCAGGATGACGATGCGGCCGCGGGCGACCCTGCGCAGTTCGTCGATCCCGGCTGCCAGGTCGGTCCAGTGGTGGACGGTCAGCAGGGCCATCACGGCATCGGCTGCGTCGTCACGCAGCGGCAGCCGTTCCGCGACGCCCTGCACGGCGGGCGCGGATCCCGGAGGACGCTGGGCGATCATGACCTGGCTGGGCTCGACCGCGAGTGCCGTCTGCGGCGGTTCATAGGAGCCGGTGCCCGCCCCGACGTTGATCACGTCGGTGACGTTCCCGAGCGCCGCGTGGATCTGCGCGGCGATCCGCGGATCCGGCTGTCGGGTGCGGGCGTACGTCGCGCCGAGCGTGTCATAGGTGGTGGTGGTCATGCTCGGCAGCGTAATCTTGCGAGGACCCCCATGCGTTTGCGCATGAGAGGATCGCGTCTTTGGATTGCTCTGACGTGCATTTACGCGCGGGTGGGTTCTGGTTGGTGGGTGTAGGTGTAGCCGTCGCCTCGCTGGAGGAGGCGGATGTTGGTGTGTTGGATTCCTGCGGCGCGGCCGTGAGGTGTGCGGATATCGAACCTGCCGGTGGTGCGGATCATGACGCGGCCGGCGTGGGTGCCGGTGTATTTGCCCTTGGGTACGGAAGCGGTCACGAGGTCGCCGGTGGCGTAGCCGTGCACGGTCTTGATTCGTGGGCTGGTGCGGCGGGGGAAGCCGTGGCGGTCGGGGCTGGTGCGCTGGTGCTGGCCGCGCCCAGAGCATCCGGCGACCAGTATG
>NZ_MUNE01000573.1 GCF_002154605.1 Streptomyces milbemycinicus | reverse complement strand
GGCGAGAAGGGGGCGAAGAGGGGAGCAGCAGGGGGACGAGCCGCCGGATCCTGTGCGTATCGCTCGCCCTGTGCGGCACCTGAGTTGAGTACTCCGGCGCCGTTCGCCCTCCTCCCTACGGCGTAGGGCGGGGCGCCCCGTGAGCACGTAGGCTCGGGCTATCGGAAAGAAGAACTCTGTCGACAGCGCAGGAGTGAGCTCGTGATCCCCGGTGGTGGCCAGCCCAATATGCAGCAGCTGCTTCAGCAGGCCCAGAAGATGCAGCAGGACCTTGCCGCGGCGCAGGAGGAACTGGCCAGGACCCCTGTCGAAGGCTCGGCCGGCGGCGGCTTGGTGAAGGCGACCGTGACGGGCGCCGGTGAGCTTCAGGGCCTGGTGATCGATCCGAAGGCGGTGGACCCGGAGGACACCGAGACCCTCGCGGACCTCGTCGTCGCGGCGGTGCGCGATGCGAACAACGCGGCGCAGCAGCTGCAGCAGCAGAAGCTCGGTCCGCTCGCCCAGGGCCTCGGCGGTATGCCGGGTCTGCCGTTCTGAGAGTGGCCTTCCGTTCCGCAGTAGCAGCAGTAGCGGGTCTGTCCAGGGTCTGTGCAGGGCCCTGACCCGGGCCTTATACCGAAGTCTGTAAGAAGAGAAGCCACCGCGCGTCAGCGCGAGATTGGAAGCGGCGTGTACGAAGGCGTGGTCCAGGACCTCATCGACGAATTGGGCAGGCTGCCCGGCGTCGGTCCCAAGAGCGCGCAGCGCATCGCCTTCCATATCCTGCAGGCCGAGCCCGCCGATGTCCGCCGCCTCGCGCATGCGCTGACCGAGGTCAAGGACAAGGTGCGGTTCTGCGCGGTCTGCGGGAACGTCGCCGAGGCCGAGCAGTGCCGGGTGTGCCAGGACCCGCGCCGCGACCCGGCCGTCATCTGTGTGGTCGAGGAGCCCAAGGACGTCGTGGCGATCGAGCGCACCCGTGAGTTCCGTGGCCGCTACCACGTGCTCGGCGGCGCGATCAGCCCGATCGAGGGCGTGGGCCCGGACGATCTGCGGATCCGGGAGCTGCTGACGCGGCTCGCGGACGGTACGGTCACGGAGCTGATCTTGGCCACCGATCCGAACCTGGAGGGCGAGGCCACCGCCACCTACCTGGCGCGCATGGTCAAGCCCATGGGTCTGAAGGTGACCCGGCTGGCTAGTGGTCTCCCAGTCGGGGGGGACCTGGAGTACGCCGACGAGGTCACGCTGGGGCGTGCCTTCGAAGGGAGAAGACTTCTCGATGTCTGACGCAACGCTGCACGCCGCTCACCCCGATCCGGACGACTTCGCGGTCCAGATCTCCGATCAGATCGAGAGTTTCATCGTCGCGGTCACCGAAGTGGCGAAGGGCGACGAACCGGACAGCGCTGTGCCGTTCCTCCTGCTCGAGCTCTCCCAGCTGCTCCTTGCGGGCGGTCGGCTGGGCGCACACGAGGACTTCGTCCCCGACGAGCGGTACGAGCCGGATGTCGGCCCCGAGCCGGACGTCGACGAGCTGCGTGAGCGCTTCGCCCGGCTGCTCGACCCGGTGGACGTCTACTCCGAGGTCTTCGACCCGTATGTGCCGCGCAGCCAGCCCGTTGCCTGCCGGATCTCCGACGACCTGGCCGACATCGTCACCGACCTGCGGCACGGCATGGCCCACTACCGCGACGGCCGGATCAGCGAGGCGCTGTGGTGGTGGCAGTTCTCGTATCTGTCCAACTGGGGCACGACCGCCTCCGCCGCCCTGCGCGCGCTGCAGTCGCTGGTCGCCCACGTACGGCTGGACAGCCCGCTGGACGAGCTGGACGGCCTGGACACCGACAGCAATGCGGGCGGCGACGAGGAGCTTGCGGAGGAGGCGGGACGGGTCATGGCGGCGGAGATCGCTGCCCCGCTCGGTATCCGGTCCGCGCAGTCCTGAGGCCGAGCCCAGTCTCGACCGCAGTCCTGAGGCCGAGCCCAGTCTCGACCGCAGTCCTGGGGTCGAGCCCAGTCTCGAAGGTGTGACCTGGGTTACCTTTCCGTGTGCTTCGGTGCGGAGCGGGCAGGGTTCGTCGCTGAGCGGGTGGTACGAGGGAAGAAGCGGAAATATCTGGACGCCTGATCACAAGGTGGGCCATGTGTCTCGCAATGTGATATTGGCGGGGTAATTTCCGGCCACTCGTTAGACTGAGCCGACCGCATTACTGAGAGCCAGGGAGCGCACGTGGGCCTTGTCGTGCAGAAGTACGGAGGCTCTTCCGTTGCCGATGCCGAGGGCATCAAGCGGGTTGCCAAGCGAATCGTCGAAGCCAAGAAGAACGGCCACCAGGTGGTCGTCGTGGTTTCCGCGATGGGCGACACGACGGACGAGCTGATCGACCTCGCCGAGCAGGTGTCCCCGATTCCGTCGGGGCGTGAGTTCGACATGCTGCTGACAGCCGGAGAGCGGATCTCCATGGCCCTGCTGGCGATGGCGATCAAAAACCTCGGCCACGAGGCGCAGTCGTTCACCGGCAGCCAGGCCGGTGTCATCACCGACTCGGTCCACAACAAGGCACGGATCATCGACGTCACGCCCGGCCGCATCCGGCAGTCGATCGACGCGGGCAATATCGCGATCGTCGCGGGCTTCCAGGGCGTGTCCCAGGACAAGAAGGACATCACCACCCTGGGCCGTGGCGGCTCCGACACCACCGCCGTCGCTCTCGCCGCCGCCCTCGAGGCCGAGGTCTGCGAGATCTACACGGATGTCGACGGTGTGTTCACCGCCGACCCGCGGGTCGTGAAGAAGGCCCGCAAGATCGACTGGATCTCCTTTGAGGACATGCTGGAACTGGCCAGTTCCGGCTCCAAGGTGCTGCTCCACCGCTGTGTGGAGTACGCCCGCCGTTACAACATCCCGATCCACGTCCGCTCGTCCTTCTCCGGGCTCAGGGGCACGTGGGTCAGCAACGAGCCGCAAGGGGACCAGCCGATGGAGCAGGCGATCATCTCGGGTGTTGCCCACGACACCTCCGAGGCCAAGATCACGGTCGTCGGAGTGCCGGACAAGCCGGGTGAGGCCGCGGCCATCTTCCGTACGATCTCGGACTCCGAGCTCAACATCGACATGGTGGTGCAGAACGTCTCCGCCGCGTCGACCGGCCTGACCGACATCTCCTTCACCCTCCCGAAGACCGACGGCCACAAGGCCATGGAGGCGCTGACCAAGGCGCAGCCGACGATCGGCTTCGACTCGCTGCGCTACGACGACCAGATCGCCAAGATCTCGCTGGTCGGCGCCGGTATGCGGACGAACCCGGGCGTCACCGCGACCTTCTTCGAGGCGCTGTCCAACGCCGGGGTCAACATCGAGCTGATCTCGACCTCCGAGATCCGCATCTCGGTCGTCACCCGCGCCGACGATGTGAAGGAAGCGGTCCGGGCCGTCCACAGCGCCTTCGGTCTTGACAGCGACAGCGTGGAAGCCGTCGTCTACGGAGGGACCGGCCGATGACCGGCCATGGCGGTGCCGGCGGCCGGAAGCCGACGCTCGCCGTCGTCGGCGCGACCGGTGCCGTCGGCACCGTCATGCTCTCCATCCTGTCCGAGCGCGCGGACATCTGGGGCGAGATCCGGCTGATCGCCTCGCCGCGCTCGGCCGGCCGGAAGCTGTCCGTACGGGGCGAGCAGGTCGAGGTCGTCGCGCTCGGCGAGGAGGCCTTCGACGGCGTCGACATCGCGATGTTCGATGTGCCGGATGAGGTCTCCGCGCAGTGGGCGCCGATCGCGGCAGGCAAGGGCGCGGTCGTCGTCGACAACTCCGGAGCCTTCCGGATGGACCCGGACGTACCGCTGGTGGTCCCGGAGGTGAACGCGCACGCGGCCCGCCTCCGCCCGCGCGGCATCATCTCCAACCCCAACTGCACCACCCTCTCGATGATCGTCGCGATGGGTGCGCTGCACGCCGAGTTCGGACTGCAGGAGCTGATCGTCTCCTCGTACCAGGCGGTCTCCGGGGCGGGTAAGGAGGGCGTCGACACCCTCCGCGAGCAGCTTGCCCTCGTCGCCGGTACGGAGCTGGGCACCCAGCCGGGCGATGTACGGCGGGCGATCGGCGACACCGGGCCGTTCCCCGGGCCGATGGCGCTCAACGTGGTGCCGTTCGCGGGCTCGCTCAAGGAGGACGGCTGGTCCTCGGAAGAGCTCAAGGTGCGCAACGAGTCCCGCAAGATCCTGGGCCTGCCGGAGCTGCGGGTCACCGCGACCTGTGTCCGCGTGCCCGTGATCACCACCCACTCGCTGGCCGTGCACGCGCGGTTCGAGAACCAGGTGACCGTGGCCCAGGCGCACGAGATCCTTGCGGCCGCCCCCGGTGTGGTGCTCTGCGACAACCCGGCGGAGGGGGAGTTCCCTACCCCGGCCGATGTCGTGGGCACCGACCCGACCTGGGTGGGCCGGGTCCGGCGTTCGCTCGACGACCCCAAGGCGCTCGAGCTGTTCGTCTGCGGCGACAACCTCCGCAAGGGCGCGGCGCTCAACACCGCGCAGATCGCGGAGCTCGTCGCGGCGGAGCTGACAGTCTGACGGCTGAGGGCTGCGTACAGGGGGGCCGGCCCTGGGCCCCGAAACTGTGAGGCTTCTGTGACCCGGACAATGGCCTGGACCACTTGAACCGGACTCAAACCAGGGCAAAGATCTACGGATAAGATTCCCTCCCCGCCCGCTGCAACCGACAGCGGGCGGGGAGCGTCTTTCCAGCCGCCCCTCAGTGGGCATTGGGCAAACCGGGGCATTTGTGGACGGGTTGGTGTGCATGGGGGCATTCGTTGCTTCGTCAAAAGCGCTGCCTCACGCGTACAACCCTGACGGGGGGCAGCGTGTCCAACTGGCGTGGCAGCAGAGGTATTCGGCATCGCAACAGTTCCTGGGCGCGGCGGCACGGCAGTGCGGCCCCGGCGTCCCCGCACCCCTGGTGGCATGCCGGTGATCGCGCCATGGTCGACCACTCGCCCCGCGCCGCAGATCTCGACGGCAGGGCGCGAGGACGCTGACGACACGATGGCAGCGGGCACCACAGTCGATCACCTCACCGAGACCTACCGCGCGCACTACCGGTCGCTGCTCGGTCTTGCCGCGCTGCTTCTCGACGACACCGCGTCCTGCGAGGACGTCGTCCAGGAGGCGTTCATCCGCGTGCACTCGGCGCGGCGCCGGGTCCGTGACCCGGAGAAGACGCTCGCCTATCTGCGGCAGACGGTCGTCAACCTCTCGCGTTCGGCGCTGCGCCGCCGCATCCTCGGGCTGAAGCTGCTCTCCAAGCCGATGCCCGATATGGCCAGCGCCGAGGAGGGGGCGTACGAGCAGCTTGAGCGGGACCAGTTGATCAAGGCAATGAGAGGGCTGCAGCGCCGTCAGCGCGAGGTCCTCGTGCTGCGCTACTTCGCGGATATGACCGAGGCCCAGGTCGCCGAGACGCTCGGCATATCGCTCGGCTCGGTCAAGGCGTACGGATCGCGTGGCATCGCGGCGCTTCGCGTCGCAATGGAGGCTCCGGCATGAACGACGACACATACGAGCCGGCCTCGGGGAACCCCGACCGGCGGGCCGGTCACGAGTCGGACGACAGGGCCCCGTCCAGCAAGTCCGCGGCGACGGACGGCGTGAACCGTACGGACGGCGTGAACCGTACGGACGACGGGGAAGGTCCGGACGGCAGTGACCGTACGGGCGGCAGCGACCGTACGGACAGCGACAGCCGTACGAACAGCGACAGCCGTACGGACGACAGCAACAGCCCGGCCGACGGCCACCGCACCGACGACAGCCACCGCACCGACGACAGGAACAGCCCGGACGTCATGGACGAGGACGCCCTGCGCCGCCTCCTGCACGGCGCCGTCGACGAACTGCAGCCGTCTGCCGACTCCCTGGACCACCTGCGCCGCGCCGTGCCCGCCCGCCGTACGCGCCGCCGCCAGGCGCTGGTCGGCGCCGTGGCCGCGGTGGTGCTCGGCGGGGCCGCGCTCCCCGCGCTGGTCCACGTCGCCCGCAGCAGCGGTTCGGACGACCGCCCGGCCATGGCCGGCAGCAGC
>NZ_MUNE01000572.1 GCF_002154605.1 Streptomyces milbemycinicus | reverse complement strand
CCGGCCCGTCGACGCCCGGCCGCCCGCCGTACGGGAGCACGAGGAGCACCAGCGCCCCGACGAGGCGCCCGGCGCGCAGGACGTACGGCCGGCGGGCCTGTTCTCCGAGGACCCCACCGCCTCGCCCGACGCGATCCTCATCCGCCGCACGATGGCCGAGATCGAGCCCATCTCGGACAAGGTCACCTCGTACTTCTACGCGCTGCTCTTCGTCCAGCACCCCTATCTGCGCCCGCTGTTCCCCGCCGCGATGGACGCCCAGCGCGACCGGCTCTTCAGGGCCCTGCTGACCGCGGCCAAGCTGGTGGACGACCCGGACATCCTCACCGAGTATCTTTCGGGGCTCGGCCGCGGCCACCGCAAGTACGGCACCCAGCCGGAGCACTACCCGGCTGTCGGCGAGTGCCTGATCGGCGCGCTCACCCGCTATGCGACCGGGACCTGGAGCAATGAGACCGAGGGCGCCTGGGTCCGGGCGTACACCGCCATCTCGCAGATCATGATCGACGCGGCGGCCGAGGACGAGCTGCGCGCGCCCGCGTGGTGGCAGGCCGAGGTCGTCGGACATGAGCTGCGCACCCAGGACATCGCGGTCGTCACCGTGCGCCCCGACCAGCCGTACCCCTTCCTCGCCGGCCAGTACACATCCCTGGAGACCCCCTGGTGGCCCCGGGTGTGGCGGCACTACTCCTTCGCCGCGGCGCCCCGCCCGGACGGTCTGCTGTCCTTCCACATCAAGGCGGTGCCGGCCGGCTGGGTGTCCTCGGCACTGGTGCACCGAGCCCGCCCCGGCGATGTGATCCGCCTCGGCCCCCCGGCCGGCTCGATGACGGTCGACCACTCCTCCGACAACGGCCTGCTCTGCCTTGGCGGCGGGACCGGCATCGCGCCGATCAAGGCCCTGGTCGAGGACGTCGCCGAGCACGGCCGCAACCGCCCGGTCGAGGTCTTCTACGGCGCCCGCAGCGACCACGACCTCTACGACATCGACACCATGCTGCGGCTGGCGCAGGCCCACCACTGGCTCTCGGTCCGCCCGGTCGTCTCCGACAGTCCGACGAACGGGCTCAGCGGCCGGCTCCCGGACGCCGTCCGCCAGTACGGCCCGTGGAACACCTACGACGCCTACCTGTCCGGCCCGCCCGGGATGATCCGCAGCGGTGTGGACACCCTGCGAGGCATCGGGATCCCGTCCCATCGCATACGGCACGATTCGCTCGAAGAGCTCGTCGCGGCGGGGGAATAGCGGGGGAACTGCAACACGGCGGGGGGCCGTGACGCAGTAGTGACTAGTGAGGAGCAGGGGACTGGGGGCCGGGAGAGCAGTGCATCACTGACTCGAGCGATCGCAGGATGAGGGACAAGTGAGCGTGGACGACGTCGAGCACGAGAGGGCGACGACGGAGACGACGGCGAGGGCGGCGAGGGCGGCGACGGCATGGACCGTGCCGGCCGACGCCCCCACGGCCGATATGGACCGTACGAGACGTCCGGGCAGCGACGGCGAACACCGGCTGCAGCGGCGGCTCGGCACGGGCGACCGCGCCGACCGCTTCTACGACGAGCAGGTGCTGGACCGGCTCAACGCGCGGATGCGGGAGTTCGTGGGCCGCCAGGAGATGTTCTTCCTGGCGACGGCCGACCGGCACGGCGAGTGCGACAGCACCTTCCGGGCCGGGCCGCCCGGCTTTCTGCGGGTGTTCGACGACCAGACCCTGGCCTACCCCGAATACCGGGGCAACGGCGTCCTGGCCAGCCTTGGGAACATCGAGGAGAACCCCCACCTCGGCATCCTGATGATCGACTTCCTGCGCGACCGGATCGGTCTGCACATCAACGGCCGGGCGCGGGTGGTGGAGGACGCCGAGATGCGCGCCACCCACCCCGGGCTGCCGGTCGACCCGGTGCCGGGGCGGCGGGCCGTGGTGTGGGTCGAGGTGACGGTCGAGGAGGCGTACATCCACTGCGCCAAGCACATCCCGCATCTCCAGAAGGCGCCCGCCCAGCGGCGGGTCGGCGCCAGGGCCGGCGCCAGGGTCGGCGCTGTGGGCGGCGGTACGGATGGCGGCTTGGGCGGCAGCTTGGACGGCGGCAGCTTGGACGGCGGCGTCGCCGACCGGGACCGTGACGACTGGGGTACGGACGACTTCAAGCGCAAGGGCGGCGACTTCTTCGGCTCCGCCGCCGACGTACGCGAGGGCCGGCGCATGCCCGTGGTCGGCCGGGAGCCGGAGCCGGAGGCGGACCACGGCTCCGGGCCCGCGCGCCCCGAGGAGTGGCAGCAGGAGGCCGAGCGGGTGCTGGCCAGGGCGCGGGAGCGGGCACCGGAGGGGGCCGGGCAGCAGTTCAGCGGCTGGTTCCGGTAGCCGAACGGCCCGTAGCCAGGTGGAGCGCCGGGGTCAGCCCAGGTCGTCGGCGAGCAGCGCCAGCACACCTTCGATGTTCGCGTCGAGATACGCGCGCAGCGACGGCGGCACCACCCCCACCGAGGCGATCCCCGCCCGGGTGAACGGGACGCGCACCACTTCGTACTCCCCGCAGGGCTCGTCCACCTCCGGGCCGTGCCGCCGCGACAGGTCCATGGACCCCAGGCGGCATACGAAGAAGTGCTGCACCTTCACACCTGGCGAGGACTCGTCGGGGTGCGGGACGGTGTCGACGAAGGCGGGCACCACGTCCGTCACCTTCGCGCCGAGCTCCTCGTCGACCTCGCGGTGCAGCGCGTCGACGACCGTGGCGTCCTCGGGCTCCACTCCGCCGCCCGGCGTGATCCAGTACGGCTCCTCGCCGGGCTTGGTGCGCTTGATCAGGACCAGCCGGGGCTCGGGGCCGCCGTCGAGCAGGATGGCGCGGGCGGTGCGCTTGACCACAGGTCGTTCGGTCATGGTGGAGATCTGCCGCATGCGTCGCCCGGTGAAACCCCGTACTCACCAGTCAACAGCGGCGCGCAGCAGCCACTCGTGCGCCCGTGCGATATGCGGCAGGGCGAGCGCACCGGTCCGGATCACCAGGAAGTACGTGCGCAGCGGCGGCACCGGCGGGTTGAGCAGGGCGACGACCTCCCCCGCGTCCAGCGCGTCCATGCACAGATAGCGCGGCAGGACGCCGAGCCCGACGCCCTCCACGACACAGTTGAGCACCGCCCGCAGATCGGGCGCGATGACGGTGCCCGCGGTGATCGGCGGGGTGTCGAAGACGGCCGACCAGTAGCGGGTGATCAGCGGCAGGCTCTCATGGACCTCGACGACCGGCAGCCGCTCCAGTGCGCTGACGCCCTTGACCTGTAACACCGCGGGGCCGCCGAGCCGGGCCGCCCAGCGCGGCGCGGCGACCAGCACATGCTCCTCGTCGCACAGCGGGGCGGCGGCCAGCAGCCGGCCGCGGGGCCGGACGGTGGTGACGGCCAGGTCGTGGTGGCCGGCGGCCAGCCCCTCGAACAGCTCCTCGGCGCTGCCGAAGGCGCAGCGCACCGCAAGACCCTGGTTGATGAGCGGGGCGAGGGCGGGCAGGACGCGCAGGGCGGTGAACTCCGGGGGGCCGGCGAGGTGCAGGGTGCGGTTGGCGGAGCTGTCGTCGAGCCCGGCCTCGGCTATCTCCAGCAGCGCGTCGAGGTGGGGCGCGGCCTTGTGGGCGAGTTCTTCGCCGACGCTGGTGGGGACGACCCCGCGCGCGGTGCGCAGAAACAGGGGGCGGCCCAGCTGGCGTTCGAGGGTGCGGATCTGGCCGGTGACGGCGGGCTGGGAGAGCCCGAGCAGCACGGCGGCACGGGTGAAGGACCCGGCCCGATGAACCGTGACAAATGTGCGTAAGAGGGCCAGATCCATGCGGTTCCCCTCCGCTCGACGTGCCCCCGCCGCAGGTCAACTATAAATATGCCGATAGGCCCATGTCGCTACTGTGATTGGACACTGACGCTGAGTCAACTAGCCTTGTTCAAGCGGTTCTCCATGAGGGAACCGGGGCGTCTCAAGCCACGAGGGGGGAGGCTTGAGACGCCCGCCCGGTATGGCCTGATTCCGAGGGGCGCGCGGTCGGCCGCCGTCACCTCCGTCACTGCCGTCACCTCCGCGCCGCGGCCCTTACTTCATCGAGACTTCACTTCATCGAGACTTCATCGAGTGCCCGCAGCACATCCGCGATCAGGTCGTCCGGGTCCTCGGCGCCCACCGAGAAGCGGATGAAGCCGTCCGGCACGGCGTCGCCGCCCCACCGCCCGCGCCGCTCGGCCGTGGACCGTACGCCGCCGAAGCTGGTCGCGTCGTCGACCAGGCGCAGCGCGGCCAGGAAGCGGTCGGCGTGCTCCTGGCCGGGGAGGACGAAGGACACCACACAGCCGTAGCGTCCGCCGCGCATCTGGGCCGCCGCGACGCGGTGCGCGGGGTCGGTCGGCAGCCCGGGGTGGCGCAACCCGGTGACCTCGGGGCGCTCGCGCAGCGCCTCGGCCAGGGCGAGCGCGGTCCGGGCCTGGCGGTCGACGCGCAGTTGGAGGGTGGCCAGGGAGCGGTGCGCGAGCCATGCCTCCATCGGGCCGGGGATCCCGCCGGCCATCTTGCGCCAGGCGCGTACGGAGGCGGCCAGGCCCGGGTCGCGGCAGGTGACATAGCCGAGCAGGACATCGCCGTGGCCGGTGAGCGCCTTGGTGCCGCTGGCGACGGAGAAGTCCGCGCCGAGATCGAGGGGGCGCTGGCCGAGCGGGGTGGCCAGGGTGTTGTCGACGGCGACCAGCGCGCCCCGCTCGTGGGCGGCGTCGGCCAGCCGGCGGATATCGCATACGTCCAGGCCCGGGTTGGCCGGGGACTCGATCCACAGCAGCTTCACGGGCTGCGGTTCGGCATGTTCGTTATGGGGGCCGCCGCCCGCGTCCGGCGCGCCGTCCAGGAGGGCCAGTTGGGCGTCGCCGCCGGTGGGCGCGGTGCGCACCTCGATGCCGTAGCCCCTCAGCCGCTCGCCGAGCGGGGCCAGGAGCTGATACCCGTCGGAGGGCAGGACCGCCGCGTCGCCCTGCCCCAGCTGGGACAGCAGCACCGCGGAGATCGCGCCCATACCGGAGGCGAAGACCACCGTCTCGGCGTCGGCGTCCGGCGACTCCAGCTCGCTGATGGCCCGCTCCAGCCGGGTCCAGGTGGGGTTGGCGTCCCGGCCGTACGTGTACGGGCCCTGGTGGACGTCGGCGTCGCCGGGCAGGTGGTAGTGGGCGGCGAAGGCCGGGCCCGGCAGGGTCGGCTCGTACGCCTCGGGCTCGGGCAGCCCCGCCCGTACGGCCCGTGTGCCGTCGCCCGTGTGCTTGCTCGTCATGCGTTCTCTTCAGGGGCGGTCGGTGTGACGGAAGTAACAGGGGTGGCTGGGGCGGCCGGTGCGGCCGGTGCGGGGGTGTCCCGGGCGGTGATGGCCTTGTTCACCTCGTCCAGCAGCCCTTCGCTCGCCGCCTCGATCATCTCCAGGCACGCCTCGAAGTCGTCCGGCCCGCCGAAGTACGGGTCGGGCACGTCCAGGGCGGCCGGGGCGTCCGGGTCGGCGTCCGGGTCGTATTCGCGCAGCAGCCGCACCTTCGCGGCGTCCTCGGGCGTCGGGGCGAGGGCACGCAGCTCCCGCAGATGGCCGCTGTCCAGGGCGATCACCAGGTCGAGGGTGGCGAACCACGCGGACTGGAACTGCCGGGCGATGTGGTTCTGCTCATAGCCGTGGGCCGTGAGCACGGAGATGGTGCGCCGGTCCGCCCCGTCGCCCTCGTGCCAGGGGCCGGTGCCCGCGCTGTCCACCTCGACAAGACCGTCGAGCCCGGCTTCCTCGGCGTATGCGCGGAAGACGGATTCGGCCATCGGTGACCGGCATATGTTGCCGGTGCAGACGAAGCAGACGCGGTAGGGCGACGGGGCTCTCATGCGTCCCATCATGCTGGACGGCGCTCAGTCCTTGTCGTCGGGCAGGACGACATGCAGGGCCCAGGAGACTATGGAGATGATCAACGCGCCTATGACGGCCGTCCCGAAGCCCTCGACATGGAAGGCCAGGTCGAACTTGTTGGCCAGCCAGGAGGTCAGCAGCAGCATCAGGGCGTTGATCACCAGAGTGATCAGGCCGAGGGTGAGAATGAACAGCGGAAAGGCCAGCAGTTTGACCACTGGCTTGACCACGACGTTCACCAGGCCGAACACGAGCGCCACAAGAATGAGCGTGATCGCCTTGCGGCCGGCGTTGTCGCCGGTCAGCGTGATGTCCTTGAGGAGCCAGATGGCCACCCAGAGGGCGCCCGCGTTGGCGATCGTCTTGACGAGAAGATTCTTCATGGTTGAGATCGTCGCAGAACAGGCCCCGCGCTGGGCAGGGCCGGGGAGCAAGGGGCGGAGAGGCGAATGAAGGCGTTCCGGCTGGACGAGCTGGAGGCGGAGCGTGCCGCGAACGACGGTGCGTATCTGCAGTTCCTGCGCGAGCGGAACATGTCCGTCGGGCTGTACGCGCTGGACGCGGGCCAGACCGATCCACAGCAGCCGCACGGCCAGGACGAGGTGTACCTGGTGGTGAGCGGGCGGGCATCGATCACCGTGGGGATGGAGACCACACAGGTGGCGCGCGGCAGCGTGGTGTACGTACCGGCCGGTGTGGCGCACAAGTTCCACCACATCACGGAGGACCTGCGGGTCATGGTCGTCTTCTCCCCGCCGGAGAGCTGATTCTCGGACTGGGAGCTGATGCGCCCGCCCCGCGTCCCGTAGGGGTTCGGTCAGGGGAGGACGGGGGACGCGGGGCCTGTGTTCGCTTGTCGGCCGTCCTAGCATCGAAGGCGGGGATCGGACCGGCGCCAAGGCCGGTCCGGACCGACTCGCTCAGCGAAGAAAGCAGGGACCGACGTGGCGACGAAGGGCATATTTCAGGGCTTGCCGTGGTGGGTGACATGGGTCGCGGTTCCGATCCTCGTGCTGGCCGTGTTCGGCGGGCTGATCATGAGCGTGGTCGGCTTCGTGGTCGGTCTGGTCTTCAAGGCGCTGCTGCTGGTGGCGCTCGTCGCCGGTCTGATCTACCTCGTGCGGAAGTTCAGCTCGTCCTCGTCGTCCCGCGGCGACTGGTGACCCCGCGCGGCGGCTGCGCCGCCGCGGGCCTCGGGTACGTAGCGGGCCTCGGGTACGTTGCCTCGCGCCGCGGGTACGCCGCGTGGGGGATACGCGCGTTCCAAACCTCAGCTTGACGGCACCGTTCCGGTTAGAGTTCGAGTGCTCGACGTCTCCCGTTCCGGGCGTCTGCCTCGCAACACACCCCGGGGGTGCCTGTTGACGAAAGCGATCATGGCCGCGGCCGGTGAACCGGCTCCGAACTCCCACGTCATAGGCCGGCGCCGCCCCGCCCGGCCCGGCGAGCGAATGCGCCCGCCCGCGCCGATTTTCTTGATCGCAGCCGCGCGGAGAGCCGCGGCAACTCTGGCCATTTCCAGTCCCTCACATGAGGCAAACCGACTCCGCCCCGCAGTCGAGTCGCTACGCTCCAGAGTCGGCCGAGATATCAGCACCCTCTCAATCCCTATCAATATCTGAAAATTCACTTCTTATGGCCCGCTGAAGCCAGGCGGACCATGGCGTCAAGAGGCCAGGCCGTTCAAACCTGGCCATTCGCAATCAACTCGGGGCGGCGAACGATGCGTGACATGCGCGACACAGTCCAGGCAGAAGTGACGATGACCTTCCTGGTCTCCCAGGACCTCTCCTTCCGGATCCCGGTCGAGCTGTCCTACGACAGCAGCGACCCGTACGCAGTCGAGATCACCTTCCATCTGCCCGGCGACGCACCCGTCAGCTGGGCCTTCGCCCGGGAGTTGCTACTGGACGGATTGAGTAAACCCTCGGGCGAGGGCGATGTGCGCATCGCCCCCGCCTCACCGGAGGGGCTTTCGGACGTCTTCATCAGGCTCCAAGTGGGCGCGGAGCGGGCGCTGTTCCGGGCCGGTGCCGCCCCGCTGGTGGCCTTCCTGGACCGTACGGACCGGGTGGTTCCGTTCGGGCAGGAGCAGGCGGCCTGCGATCCGGTCGGCGACCTGGACGCGGAGCTCGACCGGATCCTCGCGGAGGATCGGTACGCCGGCTAGCGCGTGCACCCCTTTCTGAGGGCTCGGTTCGCCTCTTTTCAGGGCTCGGCTCTCCCCGGCCACCGCCGGGAGGTGCCCCCGGCCGCGGCCGTTCAGCGCCCGCGCGCCCGGCGCCGCCGTCCGCGCCCGCCCCGGCCCCCGTGGCCTCCCTGCTCCGCGCCGCCCTGTGGCGCGCGGTCCGCGGAGACCACGAGCGCGGCAAGCGCGGTGGTCACCGGCACCGAGGCGACGAGGCCGATGCTGCCCACGAGCGTCCGTACGATCTCCTCGGCGACGATCTCGCTCGTCGCCACCGCCCCCACTCCGCTGTCCGCGATCGAGAACAGGAGCAGCAGCGGCAGCGAGGCGCCCGCGTACGCGAGCACCAGGGTGTTCACGACGGACGCGATATGGTCCCGCCCGATGCGCATCGCGGCCGCGTACAGCTTGCGCCGGCCCGCCGTGGGGTCCGCCTCCCTGAGCTCCCACACCGCGGAGGTCTGGGTGACGGTCACGTCGTCCAGCACCCCCAAAGACCCGATGATCACCCCGGCCAGCAGCAGACCGCGGATCTCGATATTCGGATAGAGGCCGTGGACCAGCCCCGTCTGGTCGTCGGTGTTGCCCGTCAGGCTCGCCCAGCCGATGAACAGCGAGCCCAGCAGGCCGATCAGCAGCAGTGAGATGAGCGTGCCGAGCACGGCGACGGACGTACGGGCCGTCAGCCCATGGCACATGTAGAGCGCGACGAGCATGATCGCGCTGCCCCCGACGATCGCGACGACCAGCGGGTTGGAGCCGTCGAGGATCGCCGGGAGGATGAACAGCGTCAGCACCCCGAAGCTGACCGCGAGCGCCACCAGCGCGAAGACGCCGCGCAGCCGCCCGACGACCACGACCGCGAGCGCGAACAGCCCGGCGAGCAGCGCCATGGGCAGCGCCCGGTCGACGTCCGAGATGGAGTACTGCAGATTCTTCGGCGCCTTGGGCGCGTACGCCAGCTTCAGCTTCTGACCGGCGTCGTACTTGCGGGACGCGTTCGGCTGGACGATTTCTTCAAATGTGCGGCCTTTGTCCTTGCCTGAGGTGACCTCGATGGTCGCCTTCTCGCAGATGGCTTTCTTGCCGGATCCGCCGGCCGCGCCCTCCTGGTTCGCTCCATCCTGACCCGGCTCGGTGGGCTGCTGCGGCTGGGCGTTGACGTCGGCGCAGTTGACCTCCTCGACCTTCACCACCCGCCCGGCCACGGTCTGCTGGTCGAAGCCGAGCCCGCTGCGCTCATGGGCCTTGTGGTCGGGCGTGCCGCCCGGCCACAGCACGATCAGCCCGGCGACGACGGCCGCGGCGAAGGGGATGAGGATCGCCGCGATCACCTTGCGCAGATGGGCGGAGACGGGCGCGGCGGGGCCGTGGCTGTGAGAATGGCCATGCGTATGACCGGTCCCGGGGCCGCGGTCGGAGCCGGGCTCAGGGCCGGACTCGGGGTTGTGGCCGCGTACGCCGCCGTTCGAGCGGCCGGGCCCGGGGCCGGGCTCATGGGGCTGATGCTGCTGCGGTGTCGAGGTCACCGTCAGATCATCGCAAGAGCGAGGGCCCTCTGTTCATCGCCGCCGGGCAACCGTTAGCGTGGGTGACACCTTTGCAATCGCGGGAGCTCGGAGCACCGGGCTGAGAGGGCGCTGACTGTGTTGGCCCGGGGACGACTCCCGGGCCCCATGCTGCGCCGACCGCTGAACCTGTTACCGGGTAATGCCGGCGTAGGGAGTGGGTCTCAATGACTCTGCAGGATGCACGCACGCCCGAAATGCGCGAGTTTGGCTGGCATAAGGGATATGTCACCGGCTCGCGGCCGGACCTCCAGGTCCCGGTCCGCCGAGTGCACCTCACCAATGGCCAGGACGTCACGCTGTACGACACCTCCGGCCCGTACACCGACCCCCAGATCGAGACAGATGTCCGCCGCGGCCTCGCGCCGCTGCGGCAGAACTGGATCCTCGCCCGCGGCGACACCGAAGAGTACGCGGGCCGCCCCGTCCGCCCCGAGGACGACGGCATCAAGCACACCACGCCGCGCGGCGGGCTGCGCAACCTCGACGCGGTCTTCCCCGGCCGCCCCCGCCAGCCCCGCCGGGGCCGGGACGGCGCCGCCGTGACCCAGCTCGCGTATGCCCGCCGGGGCGAGATCACCGCGGAGATGGAGTACGTGGCGCTCCGCGAGAACGTCTCCCCCGAGGTGGTCCGCGAGGAGATCGCGGCCGGCCGGGCGGTCCTCCCGGCCAACGTCAACCACCCGGAGATCGAGCCGATGATCATCGGCAAGCGATTCCTGGTGAAGGTCAACGCCAACATCGGCAACTCCGCAGTCACCTCCTCCATCGAGGAGGAGGTCGAGAAGATGACCTGGGCGACCCGCTGGGGCGCCGACACGGTCATGGACCTCTCCACCGGCCGCAACATCCACACCACCCGCGAGTGGGTGCTGCGCAACTCCCCCGTCCCCATCGGCACAGTGCCGCTCTACCAGGCGCTGGAGAAGGTCGACGGCAAGGCCGAGGAGCTGACCTGGGAGATCTACAAGGACACCGTCATCGAACAGGCCGAGCAGGGCGTCGACTACATGACGGTGCACGCGGGCGTACGGCTGCCGTACGTCCCGCTGACCGCCCGCCGCAAGACCGGCATCGTCTCGCGCGGCGGCTCCATCATGGCGGCATGGTGCCTGGCCCACCACAAGGAGTCGTTCCTCTACACCCACTTCGAGGAGCTCTGCGAGATCCTCGCCGCGTACGACGTCACCTACTCGCTCGGCGACGGACTGCGGCCCGGCTCGATCGCCGACGCCAACGACGAGGCGCAGTTCGCGGAGTTGCGCACGCTCGGCGAGCTCAACCGGATCGCCAAGCGGCACAACGTCCAGACGATGATCGAGGGCCCGGGCCATGTCCCGATGCACAAGATCAAGGAGAACGTCGACCTCCAGCAGGAGATCTGCGAGGAGGCCCCCTTCTACACCCTCGGCCCCCTCACCACCGATATCGCCCCCGCCTACGACCACATCACCTCGGGCATCGGCGCGGCGATGATCGCCTGGTGGGGCACGGCGATGCTCTGCTACGTCACACCGAAGGAGCACCTGGGCCTGCCGGACCGCGACGACGTCAAGACCGGCGTCATCACCTACAAGATCGCCGCCCACGCCGCCGATCTCGCCAAGGGCCACCCCGGCGCCCAGGAATGGGACGACGCCCTGTCCGACGCCCGCTTCGAATTCCGCTGGGAGGACCAGTTCAACCTGGCCCTCGACCCGGACACGGCCCGCTCCTTCCACGACGAGACGCTGCCGGCGGAACCGGCGAAGACGGCGCACTTCTGCTCCATGTGCGGGCCGAAGTTCTGCTCGATGAAGATCAGCCAGGACATCCGGCGCGAGCACGGGGGCGCCATGGACGCGGCCGAGGCCGGGATGGCGGAGAAGTCGAAGGAGTTCGCAGAGGCGGGGCATCGCGTCTATCTGCCTATTGCGGACTGATCTTCTGACGTCTCAACGCCGCCTGTCGGTGGGGACCAACAGCAGCTGGTCCCCACCGACAGGGCCACGGGAAAGATCCATCATCGTGCGTCGCGCATCGTGAGAATGTATGCCGCAGTCAGCGCGACGACACGGTCTTCGTCGTGTGACAGATCTGCGAGGGCACGTGACGCCGTGATTCCCGGGATCTCCGCGAGCGCCTGTGTCAGCCGTCGACGTGCGGACGATTCCACGACGCCGTGGGCAAGACTCTCCACGAGCCGGGTAGCGATCTGATCAGCCAACGCGGGACGACTTGCCAGCGCACTCAGTGCATCGGCCGCATCGACGTCGTTCGCGTCCTCGACGACCATGTCGATGAGCGTCGGGACCCCGTCGGCCACTCCACGTGCCCCGAGCGCCATGGCCGCACACCTGCGGACCATGATGTCGGGGTTCGTGAGGGCGTCCTGCAGCAGTGCGGTCGCCTTACAGCTCGGCATCTCAGCGATGCACTGGACGGCACGTTTCCGCACCTCGGCCACTGATGAGTCGAGGCCCTCGGCCAGCAGCTCCAATCCGCCATCGCCCGATTGCGCCAAAGCCCATCGAAGGGCTCCGGCGACATTCGCGTCCGTCTCGTTCAGGGCGGCCTCGACCAGCGCTTCCGTTGGCACCGAAGCCCCATCGACTGAGGACAGGGCCGCGCGCTGGCGCTTCCCAGCGCTCTCCGAACCCAACGCCTGGAGGAGTGCGACGATCTGGAGGACGTCTTCCCATCCGTCGGGTTCCGCGGCACCGATCCGACGGAGCCGCGTAAGCAGCTCCGTCTCACCCGCGATGCGTTCCCGCGTCTGGCGGATGAGGTCGTCGACGAGATCCGAGGGCGCGAAGCCGGGATCATCGAGCGCGCGCCTGACGTCACGCAGCGACAGCCCCAAGGACCGCAGGCTCTCGATATGGAAGATGCGCCGGATGTCGTCGCTGGAGTACTCGCGATAGCCGGCGCCGGTACGATCCGCCGGCCGCAGCAGGCCGAGCGATTCGTAATGCCTGAGCATGCGGGCGCTGACTCCGGACCGTCGTGCCACATCGCCGATCAGCACTGCCCATCACCCTTTCTGGCTGGTCGGGCCGAGGGCCACAGCGCGCTTCGCCTCCTCGATCGCGAATTCGAATCCGGCGTCCGGGTTGCGCAACAGCCGTTCCGTGGCGACCGCGTGCGTGCGCACACGAGGGTCGAGATCCGTCATCGCGGTGCGCAGAGTTGGCAAGATTACGTCACCGAGCGCGATCAGTGCCCGGCTGAGGCTCAGTTGCGTCTCACGCTCGCCGCGCCCGAGCTGCGTCGACAACGCTGCAGCCAGCTTGGCCTTTTCAGCTGCGGGTACGAGTACGACCGCTGCTCGCCAGGCGGCCCGCGCCACCTCATCGTCGGGGTCGAACAGAAGCTCTCGTGTGATCGCCGGCCACGTTTGCGGATCCGCGATCTTGGACAGCGTGTGCAACGCCTGGCTTCGCCCCTGTGCACGCTCCGAGCGGAGTTCCTTGAGAAGCCCTGGGACTGTCAGCGACGGTGAGTGGCGGGTGAGTGCCCACGTGAGCATTTCGCGCACGTAGAACTCGGGCTCGAGCGCGCATCGCTCGATGAGCTTGTCGACGAACCCCGGGTCAGGGGCCGTGCCAACCGCCAGCGCTGCCCGCAGCCGTACTTGCGAGCGGCTGTCCTCCAGCGCCTGGAGAGCTCGGGTCGTATCCGTGTCCTGACGTCGCACGGTCATCGGGACCACCTCCTTGGCTGGAGTGAAGCCCTTGTCACTGTGTCAAGGTCAAGGAGTGGCGGTAACGTACTGGGGGCCCGAAGCCGCAACTTCGGATTGCGACTTCGGGCCCTCGTGCCGTGTCGGTAGTGGACTACTTCAGGACGTACACCGGAGCGCCGTCCGGAGTCACCCCGGTCTGCCGGATGCAGCCGCGCTTCTGCAGCATGCGCAGCGCGTCATGCACCCGGTGCTCGTTGAGTCCGGTGTTGGACGCGATGGTGCTCAGTGGGTACAGGCATTCGCCCTGGGCGATGATCGCGGGCAGGATGTACACGGCCACGGCCCAGATGTCGGCGGTGACCACGAGGTTGTGCTCGCGCCACTCGGCGATCACCGAGGCCGGCGTCACCGTCTTGGGCGGCTCAGGCAGGTCCCGCCAGTGGCGTGGAATGCTGTCGGCGACGTTTCCGATACGGTCCGCGAGCCGGTTGATCGACACAAAGGTCTCACTGATGCACTGCATGAGCGCATGAGCGGCGGTCTGTCCGGCGGCGATTGAATCCCGCTGGACGGCGGTGGACTCGCGGATCGCCTCGATCATCTCGCGCTGAACACGCTCCGCCTCGCGCTGTGCTTCCCGCTGTGCTTCGAGGGCTTCCCGCTGTGTCTTGGCGACCTCCTGCTGGGCCTCTGCAGACTTCCGCATCATCTCGACGCTCTCGCGGCGCAGCTCCTGGGCCTCGCGCTGCATGGCGAGCATCTGCGCGTCCATGTCGAGGTTGTGCTCCTCGAGCCGGACGATGGCGTCGGCGACCTCCTTCGGCATGGCGTAGGCGGTGGGGGCGTCCGGGGT
>NZ_MUNE01000571.1 GCF_002154605.1 Streptomyces milbemycinicus | reverse complement strand
GCGCGTCAGGCCGTCGATGACCGTGCCGATGGCGACACCGCGCGCGGTGTCGCCATCGGCACGGTCATCGACGGCCTGACGCGCGCGCTGGACGCGGCGGAGCAGACGTACGGCATCACCACCCGCCTGATCATGTGCTTCCTGCGCGACGAGAGCGCCGAGTCCGCCCTGGAGATCTTCGAGTCGGCCCGCCCCTACCTGGACCGCCTCACGGCCGTCGGCCTCGACTCGGCGGAGGTCGGCAACCCGCCGTCGAAGTTCCGCGAGGTGTACGCACGGGCGCGGGAGGCGGGGCTCAAGTGCGTGGCGCACGCGGGGGAGGAGGGGCCGCCCGCGTACGTATGGGAGGCGCTGGACATCCTCGGCGTCGACCGCGTCGACCACGGCGTGCGCTCCCTGGAGGACGAGGCCCTGGTCGCCAGGCTGGTCGCGGACCAGGTCCCGCTGACCGTATGCCCGCTGTCCAACGTCCGGCTGCGCGTCATCGACCGGCTAGAGGACCACCCGCTGCGGGCCATGCTGGACGCGGGGCTGCTGGTGACGGTGAACTCCGACGACCCGGCGTACTTCGGGGGCTACGCGGGGGACAACTTCGACGCGGTACGGGATGCTCTGCGCCTGGACGGCGCCACGCTGCGGGCCCTCGCGCGGAACTCCTTCCGCGCGTCCTTCCTGGACGAGGGGGCGCGGGCGGCGTACCTGAAGGAAGTCGACGCGTACGAGGGGTGAGGCGCCTGACTTTGCGGTGAGTATCGGACAGCGACACGCCGACACCACGGCGTGTCGCTGTCCGATACTCACCGCAAAGTTACTGGCCCCGTAATGGTCAACGAGCAGGCCCGCGTTGCAGCGTGGGTCGGGAAGGCGGCACGCCCGTGCTCAGCGCAGTCAACGACGATGGCATCACGCCCGAGGGCTCGCCCATCGATGAGATCGTCCGGGAGAGTGCCCGCCGGACGGGCCGGCCGGCGCACGGCATGCTGCACCACGTCGAGCTGTGGGTGCCGGACATCCACCGCGCGCTCGCCTCGCTCGGCTGGCTGCTCGAGGCACTGGGATACGTGGCCTTCCAGAACTGGGACAGCGGCCGCAGCTGGCGACTCGGGCCGACCTACCTGGTCATCGAGCAGTCCCCGGCGCTTACCGCCCACCAGCACGACCGCTGCCGTCCAGGACTGAACCACCTGGCCTTCCACGTCGAAGACGCCGCCGCGGTCGACAAGCTGACTGCCGACGCCGCTCACCACGGCTGGCACCTGCTGTTCCCCGACCAGCACCCCTACGCCGGCGGCAGACAGCACTATGCCGCCTACCTGGAGAACGACGATGGCTTCGAAGTCGAACTCGTCGCGATCATGCCACCCGACCGAACAGGCGTCGGTACTGATGCCCACGCGAACGTCACGCCGTAGTACGACGCGCGAGGTGGGGGGCTAACCCGGGGCCCGTTCCATCCGTTCCACCCGTACCGCGCACACCTTGAACTCCGGCATCCGGGAGACCGGATCCAGCGCCGGATTCGTGAGCGCGTTGGCCCGCCCCTCGCCCGCCCAGTGGAAGGGCATGAACACCGTGTCCGGCCGGATGTCCCGGCTGATACGGGCCGGGGCGACGGCCCGCCCGCGGCGGGAGACCACCGCGAGGGGGTCGCCCTCGGCGGCGCCCAGGCGCTCGGCGAGCTGGGGGTGCAGCTGGACGAAGGGGCCGGGGGCGGCCCGGTTCAGCTCCTCGACGCGGCGCGTCTGCGCGCCCGACTGGTACTGGGAGAGCACCCGGCCGGTGGTGAGGAACAGCGGATACTCCGCGTCGGGCTCCTCCGCCGCCGGGCGGTGGGACACCGGTACGAAGCGGGCCCGGCCGTCGTCGGTCGCGAAGCGGTCGAGGAAGAGGCGCGGCGTACCGGGGTGGGGCTCCTCCGGGCAGGGCCAGAAGACCCCGTCCTCCTCCGTGATCCGGCGGTAGGTGATGCCCGAGTAGTCCGCCGCCCCGCCCGCCGACGCACGCCGCAGTTCGTCGAAGACCTCCTCCGGGTCCGTCGGGAAGCCCTTCTCCCAGCCCAGCCGGGCGGCCAACCCGTGAAGCACCTCCAGGTCCGAGCGGACGCCGGGCGGCGGGGTGACGGCGGTGCGGCGCAGGATGACGCGGCCTTCCAGGTTGGTCGTCGTGCCCGTCTCCTCCGCCCATTGGGTCACCGGAAGGACGACGTCCGCGAGCGCGGCGGTTTCCGAGAGGACGACGTCCGCGACCGCCATGAAGTCCAGCGACCGCAACCGCGCCTCTATATGGGCCGCGCGGGGCGCGGAGACCACCGGGTTGGAGCCCATGAGCAGCAGGGCGCGTACGTCGCCGCCGAGCGCGTCCAGCAGTTCGTACGCGCTGCGCCCCGGCCCCGGCAGCGTGTCGGGGTCGACGCCCCATACGCCCGCCACATGGGCGCGGGCGGCCGGGTCGTCGAGCTTGCGGTAGCCGGGCAGCTGGTCGGCCTTCTGGCCGTGTTCGCGGCCGCCCTGGCCGTTGCCCTGGCCGGTGAGGCAGCCGTAGCCGGACAGCGGGCGGCCGGCGCGGCCGGTGGCCAGGCACAGGTTGATCCAGGCGCCGACGGTGTCCGTGCCCTTCGACTGCTGTTCGGGCCCGCGCGCCGTGAGCACCATGGAGGTCTCCGCGTCGCAGAACATCCGCATCGCTTCGCGGAGTTCGGGGACCGGTACGCCCGTGATCCGCTCGACCATTTCCGGCCAGTGCGCCATCGCCGCGGCCCGCGCCTCGGGCCAGCCGTTCGTACGCCGCGCGATGAACTCCTCGTCCACCCGACCCTCCGCGACCACCAGGTGCAGCAGTCCCAGCGCGAGCGCCAGGTCCGTTCCGGGGCGCGGGGCCAGGTGCAGATCCGCCTGTTCGGCGGTCCGCGTCCGGCGCGGGTCGATGACGATCAGCTTGCCGCCGGATTCCTTCAGCTCGGTGAGGTAGCGCAGGGCGGGCGGCATGGTTTCGGCCAGGTTCGAGCCGACGAGGATCACGCACCCGGTGCGGGCCACGTCCGCGAGCGGGAACGGCAGTCCGCGGTCGAGGCCGAAGGCCTTGTTGTGCGCGGCGGCGGCCGAGGACATGCAGAAGCGGCCGTTGTAGTCGATCTGCGAGGTGCCGAGCACGACCCGGGCGAACTTCCCCAGCGCGTACGCCTTCTCGTTCGTCAGCCCGCCCCCGCCGAAGACCCCCACCGCGTCCTGCCCATGCGCCTGTGCCGTGCCCGTCAGCGCCTCCGCGACCCGGTCCAGGGCCTCCTCCCAGGTGGCCGGTTCGAGCCGGCCGGTGTCAGGGCGGCGGACCAGCGGCTCGGTCAGGCGCACCTGGGAGGAGAGCACGGCGGGCGCGGTGCGGCCCTTGCCGCACAGCGCGCCGCGGTTCACGGGGAACGCGGTTCGCTCCACCACCTCCACGACCTCCGCCCTGCCCTCGCCCGGCGCGGGGCGCAGCGCCATGCCGCACTGCAGCGAGCAGTACGGGCAGTGGGTGTTGACGGCGGGGTCGGGCGTCATGGCGCCGGTCACGTGCGGCATGCGGTCAGCGTGCTACGGCCGTGTTACGTGCCGCGCTGAGGTCCGGTTGCCCGATGCGTAACGCGAGCGGGCGCGGCACGTAACACGGCCG
>NZ_MUNE01000570.1 GCF_002154605.1 Streptomyces milbemycinicus | reverse complement strand
GGGAGGAACAGTACGGGAGGCGGGGGCCTCCCGAGGGGGGAGCAACAGTGTTAGGCGAACACGTCGAACCACTGGGGACCTGGGGGGTTCTGTGCGGCGAGGGGGATTAGTCAGCCCGTTTCCGTCAGCGCGCGGGCGTCTGACGGACGGGGCAATCAGCCAGCCCGCGATCGACTGGGAGCAGCGATACCGCCGTACCGTGATCACCAGCGATACGGTGGCCACCGCCTGCGTGGTGGCGGCGATCGGCAACTTCTTCGGGGTCCGGGACGCGGCCAACTGGCACGAGAAGTGGGGCATTCTCGCATTCGGCACCGAGCTGCTGGTGCTGGGGGCGCTAGCGGTGAGCCGGTCGTGGGCTCCGGCCGTACTCGGCCAGGGCGCCGAGGAATTCCGCCGGCTCGGACGCTCACTGTTCACGGCGACCGTCGTACTGGCGCTCGGCGGGATCGCCCTCACCTCGCGCAACATCAAGCTCTGGATCTTCGTCGCGATCCCCGCGATCGCGCTCATCACCATGACCGCGCGGTATCTGCTCCGCCTCTGGCTGCACAGACAGCGGAAGGAAGGACGGTGCCTGAGACCGGTGCTCGCTGCCGGGAGCCCGGCCACCGTGCGCGACCTGATCACCCGAACCCGCAAGTTCCCGCACCTCGGCTGGCGGGTGGAGGCAGTGTGCACGACCGACGGTCGTGGGCTCGACGGTGACCAACTGGACGGAGTGCCGGTCGTCGGCCAACTGACGGACGTCGCCAAGCACGTCCGCCACGACGGCTACCGTGTCGTCGCGGTCACACCGGACCCGCACTGGTCACCGGACCGGCTGCAGCGGCTGGCCTGGAACCTCGAAGGCAGCGAAGCCGAGATGGTCGTGGCCCCCGTACTGATGGAGGTGGCCGGCCCGCGGCTGCACGTCGACGCGGTGCTCGGGATCCCGCTGCTGCGGGTCAGCATGCCGACCTTCACCGGTGGCCGCCGGGCGGTCAAAGAGGTCGTCGACCGGATGGGCGCAGCGATCCTGCTGTTGCTGTTCGCGCCGCTGATGGTGTTCGTCGGGCTGCTCGTGCTGGTGGACAGTCGGGGTGGGGCGTTCTACCGCCAGCGCAGGGTCGGCAAGGACGGCCGCGAGTTCACCATTCTCAAGTTCCGCACCATGGTCGCCGGGGCTGACCGGGCACGTGCCGAGCTGGCCGACCGCAACGAGGGCGCAGGCCTGCTGTTCAAGCTCCGCCGGGATCCGCGGGTGACCCGGGTGGGAGCAGTGTTGCGCCGGTACTCGATCGACGAGCTCCCGCAGCTTTTCAACGTGCTCACCGGATCGATGTCGCTCGTCGGCCCGCGGCCTCCGCTACCGGAGGAGTCCGCTGCGTACGGCCCGGACATCCGGCGGCGGCTGCTGGTCAAGCCCGGGCTCACCGGCCTGTGGCAGATCAGCGGACGCAGCGATCTGCCGTGGGAGGAGGCGGTCCGCCTCGACCTGCGGTACGTGGAGGACTGGTCGCTCGCCCTGGACACAGTGATCTTGTGGAAGACGCTGCGTGCGGTGCTCCATGGGCAGGGGGCCTACTGATGCGCGGGGGACTGCAACGGGGCGGTCCCGCCGGCGAGCGGACGGCAGGCCACAAGGGCCTGCCTGGGGGGAGGAACGGGTCATGAGAGTCAGCGTTTTCGGGCTCGGCTACGTGGGCTGCGTGTCGGCCGCGTGCCTGGCGAGCCTGGGTCACGAGGTCATCGGGGTGGACGTCAACCAGGTGAAGGTCGACCTGGTCAACGGCGGCAAGGCCCCGGTGGTCGAGGAGCGGATCGGCGAGCTCATCGCCGAGGTCGTGCGGACCGGAGCGTTACGCGCTACCCGCGACGTCCACGAGGCGATCATGGGCAGTGAGGTGTCGCTGGTCTGCGTGGGCACGCCGTCGGAGCCCAACGGCAGCCTGTGCACAACGTACTTGGAGCGGGTCACCGAGCAGATCGGCGCCGCGCTGACGGATCGCAGTGGGCGCAGTGGGCGGCACACCGTCGTGTTCCGCAGCACCATGCTCCCCGGCACCTGCCTGAACCTGCTGGTACCGATCCTGGAGAAGTACGTCGGCGGCACGGCCGGGGTGGACATCGGGGTCGCGGTCAACCCGGAGTTCCTGCGCGAGGGCACAAGCGTGCGGGACTTCTTCGACCCGCCCAAGACCGTCATCGGCGAGCTCGACCCGGCGAGCGGCGATGCGGTGACGGCGCTGTACGACGGCTTGCCCGGCGAGGTGTTCCGGGTGCCGGTCCCGACGGCCGAGGCGATCAAGTACGCGGACAACGCGTTCCACGGCCTCAAGATCGGCTTCGCGAACGAGCTGGGCGCGGTGTGCCAGGCGCTCGGGGTGGACTCGCACCAGGTGATGGACGTGTTCCTGGCCGACCGCAAGCTGAACATCAGCCCCGCCTACCTGCGGCCCGGCTTCGCCTTCGGTGGCTCCTGCCTGCCCAAGGACCTGCGCAGCCTGGTGCACGCGGCACAGCGGGCCGACGTCTCGGTGCCCATCCTGTCCCACGTGCTGCCTTCCAACTCCGACCATCTGCAGCGCGCGGTGGACCTGGTCGAGCGCACCGGCAAGCGCCGGGTGGGCCTGTTCGGGCTGTCCTTCAAACCCGGCACCGACGACCTCCGCGAGAGTCCGCTCGTCGAGCTGGCGGAGAAGCTCTTCGGCAAGGGGTACGACCTGCGGATCCACGACGCCAACGTGAGCCTCTCCCGGCTGATCGGCGCGAACCGCGAGTACATCGAGAACCGGCTGCCGCACCTCGCGCAGCTGCTCGCGGACTCCGTCGACGAGGTGCTCGAGCACGCCGAGGTGTGCCTGGTCGGGACCAGAGATCCGGCCGTGCTGTCGGCGCTGCCGCATGGCGACGGCCCGGTGATCGTCGACCTCATCCGCCTTCCCGACGCCGAGGCGCGCCGGGCCGAACCGGGGTACATGGGCCTTGCTTGGTGACACATCGTTCGGTGACACAGTCAGCGGCGACCGGCCGGACCGGCGCGCGCTGATCCTGGTGGAGAACCTGTCGGTGCCGTTCGACCGGCGGGTGTGGCAGGAGTGCACGACGCTGCGCGACGCGGGCTGGAAGGTGCACGTCATCTGTCCCCAGGGGACAAAGCGGGATACGGAGCCGGAGGCGGAGATCGACGGGGTGCGGATCCACCGCTACCCGTTGCGCGCGGCCACCGGAGGGCCGGTCGGCTACCTGCGGGAGTACGGATCGGCTCTGTGGCATACGGCCCGGCTGGCCCGGAAGGTCGGCCCGGTCGACGTGGTCCACGCCTGCAACCCGCCCGACCTGCTGTTCCTGCCGGCACTGTGGCTGAAGCGGCGCGGCGCGCGGTTCGTCTTCGACCAGCACGACCTGGTACCCGAGCTGTACCTCTCCCGGTTCGACCGCGGCAAGGATCTGCTCTACCGCGCCGTGTGCGCGCTGGAACGGCGGACCTACCGGGCCGCGGACGTCGTGCTCGCCACGAACGAGAGCTACCGGGACGTCGCGATACGCCGTGGCGGCCGTCGGCCGGAGGATGTCTTCGTGGTGCGCAGCGCACCTGCGATCGACCGGTTCCAACCGGTGCCGCCCGAGCCGGAGTTGAAGCGCGGCAAGCCTCATCTGCTGTGTTACCTCGGCGTCATGGGCCCTCAGGACGGCGTCGACTACGCCCTGCGGGCCCTTGCGAAGCTGCGCGACAAGCTCGGGCGGACCGACTGGCATGCGGTGTTCGTCGGCGGCGGTGACGCCTTCGACGCGATGGTGGAGCTGTCCCGGCGGCTCGGGCTCTCGGAGCAGGTGCAGTTCACCGGGCGCATTCCGGACGCCGACCTGGTGCGCTACCTGTCCACCGCGGACGTGTGCCTATCCCCCGACCCGCGCAATCCGCTCAACGACGTGTCGACCATGAACAAGGTCCTGGAGTACATGGCGATGGGCCGGCCGATCGTCTCGTTCGACCTCCGGGAGGCGCGAGTCTCCGCCGGTGAGGCCGCCGTCTACGCGCCCGCCAACGACGAGGCCGAGTTCGCGGTCCTCATCGAGCTGCTGCTTGACGATCCGGAGAAGCGGGCCCGGATGGGCAAGATCGGCCAGGAGCGGGTCAGCGGGCCGCTCTCCTGGCGGAACTCGCAGGCGGCGCTGCTCGCCGCCTACGCCGCTGCCTGCCGTGACCACGCTCCGGTGTCGGCGGGCGGCCCGGACCGGGCAGGGAGGAAGCCGCGCCGTTGAGCGAGGACACGATACGCCTGGTCACGATCGGGCGGATTATCCGTCGGCGCCGGCGGCTGCTCACCATCCTCGCCGTGGTGGGTGCGCTCGTCGGCTACGGCACCTCTTTGCTGTTTCCGCCGCGCTACACGACGTCGGCATCGGTACTGCTGCCGGGGCAGTGGGAAGAGCGCGAGCTGCTGACTCAGGTGGACATCGCGACCAGTTCGGCGGTGGTCGACCGCGCGGCCGCCACGCTCGGCTGGAAGGGCGTCAGCGGCGGCGAGCTGCGGGATCAGGTGAGCGCCAAGGCCGCCGACGGGAACATCATCAAGATCTCGGGTACAGCGGACACCCCGGCGCGCGCGCAGCAGCTCGCCGACCAAGTGGCCCAGGAACTGGTCAGATTCGCCGCGCGGATCGCAGGCGGCAGCACCGACCCCGAAGCGGCTACGGGGTCCGAGGCGCTGCGGCAGAAGGTGGCGGAGACCAACCGCCGCATCACCGACCTGGCCAATGCGGCCGATCCGGGGCAGACCGTGGAGAGCGTGCAGGCCCGCACCGAGCTGGAGAAGTTGCGCACCGCGTTGCAGGAGGCCATGAAGAAGCTGGACGAGGCCGACCCGGCGGCCAACAAGGCCGGCATGGTCGTCATGGGGCCGGCGGCCCGGCCGGCCGGCGAGGCACCGCCGACGAGGACGCAGCTCATCGTCTCGGGAGCGCTGCTGTTCTTCCTGCTCGCGGTCATCGGCCATCTCGCCGCCGCACGGATGAATCGCCGGCTGCGCACCGAACCGGAGATCGCCGCGGCGCTGGGCTCGGTGCTGCTGGGTACCGTCGACGTACCTGGTGAACGGCGCGCGCACCGGCCGGAAGGCCGTGGCCCGCGGGCCCGGATCCGCTGGCTGCTGGGCGTCGACATCCGGTGGGACATGCCGACCCCGCAGACGTCCGGCGACGAGGCCGGCAGGCAGATCCGTTACCGGCGGATGTGCGCCCGCCTCCGGGACCAGCTGCCGGCCCCCCGGCGGCTCCTGGTTGTCGTACCGGACGGCGACGAGACCGCCCGCCGGGCCGCCGGACAACTCGTCGCCGAGGCCGAGAGCGGTCCGCTGCTACGGGTGGTCGGCGTTTCGGTGGACCGGCCGATGGTGCCGGACCGCGACACCGAGTCCGGCGCCCTGGTCGTGCTCAGCGCGGGCAGCTGGACCGCGGAGGAGCTCGCCGGCATCGCCGAGGCGTGTGCGGACGCAGGGCATGAGGTCGTCGGCGTCGTCCTCGCCGTCACGGTCCGGGCCCGTCCGACGCGGGCTGCCGGCCATCCTCCGGACGACGCCACTGTGGCGCTCGCGGTTCGCGGCCACGCGACGGGGGGTTCTGTGTGACGACGAGCAAGACTTCGGAGCCGTCGGCCGCCGCTCCGCTGCTTGACCTGCAGGCGCTGGTGGTGGCGGTGCGCAGGCGCCGCCGCCTCTGGTGCTCCCTGGCGCTCCTTGGACTGCTGCTCGGCGCGGCGGTGGCGGTCCTGCTGCCGCCGCCGCCGACCGCGGTGACCAAGGTGCTGGTCGCGCATCAGGAGGACCAGCCGAACGACACCGGAACGCTGATCCGCACCGACGTCCAACTGCTGGCGACCACGCGGATCGCCGGCAAGGCCCTGCAGTCCCTCAAGTCCCATGAAAAACCGGAAGACTTCATCAAGGACTACCGGGGTACCGGCTTGACCAACAACCTGATGCAGATCGATGTGACAGGCGACACCGACGCGGAAGCGGTGGCCCGGGCCAAGGCGCTGGCCGACGCGTTCATCGCGGACCACGTGGAACGGATGCAGAAGGCCGCGAAGGCGGAGGCCAAGGCCCTGCTCGACCAGCGTGACCGCATGCGGGACGAGCTCGCCCGGGTCAACAAGGCAATCGCGGACCGACCGCCGGGAAGCGACCCGAAAGCGTCGGCGAGCAGCGAGTCGCTCTTCGCCCGCCGGGCCGAGCTCGCCTCGCGCATCTCCGACTTCGACCAGCGCGCCGCGGAGGCGCGCACCGGCACGCCCAAGGTCATCTCCGGCACGCAGATCGTGGACGCCCCGCGCGCGGTGCGGCACTCCCTGCCCAAGACCGCTGCCACCAACGCCGCGATCGGGCTCGTCCTCGGGCTCGCCCTCGGGCTCGCGGTGGCCGCGGTCGGCACGGTGGTGGCGGACCGCCCCGTGCTGCGCCGGGAGATCGCGGCGAACCTGGGCGCCTCGGTCATCGCGGAGCTGCCCCGCCGGTCGGGCAGGCCGTGGCAGCGCCGACGGATCCGGGCGGCACGGACAAGGCTCACCGCGTCCCTGGCCCGTACCGTGCGCGCCTCCGCGGAACCGGTGTCGCTGCTGGAACTGGGCTGTGCGCGCAGTACGAGCGTGATCGCGCTGGATGTCGCCAGGGCGCTGGCGGCGGAGGGGCCAGTGGCCGTCGTCGATGGTCTGCCCGGCCCGCAGCTGGCCAACCGCCGCCCGAAGCCAGGAGACCCGACCGTGGTCAGCGGCAAGGACGCCGCGGACGTGTCGCACGAGGAGCGCCGGCTCGGCGTCGGCTCGGTGGCGCCCGGCACGGCGTGGACCGACCTCCAGTACCTCGGCACTCAGACCGTGCTCGTCGTGCGTGCCGGGCACGGCAGCGCCGCATGGCTGCACACCGTGGCGCGGCAGCTCGCGGACCAAAGCATTCCGGTGATCGGTGTGGTGTTGATCGACCCCGATCCGCGTGACCGGACCGACGGCACGCTGTGGGACGGGCTGCACACCGCGCTGCGCGGCCAGAACGAGCGGCTGGCCCGACAGAACGGGACGGGCCTGCGGCGGACGGAGCGGCTGCCGATGTGGGCCACACGGGTCCCGGACAACGACCAGGAGGCGCGGTAGGACATGTGTGGCATCGCAGGCACTTACCGATGGCCGGACGGGAAGGTCGTGACCGACCGGCTCACCGATACCCTCGCCCATCGCGGTCCGGACGGGGCGGGCCGGTACAGCCACCCCGTCGGTGACGGCGAAGTGCACCTCGGGCACCGTCGGCTGGCCATCATCGACCTGTCCGAGACCGGCGCCCAGCCGATGGTCTCGGGCGGCCTCGTCCTGACGTACAACGGCGAGCTGTACAACGCGCCCGAGCTGCGTGCCGAGCTGGCAGCCGCCGGGGTGCGCTTCCGCGGTACCTCCGACACCGAGGTGCTGCTGGAGGCCTGGCGGCGCTGGGGCACGGACTGCCTGCCCCGGCTGCGCGGCATGTTCGCGTTCGGGATCTTCGACGAGCGAACCGGTGACCTGGTGCTCGCCCGCGACCAGCTCGGCATCAAGCCGCTGTTCCTGCTCCGGCGGGGCGAGGGTCTGGTGTTCGCCTCCGAGCTCAAGGCGCTCGCCGCCGTGACCGGCGGGTCGCTGCAGGTGGACCATGCGGCGCTGGTGGCCTCGCTGCTGTACTACTGGGTGCCGGACTCACGGTGCGCGTTCCGCGAAGCGGAGAAGCTGCCGCCGGGGAGCTGGCTCCGGTGCCGGCCTGACGGCCGGGTGGAGCGCGGCCGGTTCTGGCACCTGAAGGACGTCGCCGCCGAGGGCCGGGAGCGGGCCCGGAGCGGCGAGCAGCCGGACCTGGCCGCCATCGTCGAGGAGTCGACTCGGCGCCACCTGCTCTCCGACGTACCCGTGGCGACCTTCCTCTCCGGCGGTCTTGACTCCAGCTACCTGACCGCGCTGGCGGCCCGCCACCAACCCGGGATCTCCGCTTACACGATCGGGTTCCGCGCCGAGGACGCCAGGTTCGAGGCGATGCCGGACGACCTGCGCTATGCCCGGCGGGTGGCCGAGCGGTTCGGCGTCGACCTGCATGAGATCGAGATCGCTCCTAACGTGCTCGACCTGCTGCCGCAGATGACGTACCACCTGGACGAGCCGATCGGCGACCCCGCCGCGATCAACACTTTCCTGATCTGCTCGGCCGCCCGGGAGGCCGGGGTCAAGGTGATGCTCTCGGGGATGGGTGCCGACGAGCTGTTCGCCGGTTACCGCAAGCACCTGGCCAACCTGCTCGCGCTGCGCTACCAGCGCGTCCCGCGGCCCCTGCGGCGCGGCCTGTCCAGGGCCGTGGACCGGCTGCCTGTCGCCACGGCCCGCCGGGGGTACCGGTCGGTGCGCTTCGCGAAGCGGTTCCTCTCCTTCGCCGATCTGCCGGAGGAGACCGCGTTCCGGCGCAGCTACACCATGTACGACCAGGACGAACTGCTCGCCCTGGTCGATCCGGACCTGGCCGGGACGGTCGAGGACGTGCTCACCGAGCATGCGGACGTCTACCAGGACAACGACCTCGACGACTTCGTCAACCGCATGTGCCTGGGGGACTCCCGGATGTTCCTGCCGGGCCTGAACCTCACCTACACGGACCGGTCGAGCATGGCCGCGTCGACCGAGGTGCGGGTGCCGTACGTGGACGTCGAGGTGGTCAAGGCTGCGTTCGCCGTGCCCGGTGATCGCAAGATCGTCGGGCGGCAGGGCAAGGCCGTCCTCAAGGAGGCGGCCACCTCGATCCTGCCCCGGGAGATCGTCTACCGGCCCAAGGGCCTGTTCAGCGCCCCGCTGCGCGCCTGGATGAGCCGGGATCTGGCACCGCTGGTGCGCGAGGTGGTGAACGACGGCGTGCTCGTTCGTTCCGGGTTCCTGCGCCGCGATGCGCTGGCGCGGATGGTCGCCGAGGACGCCTCCGGGCAGCGGGACTTCTCCAAGCATCTGTGGCATGTGCTGACCCTCGAGTACTGGTATCGCGACGCGACCTCTGGGTCCGGCCAGAGCGCTCGGTTAACGGCTTAGGAATTCAGAGGAGTTCGGGTGAAACAGGTTGTACAGAACTACAAGAGCGGCGAGCTGGCTGTGCTCGACGTTCCGGTGCCGGGGTGCAAGCCGGGCGGTGTGCTGGTCCGCAGCGCCTACTCGCTGATATCCACCGGGACCGAGCTCATGAAGGTGTCCGAGGCCGGCATGTCGATGCTGGGCAAGGCCCGTTCCCGCCCGGACCAGGTGGCCAAGGTCGTGCAGAGCGTGGCCACCAACGGAGTGCCGGCCACCTACCGCAAGGTGATGGGCAAACTGGACTCCTACACGCCGCTGGGCTACTCGCTGTGCGGGGTGGTCGAGCAGGTCGGCGCCGGGATCGACGATGTGGCGGTCGGTGACGTCGTGGCCTGCGCCGGCAATGAGCACGCGTTGCACGCCGAGCTGAACTGGGTGCCGAAGAACCTCTACGCCCGGGTGCCGGACGGCCTCGCGCCGCGGCACGCGGCCTTCGGCACCGTCGGGTCGATCGCGTTGCAGGGCGTCCGCCGCGGCGAGTCACAGCTCGGCGAGGTGGCGCTGGTCATCGGCCTCGGGCTGATCGGACAGCTGGTGGTACAGCTCCTTGCCGCCTCGGGAGTCCACGTCATCGGGGTCGACCCCGACCCGGTGCGCTGCGAGCTCGCCGAGCGCCTGGGCGCGGCGGCCTGCGGCGATCCCGCGTCCTCGGCCGTGGAGAACTCCGTCGCCGAACTCACCGGCGGTCACGGCGTGGACCAGGTGTACCTGGCCGCCGGCGGCGGCAGCAACCAGCCCGTCGAGCTGGCCGCCCGGCTCTGCCGGGACCGCGGCCGGGTCGTCGACATCGGCAAGTGCCGCCTGGACCTGCCGTGGAACGCGTACTACGAGAAGGAGCTCGACGTCCGGTTCTCCCGCAGTTACGGCCCCGGGCGCTACGACCCGGAGTACGAGCTGGAGGGGCGGGACTACCCGATCGGCTATGTGCGCTGGACCGAGCGCCGCAACCTGGCGTGCTTCCTCGATCTCGTCGCCCGCGGCCGCGTCGACGTGGAGCCCCTGGTCTCCCACACAGCCGACTTCGATGACGCCGTCACGACGTACCAGCGCCTGAAGGACGGCGATCTGAAGGCCGTGGCCGTGCTGTTCCGGTACCCCGGCCCCCCCAACCAAACCGCGGAAGCGAGGGAAGCGCGGGAAGCGGCGGTGGCCGTGCCCGCGGTGAAGAGACACGGCAGCGGAGTGTCCACCCCGGCCCGGACCGCCGGGACGCCGGTACGGCTTGCGTTCGTCGGCGCGGGAAACTACGCGACGTCGATGCTGCTGCCGCATCTGGCACGGCACGACGGCGTCGAGCTGTCGACCGTCGTCACCACGACGGCGCTGTCCGCGGCCAACGCGCAGCGGAAGTTCGGCTTCGCCGAGGCGACCACCGATCTCGACGCCGTACTCGGCGACAAGTCCATCGACGCGGTGTTCGTGGTCACCCGCCACAGCTCGCACGCCGAACTGACCCGAAGGGCGCTGCTCGCCGGCAAGGCGGTGTTCGTGGAGAAGCCGTTGGCGCTTGACCAGGACGAACTGGCCGGCGTGCTCGCGGCGGTGGAGGAGTCCGGCAACGACCGGCTGCAGGTGGGCTTCAACCGCCGGTTCGCGCCGCTGCTGCGGGAGGCCAGGAATCGGCTGGGCGCCCGCACCGGGCCGGCGAGCCTCCGCTATCTGGTCAACGCGGGCCGGCTCGACCACGGCAGCTGGTACCTCCAACAGGACGCCGAGGGCTCGCGGTTCGCCGGCGAGGGCGGGCACTTCATCGACACGGCGAGCTGGCTGCTCGATGCCGACCCGGTCTCGGTGTACGCGGTCGCCACGCCCGGCAACGAGGGCAGCGGCGACATTCAGGTCGTGCTGCGCTACCCGGACGGGTCCACCGCCACCATCAGCTACGTCACCACCGGCGCGGCCGGCTTCCCCAAGGAGACGCTGGACCTGGTCGCGGACGGCAAGGTGCTGCGGCTCGACGACTTCGTCCGTGCCGCTGTGTACGACGGCCGCCGCAAGCGGTGGGTCAGTTCGCGGCTGCCCAAGGCCCGGGACAAGGGCCAGAACGCCGAGCTGGCCGCGTTCGTCAAGGCCGTACGGACCGGCGGGCCGATGCCGGTGCCGCTGGAGTCGCTGGTCGCCACCACGGCGGCCACCCTCGCCGTGCGGGCCGGCCTGGTCGGCGGCGCGCCGGTGACGCTGACGGGGGCGCGATGACTGCGAGCTCGGGGAGTCCGGGCTGGTACCTGCGGCGGCTGTCCCGGATGGGGCCGCGGGAGGTCGGCGGCCGGATGGGCGACGCGGTGCGCAGGCGGCGGTGGCGGTCGGCGCGGCCGGACAGCCCGAGCGTGACCGGCGCCCGCTTCACCGCGGTACTGCCCGCGGGGACGATCGCCGCGGTGCCACCGGACGCCGCGAAACGTCTCATCGCCGAGGCGGACCGGCTGATGGCCGGGCACGCCGAGTTTTTCGGGGTGGACCGCGACGACCTGGCCGACCCGGACTGGTGGTACGACCCGAAGACCGGGCGCCGGGCCCCGTGGGGCTACGCCTTCCACGTGCCGTACCGGAACGAGGACGCGGTCGGGGACATCAAGCAGATCTGGGAGCTGTCCCGGCACCAGTACCTCACCGTGCTCGCCGCCGCCTACGCGATCACGGGGAACGAGCGGTACGCCGAGCGGGTGGCCGAGCACCTGCGGCGGTGGTGGGCGGCCAACGCGCCGCTGCGCGGAGTGCACTGGATCAGCGGCATCGAGCTGGGGATCCGGCTGCTGTCCTGGGTGTGGATCCGCCGGCTGCTCGACGGCTGGCCGGGCGCGGCCGGGCTGTTCGAGGGCAACCCGGTGGCGCTCCACCAGATCTGGCACCACCAGCGCTGGCTGGCCGCCTTCCCCAGCCGGGGGTCCTCGGCGAACAACCACGTCATCGCCGAGGCCGCCGGGCAGTTCGCGGCGGCCTGCGCGTTCGGGTGGTTCCCCTCCTCGGCGCGTTGGCGAGCCGGCGCGCTGCGGTCGCTGGAGCGCCATCTGCGCAGCAACACCTTCGACTCCGGCCTCAACCGGGAGCTGGCCACCGAGTATCACGGACTGGTGCTGGAGCTCGGCCTGGCCGCGGTGGCCGAGGCGGATGCCGCAGGTGTGCCGGTCCCCGCGTCGGTCCGGCTGGTGCTGCTGCGGATGACCGACGCGCTCGCGGCCATCGTGGACAGCCACCTGCGGCCGCCGCGCCAGGGGGACGCGGACGACGGGCACGGTCTGGTCGTGGACGGCGCGGGCACCGACCGCTGGGCCTCGCTGCTGGCCACCGGGGACGCCGTGTTCGGCCGGCTCGCCTGGTGGCCGGCGGTGACCGGCACCGATGTGCGCACTCCGCTGCTTGCCGCACTCATCCGGCCGTACTCGAAAAATGGAACCGCGCCGGCTGTGACCCGCCCGGCAAGCCGCCCGGGCCACTTCGCCGACGCGGGGCTTACCATCCTGCGCGGTCCGGCGGGGATCTGGTGCCGCTGCGACGGCGGTCCGCACGGCTTCCTGTCCATCGCCGCGCACGCCCACGCGGACGCGCTGTCCGTGGAGGTGCGGCACGACGGGGTCGATGTGCTCGCCGACCCGGGGACGTTCTGCTACCACGGGCAGCCCCAGTGGCGGCAGTACTTCCGGTCGACCCTCGGCCACAACACCCTGCGACTGGACGGCGGTGACCAGTCCGTCTCCGGCGGCCCGTTCCTCTGGATCCGGCATGCCCGCAGCCGCGTCCTGGTCGCGGACACATCCGACGAGAGTGTGGCCCGCTGGTGTGCCGAGCACGACGGTTACCGGCCCTCCGTGCACCGCCGCCGGGTGGAGCTGACGGCCGCGGCCAAGGAGCTGAAGGTGGTCGACGAGGTGCGCGGCCCGCGCCGGGCCGTGCACCTGGCGTTCCACCTCGGCCCGGCGATCGCCGCGGACCTGGTGGGGAGCCGGGCCGTGCTCATCTGGACCCGGGACGGCGAGGACCGCTCCGCGGTGCTCGACCTGCCCGGGCAGCTGTCCTGGCGGGCGCACCGCGGCGAGACCGACCCGCCGCTGGGCTGGTACTCCCCCGGCTTCGGGCGCAAGGAACCCGCCACCACGCTGGTCGGCACCGGCTTCGCCGACGGCACTGCGCTGTTGGGGGAGTTCATCACCGTGCTCAGGTTCCGCGGCTAGGGAGGACGCGTGGTGATCAAGTGGCGGAACTGGGCGTTGCCGACGGCACCGCTGGTGCTGGTCCTGCTGGCGGCGACCGGCTGTACGAGCACGTCGGATGCCCCCGCGGAGCCGACCGGTAGGCCAGCCACGTCCGGGGCGCACTCCACGTCCGTGGCCCGGGTGTGCGCCAAGCCCGCGGCCGGGCCGGCGAAGGCGCCGGCGGGCGCGGTGACGGTCGACCCCGCGGTGGTCGGTGACCTGGCTGCGAAGACCAGGAGCAGCCCCCCGAACACCACGTTCTGGCTTCGACCGGGCAAGCACAGGCTCGAGCCGGACCGCTACGCCCAGGTCATGACCAAGGAGGGGAACACCTACCTCGGCGCGCCGGGCGCGGTGCTCGACGGCCGGAAGACCAACAACTACGCGTTCAGCGGTACCGCCCGCAACGTCACCATCCGCTACCTGACCGTGCAGGGTTTCGTCGCGCCGAACAACGAGGGCGTGGTCAACCACGACATGGCCGACGGATGGGTGATCGAGCACGCGACGATCCAGTACAACTCCGGTGCCGGGCTGATGGCCGGTGCTCACCAGCAGGTCCGCGCCAGCTGCCTGCGCGGCAATGGACAGTACGGAATGAACGCGTACAAGACCGGCGACTCCATCAAGGACCTGGTGGTCGAGGGCAACGAGATCGTGGGCAACAACACCGACGACTGGGAGCGGCGGCAGCCGGGCTGCGGCTGCACCGGAGGCATCAAGTTCTGGGCCGTCAACGGCGCCGACATCCGCGGCAACTGGGTGCACGACAACCGCGGAGCCGGGTTGTGGGCGGACAACAACAACAACGACTTCCGCATCGAGAACAACATGCTGGAGGCCAACGACGGTGCCGCGCTGATGTACGAGACCAGCTACAACGCGGTCATCCGGAACAACACGATCCGGCGGAACAACTGGGTCGAGGGCCGCAAGTACGCCGCCCGCGGCGACGACTTCCCGTACGCGACCATCTACGTGTCCGAGGCCGGCGGCGAACCACGGGTCCGGGCCCGCACGGACAAGATCGAGATCTACCGGAACGTGCTGGAGAACAACTGGTCCGGGATCACCCTGTGGGAAAACGCCGACCGGTTCTGCAACAGCCCGGCCAACACCTCGACCGGTTACTGCACGTTGCTGGTGAAGAACACCGGCCGCTGCGCGCAGCCGGCGATCGCCACCGCACCGCTCTACGCCGACTGCCGGTGGAAGACCCAGCGGGTGGACATCCACGGCAACCGCTTCGTGCTGGACACGTCCGTCGTCAAGTGCACGGTGGAGTGCGGCCGTATGGCGGTGCTCGCCAACTACGGCACCTATCCGGACTGGTCGCCGTACAAGGGCAAGCGGGTGGCCGAGGCGATCACCCTCAAGCAGCGGAACCGCTGGCACGACAACGTCTACCGCGGACCGTGGAGCTTCGTCGCCGACGACCCGGGCCGGAAGCTCGACTCCGGGCAGTGGCAGGGCCCGCCGTACCGGCAGGACACGGGCAGCACCTTCGCACCACGGGCCGGTGGTTGAGATGGGCGGGGACCCGATGCGCGGTGGGCTGCCGGGCGGACCGGATACGGCGGGCACGCAGCCCGGTGCCGAACAACGCCCTGCCGGCACGCCGAAGGCCGTCTGGATCGTCTGGGCGTTGCTGGGCCTCAACACGCTTGGCTCGGCCGGGGCGAAGACCATCGTCACGCTGCCCCGCTCCCTCATCCAGATGGCCACCATGGGCGCGCTGGTCTCCGCGTTCGCGCTGGCGCTCGTGCTCAATCTCCGGCTGCGCATCCGACCCAGCGCCTTCGTGTTCCTACTCACCCTGCTGCTGGTGCCGAGTGTGATCTCCAGCGTGAACCTGGAGGTCGGGTTCGGTGCGCTGTTCCGCTGCACCCGGCTGGCTCTCTTCATCGGCACGCTGTGGCTGCTCAGCCGCTGGTGGGACGGCAGCCTGAGATTCGTCCGGTACCACATCCGGATGTACTTCGCGGCGCTCGGGTCGGTGGCCGCCGGTCTGGCCATCTCACCGGGCACGGCCATGCCCGAGTACTACGGCGGGCGCCTGGTCGGCGCGTTGTGGCCGCTCACCCCGCCGCAGATCGGACAGTACTCCGCGGTGATCATCGGGCTCACCGTGCTGCTCTTGCTGGGCCGCCGGACCACCGGGGCCGGCGCGGCCGTGATCATCGTGCCGGCATTCGTCCTGCTCGCGATGACCCACACCCGGACGGCCATGCTCGGCCTGCTCATCGGGTTGGCGTTGGCGATCGGCTCGCTCATCCTGACCAGCGCAGCCGCCCGCCGGTTCTTCGCCTGGGCGGTGCTGTGCGCCACGGTGGCCGCGGTGGTGTTCGCCTCCGCGCTGCAGGCGTGGTTCATGCGCGGACAGAGCAAGGAGAACTTCTCCAACCTCACCGGTCGGGCCAAGGTCTGGGACGCCCTGCTGGCAGAGCCCCGGACGATCCCGGAGAAGGTGTTCGGCGTGGGCCTGGGCGACAAGTCGTTCGGCGGGCTGCCGATCGACAACAGCTGGCTGGCCGTTTACAACGAGCAGGGTCTGCTCGGCGTCGCCCTCGTGGCGGCGATCCTCGTCGTGCTGGGCGGTGTCGCGCTGCTGCGCCCGCCATCGCTGCCGAGGGCCTGCGCGATCTTCCTGATCAGCTACGTCGCGATCTCGTCGTACACCGAGGCCGGGCTTGGCGACGCCTCGCCGTATCTGCTGCATCTGGCCCTGGCCGCCTCGCTCCTCGCGGCACCTGCCGCGGCCACGCCCCTGACGACGCCCGCAGTCCCTCGACGGCGTATCCCGCGATGGGACCGGAACCGGGAGGTGATCTGACCATGCACGTCCTCGTGGTGCACAACCGCTACTCCTCGGCGCAGCCGAGCGGGGAGAACAGGGTCGTCGACGAGGAGGTGGGGCTGCTGCGCGCGGCCGGCCACCGGGTCGACGTGTTCGAGCGGCGCAGCGACGACATCGCCGCCCGGTCCCTGCTCGGCAAGGCCGCGGTGCCGCTCCTCGTGCCGTGGAACCCGGCGGTCCGCGCGGAGCTCGCCGCCCGGCTCCGCGCCGAGGGGCCGGACGTGGTGCACGTCCACAATGTCTTCCCGCTCCTGTCGCCCGCGGTGCTTGCCGCCTGCGCCGACGCCGGTGTGCCCGTCGTCGCCACGCTGCACAACTACACGCAGGTCTGCCCGCCCGGCACGCTGCATCGGGACGGCCGGCCGTGCACCGAGTGCGTCGGGTCGGCGGCGTCGCTGCCCGCCGTCCGGCACGGCTGCTACCGGAACTCCCGGCTTGCGACGGTGCCGCTCGCGGTCAGCCTTTCGGTCAACCGGCGGCGGTGGTGGTCCGGCGTGGAGCGGTTCTTCTGCATATCCGCGGCGCAGCGCGACATCCTGGTGCGGTCCGGCATGCCGGCCGAGCGGCTGGCGGTGAAGCACAACTTCGTGCCCGACCCCGGCGCCCGCCGAGCGGGCGCCGGCGAGCATCTGCTCTTTCTCGGCCGGCTCGCGGAGGCCAAGGGCGTGCGGCTGCTCATGGCCGCGTGGGACGGGCTCGCCGCGGACGGCGGTGTGGGGGTGCCGCTCGTGATCGCCGGCGCGGGGCCACTGGAACCCGAAGTGACCGCCTGGGCGGCGGGCCGGGACGACGTGCGGTACGTCGGCCTGTACGACCCGGCTCAGTGCCGGCAGGCCATCGCGCGATCGGTCGCCGTGGTGGCTCCCTCGATGTCCCTGGAGACGTTCGGCCTGGTGGTCGCGGAGGCGATGGCGGCGGGGGTCCCGGCCGTCGCCGCCGGTCACGGCGCCTTCGTCGAACTCGTCGAGGAAGGGGTGACCGGGCTGCTGCACCGGCCGGGCGAGGCCGCCTCGCTGGCGTCCTGCCTGCGCCGGATCACGGCAGAGCCGGACCGCAACCGGGAAATGGGCCAGGCGGCCCGGCGCCGTTACGAGCAGGGCTTCAGCCCGGCCGTCGGCCTTGAGCGCCTGGTGGAGGAGTACCGCACCGCGATCGCGGGTCGGTCGGAATCAATGGGGGGCAGTAAATGACACGATGCCGACTCTGCGGCTCGACGGCGCTGGCGAGCGTCGTCGATCTGGGGGCGACCCCGCCGTGTGAGAGTTTTCTCGCCGCGGACCAACTGGACGAGCCGGAACCGGCGTACCCGCTGCACCTGCGGGTCTGCACCGACTGCTGGCTCGCGCAGATCCCTCCGCTGATCACGCCGGAGGAGACGTTCAAGGAGTACGCGTACTTCTCCTCGTACTCGACCTCCTGGGTCGAGCACGCGCGCACGTTCGTCGCCGGCGCCGTACAGCGGGTGGGTCTCGGCCCCGACGCCTTCGTGGTCGAGGTCGCGAGCAACGACGGGTACCTGCTGAAGCACGTGGTGGACCGCGGGATCCGCTGCCTCGGCATCGAGCCGTCGGTGAACGTCGGCGCCGCGGCGC
>NZ_MUNE01000057.1 GCF_002154605.1 Streptomyces milbemycinicus | reverse complement strand
CCGCCCCCACCATCGTGCTCGTCGGGCACGGCATGGTCGGCCAGCGCTTTCTGGAAGGGCTCGTCGAGCGGGGCGTGACCGAGCGCGCCCGGGTCGTCGTGTTGTGCGAAGAGCCGCGCCCGGCCTATGACCGCGTGCAGCTGACCTCGTACTTCTCCGGCCGGACCGCCGAGGACCTGTCCCTCGTGGAGGACGGCTTCATGGCCCGGCACGGTATCGAGCTGCACTTGGGCGATCCGGCCGAGCACATCGACCGCGCCGCGCGGACGGTCACCGCACGTTCGGGGCTGACCGTGGCGTACGACTCGCTGGTGCTGGCCACCGGCTNNTGGTCGGCGGCGGGCTGCTGGGTCTTGAGGCGGCGGGCGCGCTCAAGGGGCTCGGGCTGACGACCCACATCGTGGAGTTCAATCCGCGGCTGATGGCGATCCAGGTGGACGAGGGCGGCGGCGCCGCGCTGCGGCGGACCGTGGAGGACATGGGCCTGGTCGTGCACACGGGCGTCGGCGGCAAGGAGATCACGGCGGACGCGGACGGCGCGGTCACCGCGATGGCCCTCTCCGACGGGTCGTCCATCGACACCGATCTGGTGATCTTCTCGGCGGGCGTACGCCCCCGCGACCAGCTGGCGCGCGACTGCGGGCTGACGGTCGGGGAGCGCGGCGGGATCGCGGTGGACGAGCGGTGCCGTACGAGCGACCCAGCCGTGTACGCGATCGGCGAGTGCGCGCTGGCCGCGGACGGCCGGGTGTACGGGCTGGTGGCGCCGGGGTACGAGATGGCACTCGTGACCGCTGACGAGATCGCGGAGGCAAGCCGCGAGAGTGGCTTCACGGGCGCCGACACCTCCACCAAGCTCAAGCTGCTGGGCGTGGACGTAGCGTCGTTCGGCGATGCGCACGGCACCGCCGAGGGCTGTCTGGACGTGGTGTACGCCGACTCCCGCGCGGGCGTCTACAAGAAGCTGGTGATCGGCGCGGACGGGGCCCTGCTCGGCGGGGTGCTGGTCGGCGACGCCGAGTCGTACGGCATGCTGCGGCCGCTGACCGGCAGCGTGCCGCCGGTCGCGCCCGAGCAGCTGGTGCTGCCGGCCGGGCTGGGAGCACCAGCCGCGATCGGACCGTCCGCGCTGCCGGACGAGGCGGTGATCTGCAACTGCCACAACGTCACCAAGGGCAGCATCCGTTCGGCGGTCACCGACCACCAGTGCGCCACGGTCCCCGAGGTGAAGAAGTGCACCAAGGCGGGCACCGGCTGCGGCAGCTGCCTCAAGGCGCTGACCACCCTGGTCAACGACGAGCTCGAGGCGAGCGGCGTCAGCGTCGACAAGGGGCTGTGCGGCTGCTTCTCGTACACCCGGGCCGAGCTGTACGAGATCGTCCGGACGCTGCGCATCACCTCGTACGCCGCGCTGCTGGACAGCCACGGCCGCGACGAGGCGCGCAGCGGCAACGGCTGTGAGATCTGCAAGCCGACCGTGGCGTCGATCATCGCCTCGCTCGCGCCGACGGTGGGCGCCAGCGGCTATGTGCTGGACGGCGAGCAGGCGGCGCTCCAGGACACCAACGACCACTTCCTCGCCAACCTCCAGCGCAACGGCTCGTATTCGATCGTGCCGCGCATCCCCGGCGGGGAGATCACCCCCGAGAAGCTGATCGTCATCGGCGAGGTGGCGCGCGACTTCGGGCTCTATACGAAGATCACCGGCGGGCAGCGGATCGATCTGTTCGGCGCCCGGGTGGACCAGTTGCCGCTGATCTGGGCGCGGCTGGTGGAGGCCGGGTTCGAGTCGGGGCATGCGTACGGCAAGGCGCTGCGCACCGTGAAGTCGTGCGTGGGGCAGACCTGGTGCCGCTACGGCGTACAGGACTCGGTGCGGATGGCCATCGACCTGGAGCTGCGCTACCGGGGGCTGCGCTCCCCGCACAAGCTGAAGTCGGCTGTCTCCGGGTGTGCGCGTGAGTGCGCGGAGGCGCGCGGCAAGGACTTCGGGGTGATCGCCACCTCGAACGGCTGGAACCTGTACGTCGGGGGCAACGGCGGCGCGGACCCGCGCCACGCTGATCTGCTCGCCCAGGACCTCGACGACGAGCAGCTGATCCGGCTGATCGACCGGTTCCTGATGTTCTACATCCGCACCGCGGACCGGCTGGAGCGCACCTCCGCCTGGCTGGAGCGGATCGAGGGCGGCCTCGACCACGTACGGGATGTGGTGGTCGACGACTCGCTGGGGCTGTGCGCCGAGCTGGAGGCGCTGATGGCCGACCATGTGGCGGGCTACCGCGACGAGTGGGCCGAGACCCTGGAGGACCCGGAGCGGCTGCGGCGCTTCGTGTCGTTCGTCAACGCGCCGGGCGCGCCGGACCCGACGGTGAAGTTCGTGCCCGAGCGCGACCAGGTCAAGCCGGACCTGACGATCCTGTCCGGCCCCAGCATCCCCGTCCGTACTCTCGAAACTCTCGAAGGGGCTGCAAGCCGATGACCATGGCACCCGAGCGGATCGATGTCCGCGTGGAACTCCTGATCGACCAGCGGTGGTTCGCGGTCTGCGACCTCTCGGACCTGACGCCGGGGCGCGGGGTGGCCGCGCTGCTGCCGGACGGGACGCAGGTCGCGGTGTTCCTGGACCGGACGGGCCAGGCGTACGCGATCGACAACCGCGATCCGTTCACCGGCGCGTATGTGCTCTCGCGGGGCCTGCTGGGCTCCGTAGGCGAACGGCCCTTTGTCGCCTCGCCGCTGCTGAAGCAGCGTTTCGACCTGGAGACGGGGCGGTGCCTGGACGACGAGGGGGTCGCCGTCCAGGCGTATGCGGCCCGTACTCAAGAGCACATGGGCGGGGTGTCAGCCCAGGTCGCGTGAGACGACGATCCCGCACTGGACGGGGTCGGTCGCGCAGCCGGCCGTCCCCGCGGCGAAGACGCCCTTCGTCCCGGGGACGCCCGCGATGCCGAGCACCGTGGACATCTCGCTGTGCTCGGTGACGTCGGCGGGCAGCTCCTCGGTCGCCCACTCCTTACCGGTCCAGCGGGCCAGTACGGAGTGGGGGTTCCCCGGCTTCCAGCCGGCGATCCACAGCTGCCCGGCGCCGTCGGCGCCCGCGGCGTTCGCCTCGTCGACGGGGAGCGCGGGCAGCGACACCCAGCGGCTGCCGGTCCAGCGGGCGGCCATGGTGGCCGTCGGCACGTCCGCGTCGTAGGTCTTGCCGACCCAGTAGACCGAGTTACGGCCGGTGGCCACGGCGTGGCCGGCCACCCAGCCGGTCGGGTGCTTGGCGGGGGTGGGCACCTCGCGGACCGTCCAGGCGCTGCCGTTCCAGTGGTACAGCAGCGGCACGGCCACCTCGCCGGTCAGGGCGTCGGCGGTGACCCAGACATCGTCCGGGCCGGTGCCGGCGATGTCCGAGGGGCGCACCGTCCCGCCGCCGGGTGCGGCGGGGAGGGACACCTTCTGCCACCCGGAGCCGGTCCAGCGCTCCAGGTAGGAGTCTTCGGCGCCGCTCTGCGGGTTCCAGTCGAAGCCGGTCAGCCAGGCCGAGTTCCTGCCGAACGTGGCGATGTCGCCGACGAAGCTCAGCGACCCCTCGGGGGCGGCGGCGTGGTCGACCTTCGTCCACTTCTTGCCGTCCCAGTGCTGAAGCACGATCGGCGCGGACATGTTGTCGTCGAGCGTGCCGGCCGCCCAGGCGTCGTCGGGCGCCGAGGCGGCGACGGCCTCCAGCCGCGCGGGCTTGCCGCCGGTGGAGGCGGCGGGCACATCCGTCCACGCGGTGCCGTTCCAGTGCCTGATCAGGGGGGTGGAGCCGGCGGGGCCGTCCGTCTTCCGGCCCACCGTCCACGCGTCCCTGGCGCCGGTCGAGGCGACGTCCCAGAACTCCGTCGAGACGGTCTCGCTCAACGGCGTTGCCAGTTGCCAGGGGGTGGCGGCGCGGGCCGCCCGGTCGGACGCGGTGGTGGTCGCAGTGCCGGTCGCGGCGTTCGCCTGCGCCCCTAACGAGCCAAGTGCGATCGCGCACACCGCTACCGCTATGCGCAGCCCTGCGTTCCTGGCCATGGTGCTCCTTCTGCTCGGTTGGTGCTCTCAGAAGGAAATGGCCGCCGGCCGACGGTTCTTACAGGTGACTTCTGCCGGTCACTGGGGGGCCTTCAGCTGCCGGTCCGTCCACTTCGACGTCACGGTGGCGGTGTGGTTCACCACCGTGCCCGCGGTGAGCCCCGCCTCGGCGGCCTTCGCGTTCGGCTTGGTCAGCACCTGCTGGTCGGACAGCAGGGCGCCGGTCGCCGGATCCACGATCAGCTCCGACCGCGCGGTCCCGTAGTCGGGCCGTTCGGTCGCGGGCAGCGCGAAGCCGACCCCCTTGCGGCCCAGCGGGTCGGTCACCTCGCCGAGCGACCGGATGCCCGGCAGATCCGCGATGACGCGGTACGCGGCGGCCCGCACCTCGGGCTTGACCGGGAGGCTGATCAGACCGGCCGCCTGCCGCCACATCCACTCGGTGCGGCCGGAGATCTCGCTCCCCCGGTCCTCCTCGTACAGATCCGCCAGCGTCTTCTTCAACTTGCCGCTGTCGCCCGGGAGTTTCCGCAGATCCGCGTAGGTCACATTGCGCGCGCCGAGGGCGGCGATCTTGTCGCCGCCGTTGATCCGGGTCACCGTCGGCCGCTTCTCGGACCCGGACTCCATCCGGAGACCGAGCTTGCCGCCCGACCGGGAGCCGGACTCGGCGAGCGTCAGGTCCTTCGGCGATCCGGCGGCCCGCCAGCGCGCCGTGTCGCGCTCGGTACGGGGCTCGGTGGTGGCGTCGATCCCCGAGATCCACAGGCTCTGCGTACCGGGCCTTACCCCGTAGGACCACTGCTGCGTCTCGGAGGAGACGACCGCGAAGGCCGACCCGGACGGGGCGACGATGCCGATCCAGCCCGACCGGGTGGTCGACTGCCAGTACCTGCCCTCGTCCGCCTTGCTCTCCAGCCGGTTGGCAACGTTCAGCAGCGCGAGACGGCCGTTCTCTGGGGTGTGCCGGGGGCTGTCCGTGGTGGGCCCGGCCGTCGCCCGGGAGCCGCCGGAATCCGAACCACCTTGGGGCAGGGTGGCCACGAGCACCCCGGCCGCGGCCGCCGTCGCGGCGACCGGCAGCGCCCACCGCCAGGTGAACGGCCGGACGAACCCCGCGGAGCGGCGCGCTTCCGGCGCCTCCGGGGCGCTGCTCAGGATGGTGATCAGGTCGTGCCGGGCGCGTTCCGAACCGGCCAGGCGCTCCGGGTCGAACTCCGGGGGCCGGGCGTCCGCCAGCGTCTTCATGACATCGGGCCGCTTACGTGCCATGTCAGTGCTCCTTCACTGTCACTTTCGGGCGAGAGTCACGAGAGAGTCCGGCCGCGACCCCGACCGCGACCGCGGCCGCGTCGATGGCTCGCTCCAGCCGCCGCCTGGCCCGGTGCAGCCGCACCGAGAACGTAGCGGTGGAGCAGCCGAGGACCCGCGCCGCCTGTCTCGGGCCGAGCCCGTGCCAGGCGACCAGCGTCAGCACCTCGCGGTCCACGTCGGACAGCGTGGCCAGCGCCTGCAGCGCCGCCTCGCGTTCGGTCACATCCGCGGCCACGTCCCCGACATGGGGGCCGGAGGCGATGATGCGCTGGGCCTCCTCCGCGGCCAGGGCGTACTGTCTGCCGTCGTGGCGGCGCAGCTCGCGGGTCAGATTACGGGCCACGCCGAGCAGCCACGGCAGCGGTGGCGTGGGGATGTCCCGCATCCGCCGCCAGGCGACCGTGAAGGTCTCGCTGGTGATGTCCTCACCGACCTGCCGCCCCACCAGGCTCGAGGCGTAGGCGAGCACCCGGGGATGGCACTCCTCGTACAGGTCACGGAAGCGTTGGGCGTCGGTCACGCCGTCTCCTCATCTCGGCTCTCTCACTTGGCAATGGTCGAGAACCGCGATTTCTTACACCCTGAGGAGAATGTTTTCCGGTGGCGGGCGGTGGCCGAGGGAAGTTCTCCCCTGACCCGCCCCTTCCCGCAGTGTTGAGCCCCTGCCCGTGTGCGGCTCCGCCGCGCGGCGGAGCCGCATGCCGAAACATTGAGCGAGGCCTTCGCGGTGTGGCTACCTCGCGGCCTCCGACGGCGCGATACACCTCCGCGAGAGCGAGGACCCCGGCACAGCCGTATGCACGGCCCCGCGCCCGCTCGCGGCCTTCATCCGGGCGGCCAAGGCGGGGCAGCTCGACCACGTGGTCGGGTGAGCCAGGCATTGCGGTGAGTTTGCGTCGCCACCGAGCCCAATACGGCCGTGTCGGCGACGCAAACCCACCGCATTCCGCGTTATCCACAGGCCCCGCGCAAGAGGCGGCGCAGGGCCTGGAACCTCTCTTCGAGGCCAGCGATGCGCTCGGCCCGTCGGCCCATCAGATAGACCCGGTTGTTTGTGCGCTGCACTTCGTGCACCAGGCTGAAGCCCTGGGTCTCGTTGTACCTCACCAGTCCGGGGAAGTTGCAGCCACGCCGGACCCATGCCTTCCCCTCCCGGGCGGCCCGGTCCACCGCCCACAGTCCCATGACGGTTCCCGGCTTCTTCTCACGGTGCGCGGGGTCGGTGACTGTCGAGTAGAGATAGTGGGCCGGCTCGTTCAGCTCGTCTTGTGTCCAGCCCCAGGGCGGGGTCTGTTCCTGCACGGTGGTGCACCCAATGATCCGTCCGCCATCCTCGGCGAGGACCCACACATCGCCGTCGGAGTTCTCTGCCTGCCGTGCGAGTTCGGTAGCGTGCTCCCGCCAGCTTGGATGCCCTCGCTCCTCCAGCCAGGCAGAGCGGGCGAGGATCATGTTCTCTACGGCAGGGATGTCGTCGGCGGTGGCTGGGCGCATTGCGAACACGTTGTCTCCTGGGGTCGGTCGGCGGCAAACCATCCGGAGCCTGACTTTGCGGTGAGCATCGGACAGCGACACGCCGTGGTGTTGGCGTGTCGCTGTCCGATACTCACCGCAAACTCGGGTCAGAGCGTGCGGAGGCCCCGTCCACGGGTCACTAGGGAGGCACAGACGGGGCCGAGTGGGTCGCACTCAGTGCTTGCGCGGCTGGATGGGAGCACGTGTAGCCGGATACCGCGACCACCACAAGCCTCGGCAGGCAGGCAGCGAGAGCCCGAAGAAGTCCCCGCATCGCGCACACCATGGCAACCCGTTCTCCGGGTCCGTAGGGCACTCGGCGGCGCAGCGAGGGCACTTCTTCACGGTGACCTACTCTCAGTCAGGCGCTCAGGTCGAACTCTCCGGCCTTCACGGCGTCCGTAAGCGTTGTCCACGCGTCCGCCGTCATGGTGACGATGGCCTCGGGCCGCTCGCCGTCCCGCAACGCCACCACACCCGGCACGTTCACGGCCACCTGGGGGCAGTTGCCCACCTTCTTGTCACGGCAGGCCGCTGCCCCGACGAACTCGAACTCCCGACGTTCAGCCATGGTGCCCATCCCTTCTCTGCACGTGCGGGGAGTCGGTCCCCGCGCCGTCTTTCGCCCCCCCGGTAGGGGCACATGACCCATCCAAAGGGTCAGTGATCATCCCCGGGCGGGGGTCAGTGGGCTACTCGCCGGACAGGCAGGCGGTGCACGTGACCCGTCGCTGCCACTCATCCACCTCACCGGACGCGCCACAGAGGGGCTTGCCGCCCCCGCACCTTGTGCACGGTCATCACGTCGTCTCCGACCGTTCCCGGCGTCCAGTCACGCGTCCCCTGATCCAAAGGCGTTGCCATGCTCCGCGGCGGGGCGGAAGCCCCAGCCTGGAGAACGCCTACGCGCCCTGTGGCGGCCGTAGGCTTCCTGGCCTACCTTGGGCCCCTTGTACGGCGTCGGCGGGCTCATGCGGGCAACCCCCATCGGGCCGTCCGGTCCGGCTGGGTGTGGGTCGGGTGACGACGGCGCATTGCCTCGTAGTCGCCGGCCCGGTCGTAGTCGCCCTCCTGCTTCGCCTTCTCCCGAAGCGCCTTGTACAGCTGGCACTTTGCGCAGGGTCGGGTTTCGTTGGTCATGCCCCGCCCTCCCATGCCGTCTGAATCCGGCGGAGGGCGGCATGGATGGCAGCGCTCGACTCGACCGACTCGTCGTGCCGCCGTCGAGCCCTGGCGCTGACGAGGCGCATAGGCCAGGAGATGCGGCCCGACATGTACCACCACGCCGTCAGCCGTGGGCACCGACGCACCATGAACGACTTCATCGCCCCGTCCCCCGTCCCAGATGCTTGTCGATCTCCTTCTTCAGCGCCTCCGCCCGCGCGTCCAACTCCGCCGGGGTCGGGCGGTTGGCCGAGCCCGGCTGCGCCTCCTGCGGCTTGGGCGAGGTCTTGCCCGCGCTCACCGCATCGCTCCCAGCGCTCGCTGCTGCTCGTACCGGAGGACGTACAACCCCACGGGGTCGGTGTCCCATGCGATCGGGAAACGCTCACCGACCGGGATACGAGGGAGGCGGAGTGTCGGCGGGTCTGCGGAGCAGCCAGCAGCAGATACGCGGGTCAAGGCGGGTCCGGGCACAACGGCGCGGGGCGCGGCGAACGTTGCGGCGTCGGCTGCTCGATGGCGCCCGGGAGCGGGCAACAGCAGCTGCAGCAGCCATTCGAGGATCGTTCGGATATGTTTGCTCACGTCATCAACCTCCATGGGGTTGGTGGCCACGCCCCCGGACGTTCGCCCGTCGCGGGGGTCCTTGGCGTCAGGCACGGACATGTGCTGTCTGAAGAGCTTCTGGCTCCGTCGCCCGTTGACCTGGTGATGCCTAGTGAACGGCCCAGCGCCGCCCGACGGACAGGTGGAAGAGCGCGTCTCCCATCACATGACCCCGGTGATTTTTACCTTCACCCGTGTCCGGACTGTCGCACACCGTTACCGTGAGGGCATGGCACAGCGGAACCGCAAGCTCGCGGCGCGCATCGCCGCCCTCGGCTTCTCCCAGGCAGAGTTAGCGCGTCAGATCAATGCTGAGATCGAACTCCTGACAGGCAAGCCAGGCAACGTGACCGATGCCGACATCCGGCGATGGCTGCGCGGCGAGACCAAGTGGCCGCAGGACCGCATCAGGCTGTGCCTGGAGAAGGTTCTTGGTGCCAGCGCCGAAGACCTAGGGTTCGTGCCTCGCAAGAAGCGCATCGCACCACCGGAGGAAGATCCCGTGCACCGACGTGCGCTCCTCGCCGCCACAAGCGGTGCGGCTCTGGCCATTGCCGCTCCGTACGCACCCGCTCATGGGCGCCTTGGCGTCAACGACGTCCGACGATTCCACCAGGATTACGTGGCCATCGTCCGACAGGATCGAGCCGTAGGAGGATCACGGGAGGTGGAGAAGCTCGCGGTAGAACTGGCTTCCCGGATTCAGTCAACCCTTGCCGTGTCCTCATCCTCGACTCGTGTACGAGACATGCTTCATCGACTCGCAGCCGACGTCTTCGGCTCTGCGGCTTTCGCGGCCATCGACGCGAAATCTCCGCGGCGGGCGCGCGTTCATCTCCACGAGGCCCTGATCTTCGCTGGATTGTCTCGCGACAGCGAGACGATGTACCAGGTCTGGAACCATCTGACCCTCACCTCCAGGCAGCACGAGAACTACGCCGAAGCCGTCGCCGGATCAGAGGTGATGAAGCGCTCCTCCACCGCCCGGAGGGATTCGCTGTATGCCTCCCTCGGGCACATCCGGAACGCCAGCGGACTCGCGCGCCTCGGGCGTCGCTCAGAAGCTCTTCGAGCCCTCAGCGACGCTGAGCGTGCCTTCGCCCGTAGCTCCGACGAGAAACGGCCGGAGTGGATCAAGTTCTTCGACGCCAGCGAGATGGACGCTCTGTCCTCGTTCATCTGGTCCGCAATGGGCGATCACGGAAGGGCGGAGTACTGCCTGCATCGCACGCTCGCCGCCATCCCCAAGGGTATGGCCCGCAATAGGGCCTTGTATACAGCTCATCTGGCACTGGCCCAGGCCAGACAAGGAGACCTGGAGCCAGCCTGTGCGACAGGTAGACAGGCTCACGCATTGCTGCTGCCCACTTCCGGATCGAGGAGAACCGCTCACACTCTGGCCGCGACACGAAAGGTGATCGTAGCCTCCGGCTCAAAGAGTCCCGAAGTCGTCGAGTGGATCGAGGAGTCCAGTCAATGGATCTGAAGCGCTACTCACATGCTGATGCACCGGAAATTAGGTCCCTGCTGCTTGACATCCACGACGAGGCATACGCGGACGATCCGGACCCATTTCACTCACGTGAACGTTTCTCGTACTTCGTGGACCTGTGGTCCTCACGTGAGAACTGGCAGTGCGTATTGGGTTGGGAAAAGGACGGCCCTGTCGGGTATGCATACGGCGCCATGTTCAAACCGGGTGGGTGGTGGAAGGGGCACCAACGGCCAGCCAGTGCCAGGGGGTCAGTCTTCGCACTGTCGGAATTGAAGGTTATTCCCAAATGGCGCCGGACCGGCCGGGCAAAGCAGATCCATGACGCACTACTCGAATCGGTCGAAGCCCATATCGTAACACTCCTGGTTGACTCCGCTCACCCCAAAGTCCAAGCAATGTATGAGAGTTGGGAATACAACAAGGCAGGCGAAGCGAAGCCGTCAGACGACTCGCCGCTATTCGCCGTCATGGCCAAAGAGCTGACGCGCGGTTGAGGATGTCTTGGTCTCGATGTCCATCGGGGAGCGCAAGGGCGCGAGACTTCCGCGAAGCGTTCCACGCTGCCTAACCCCGCGAGGAGTCGGCGGTCAGCCATTCACTCACGGTACGGATGACAAACTTCTGCCATTCCTGACTCTGAGGATTCAGATACTGTGGGTCATCGTGCACAGCGAAACCGTGCTGCGCCCCTTCAATCTCGATGATTTCACAAGGGGCCCTGAACTTCTGTACAGCATTCCGCGACAATCCGATAGGCACGAACGTGTCTTCGGTTCCGTGGACGATCAGAGTCGGAGCTCGCACCTCGCCAACTACCTCATGCGGATGAAACCAGAACACCTCGTTGAACAATGGCCGCCCATGCCTCAGGGTCGGCGTGAATTGGATGAATCCTTGATCGGTGAGTTGTTGCGCCGCCTCTTCACTGATTGAATCATTGACCCAATAGGCTCGCGTGTCGATGGTGCGCCATTTGTAATCCAGCTGAGGGTTGAACAGCACCAGTCGCGAAAGATCCGCCGAACGCTTAGCGGCATAGTATGCGCAGATACCGCCGCCAAAGCTGGCACCCAGCAACGCGATTTCCCGGGCGCTGGTGGCTTCGCGGAGGTAGGAGATGGCTACTCGAATATCATTAAGGATCATGGCCAGGGTCAGCTCTTCCTGTCGACCCTCACTTTCGCCATGGCCGCGCATGTCGAACCGGAGAGACGCCACACCACTCCCAGCCATTCCAGCAGCCAGGCGCGTGAAGAACCCGCCCTCTTCCCGAGTGACGCCACCGCCGTGCACAAGCACGACAGCGCGCGAGGCTGGCACGTCGGGGCGCACGAGTGTGCCAGCCAGATGCAGACCATCGAGCGTCCGAAGCGTCACGCTGTCCGATGTAGGCATGGCGCGAGCCTAGTCCACCCGGCTCCACCGTACCGTTGACCTGCTGCGATACAGCCACTATCGATCACTCCAGAACTACCCGTCTGGAACATCGGGAAGAGGCGGGTAGGGGAAGCTGCGCTGATATGCGGCTCCGCCGCGTGGCACCGGATGGGGTGGGGTGCCTGGACGGCGAGGCGGAGTCGGAGTCACCGTCCAGGCAGATGGACACGCTCAGCTCGCCGTGCAGGTAGCGCCGTTGAGGGTGAAGGCGCTGGGTGCGGTGTTGGAGCCGGACCAGTTGCCGTTGAAGCCGAACGACACCGAGCCGCCGGCGCCGATCGTGGCGTTGTAGCCCGCGTCGGCCGCCGTGACCTGGGAGCCGGTCTGGGTCACGGTGGCGTTCCAGGCGGAAGTCACCTGCTGGCCCGAGGGGTAGGTCCAGGCCACCTTCCAGCCGTTGATGGCACTGGACCCGGTGTTCTTGACGGTGACGTTCGCCGTGAAGCCGGTGTTCCACTGGTTGGTGACCGAGTAGGTCACCGCGCAGCCCGTGGTGGGCGTCGGGTCCTGCCCGCCGTCGCCGGTCCAGCCGAGGGCTTCGGCGATGCCGTAGTACGCCGGTTTGGGCTGGTAGTTCTCGTCGTACGGGGTGGCGGCGCCCTGGCCGTCGAAGACGTCGGGGATCCAGGAGTCGGAGTCGGTGAAGCCCCAGACCGTCACCCCCTTGCAGCGGCTGACGGCGACGCATGCGCTGGTGACGGTCTTGTAGTCGGCCTTCTGCTGGGCGAGCTTGGCGTCGCTGACGGGCAGCTGCATCCGGATGTCCAGCTCGGTGACGGCGACGTCCACGCCGAGGTCGGCGAAGCGCTGCAGGTTGGTCTGCATCGTGGACGGCACCTGGCCGAGGATGAGATGGCCCTGGAAGCCGACGCCGTCGATCGGGACGCCGTCCGCCTTGAGGGCCTTGACCAGGTTGTACATGGCGTCGCTCTTCGCGCCCGTGCCGTCGGTGTTGTAGTCGTTGAGGTACAGCTTGGCGTCCGGGTCGGCGGCGCGGGCGGCGCGCAGCGCGTCGGCGATATAGCTCTGGCCGAGCTTCGTGTACCACATGGACTGCCGGAAGGTGCCGTCCTCGTTGAACGGCTCGTTGACCACGTCCCAGTGCGAGATCTTGCCCTTGTAGCGGCCGACCTCGGTGGTGATGTGGTCGGTCATGAGGGTGCGCAGCTGGTCGGCGGTCCAGCTGCCGGAGGTCAGCCAGCCCGGCAGCTGGCTGTGCCAGACCAGGGTGTGGCCGCGCACCTGCATGGTGTGCGACTGGGCGAAGCTGACCACGGCGTCCGCGCCGGACCAGTTGTACGTGCCGCGGCTGGGCTCGACGGACTCCCACTTCATCTCGTTGCCGGGGGTGATCGAGTCGAACTGGCCGCCGGCGATCGTGGCGTAGGTGCCGCCCAGCTTGGACGCGGTCACGGCGGTGCCGTAGTACTTGCCCTTCGCCTGGGCCAGGTCGCGCAGCACCGGGTCGGCCGCGCTGCTGGGGGTGGCCAGGCCGAGCAGCAGCGCTCCGGCGGCGGCGAGGACTAGGGCGGCTCTGCGGATGCCGTACGTACGTATGCCGAGGGTACGTATGCCCTGGGTGCGGATGCCCACGGGACGTATACCGTGCGGGTGAGGTCTCATCGCGTACCGCTCCCTAGGATCCGGCCAGGCCGTCGCGGAACGCGGTGTAGGCGGGCTTGGGCTGGTAGTTGTCGTCGTACAGGTTGGCCGCGCCCTGGCCGGGGAAGGTGCCGGGGACCCAGGAGTCCCGGTCGCCGAAGCCCCATACGGTGATGCCGGCGCAGCGGGAGATGGCCAGGCAGGTCTGGGCCACGGTCTTGTAGTTGGCCGCCTGCTGCTGAAGCTTGGTGGAGTCGGCCGGGGTGGCCATGCGGATGTCGAGTTCGGAGACGACGATCTCGAGGCCGAGGTCGGCGAAGCGCTGCAGGTTGGCCTTCATGGTGGAGGGCACCTGGTTCACGATGAGGTGGCTCTGGAAGCCGACGCCGTCGATGGGCACGCCCTGGCTCTTGAGCCGCTGGACCAGGTTGTACAGGCCGTTGCTCTTCGCGCCCGTGCCCTCGGTGTTGTAGTCGTTGATGAAGAGCTTGGCGCCGGGGTCGGCGGCGCGGGCGGCGCGGAAGGCGTCGGCGATGTACGACTCGCCGAGCTGCTGCTGGAACTTGGACTGGCGCAGCGTTCCGTCCTCGTTGAACGCCTCGTTGACCACGTCCCAGCGCTGGACCTTGCCCTTGTAGCGGCTGACCTGGGTGGTGACGTGGTTGGTCATGATGGTGCGCAGCTCGGAGTTGGAGAACGAGCCGTTGGCCAGCCAGTTCGGCATCTGGCTGTGCCAGACCAGGGTGTGGCCGTAGACCTTCTGGTTGTTGCTCTGCGCGAAGGAGACCAGCCGGTCGGCGGCGGCCCAGTTGAACTGGCCACGGTTGGGCTCGACCGAGCCCCACTTCATGGCGTTCTCGGCGGTGACGCTGGAGAACTCGCTCTTGGCGATGTTGGCGTAGGTGGTGTCGCCGAGCCGGCCGTCGTTGATCGCCGTACCGACGAAGCGGCCGGTGCGGTCGGCGACCTCGCGGAGGGTGGGGTTGGCCTTCGCGGCCGCCCCTCCTGCCGGGTGTTCGGCCGCCTGACCGGGGGCGGCGAGTCCGAAGGCCAAGGTCGCCACGGCGGCAGAGGCCACCAGCACGCCGCTGCGTAAGCTCAGGAGCTTCATGGACGTCCCTCTCTTCTCTTCACGTCTGATCCGGTTTTCCGGAAGACTTCTGCAAGGTTCCGAGGGTGCGCCCGGAAAGGTAGAGGCGGGAGTGACTCTCGTCAACGGAGGAGGCGGAAATGGCTACGGAGAGCGCGGGTTCCGAGGGTGGCGCCCGGCCCAAGGTGACGATCACGGCCATCGCGCAGGAGGCCGGGGTGTCGGTGCCCACGGTCTCGCGGGTGGTCAACGGGCGTTCTGACGTCTCGCCCGAGACCCGGGCCCGGGTGGAGAATCTGCTGCGGCTCCACGGCTACCGCCGCCGCCACACCGCCCCGGGCGACCGGGCCGCCCTGCTGGACCTGGTCTTCAACGACCTGGACAGCCCCTGGGCGGTGGAGATCATCCGCGGGGTGGAGGAGGTCGCGCACGAGGACGGCGTGGGCACGGTGGTCTCCGCCATCCACGGCCGGGCGGGCGCGGCGCGGCAGTGGATGAAGAACCTGCGGGCGCGCGCCTCGGACGGGGTGATCCTGGTGACCTCCGTGCTCGAACCGGTGCTGCACGAGGAGCTGCGACGGCTCAACGTGCCGATCGTGGTGGTCGACCCGGCCGGCTCCCCCGCCCTGGACGCGCCCACCATCGGGGCGACCAACTGGGCGGGCGGAATGGCCGCGACCGAGCATCTGCTGGGCCTGGGCCACCGCCGGATCGGCTTTATCGCCGGCCCGCCGCGGCTGCTGTGCAGCCGGGCCCGGCTGGACGGCCACCGGGCCGCCCTGGAGGCGGCGGGGGTGCCGTACGACCAGGCGCTGGTGGCGCAGGGCGACTTCTACCACGAGTCCGGTTTTGTCGGCTGCGATCAGCTCATGGACGCGGCGACCCCGCCCACCGCCGTGTTCGCCTCCAGTGACCAGATGGCACTGGGCGCGATCGAGGCGCTACGCCGCCGCGGCCTGCGGGTGCCGGAGGACGTGAGCGTGGTGGGCTTCGACGACCTTCCCGAAGTCCGCTGGTCGGCCCCGCCGCTGACCACGGTGCGCCAGCCGCTCGCGGAGATGGGCAAGCTGGCCGCCCGTACGGTGCTGCGCCAGGCGCGCGGCGAGGAGATCGAGTCCCCCCGGGTGGAACTCGCGACGGCGCTGGTCGTCCGCGCCAGTACGGCGGCGCCGAGCACCCCGTAACGACCCCGACGCCCGCTCCGTCCCTTCAACCGTCCCTTCAACCGTCCCTTCAACCGCCCCTGCATCCGCCCCAACAGCCCTCATTGCGCGATGTCTTGACACGACATCAGCACGCCCTTACCGTCCACGCAATCACTTCCGAGAATTATCGGGCTACTTCCGGAAGGCAATGCGACGATGACGATGCGTACCCCCAGGTCACGGTCGATCCTCCGTGCGTCCACCCTGGCTGCCGCACTGCTCTTGGCCACCACCACCCTCACCGCCTGCGGCAGCTCCGGCCCCGGTGGCTCGGACGACGACTCCATCGACGTCTGGGTCTACCAGGACGCCTCGACCAAGGTGCAGCGCGCGGTCGTCGAGCGGTTCAACAAGACGTCCAAGGTGAAGGCGAAGCTCACCGAGGTGCCCGGTGAGGGCTACTCGGACAAGATGCGCACCTCGATGGGCACCCCCAACGCCCCGGACGTCTTCTTCAACTGGGGCGGCGGCAGCATCAGCGACTTCGTGAAGGAGGACATGCTGGTCGACCTCGGCCCGTCCTTCAAGAAGGACCCTGAGCTCCAGAAGGCGTTCATCCCCTCCATCCTCAAGGCCGGAGCGGTGAACAACACCTATTACGGCATCCCCATGCGCGGTATGCAGCCGGTGATCCTCTTCTACAACAAGAAGGTGTTCCAGGACGCGGGGGCGCAGCCGCCCAAGTCCTGGGACGATCTGCTGGGCCTGATCAACACCTTCAAGAAGAAGGGCGTCACCCCCTTCGCGCTCGCGGGCACGGACCCGTGGACCGAGCTGATGTGGGTGGAGTACCTGGTGGACCGCTACGGCGGGGCCGAGGTCTTCAAGCGGATCCAGAGCGGGGACGCCTCGGGGTGGGACGACCCGGCCGTGCTGAAAACCGCCGAGACGATCAAGGAACTGGTCGACCGGGGCACCTTCGGCAAGAACTACAAGTCGGTCAACTACACCGCCGACGGGGCCTCCACGCTCTTCGCCAAGGGCAAGGCCGCGATGCATCTGATGGGCTCCTGGGAGTACGCCAATCAGAAGGCGAACCAGCCGGACTTCGCCAAGTCGGGGCTCGGCTGGACCACCTTCCCGGCCATCCCGGACGGCAACGGCGACCCCAAGAACGTGGTGGGCAACCCGACCAACTACTGGTCCGTCAACGCCAAGACGAAGGGGAAGAAGCGGGACGCGGCGATCGAGTTCGTCAAGTTCGCCGCCAAGCAGGACTACTCCAAGGACCTGATCGCCAATGGCGATGTGCCCGCCACCTCCGACGCCACCTCGCTGCTGGGCAAGCACGAGAACCCGACCTATGCGCAGTTCCAGTACGACATGGTCCGTGAGGCCCCCAGCTTCACCCTCTCCTGGGACCAGGCGCTGTCGGCCAAGAACACCCCTGCTCTGCACACCAACATCCAGAAGCTGTTCAACGGGCAGCTGAGCCCGACCGGGTTCGTCACGGCGATGCAGAAGGACATCAAGTAGTGGCGGGCGCCGACAGCGCGGCCGCCGATCCCAAGGGCGCGCCCGGCCAGGGCGCGCCCCGCGGCGGCTCGGGTCGTAGGGCCGTGGGTCGTAAGGCCGCAGGGCGCAAGGCCGTGGGGCGTAACGCCGTGGGCCGCCCCAGCGCCGCCTGGGCGCTTCCCGGGGTGCTGTTCTTCGTGTGCTTCGCCGTCGCCCCCATGCTGCTGGTCGGCTATCTGGCCTTCACCGACTGGGACGGTATCGGCTCCCCCCAGTGGACCGGCACCGACAACTGGTCCCGGCTGTGGCACGACCCGGACATGCGCCAGGCCGTCTGGCTCAGCCTGCTGCTGACCGTGCTGACCTGGCTCGTACAGACCCCGATCGCGCTGCTGCTGGGGGTGTGGGCGGCCGGGCGGCAGCGCAACCGCGCCGTGCTGTCGGCGATCTTCTTCCTGCCGCTGCTGGCGTCCTCCGTCGCCCTCGCCCTGGTGTGGAAGCAGCTGCTGGACCCCAACTTCGGCCTCATCGCGGAGATCGGGCCCGCCCTCGGCTTCGAGGACGGCGATCTGCTCGGCGACCCCCAGGGCGCCCTCGGCGCCATCCTCTTCGTCACCGCCTGGCAGTTCATCCCCCTCCACACGCTGATCTACCAGGGCGGCGCCCGGGCCATCCCACGCTCCCTCTACGACGCGGCGGCGATCGACGGGGCCGGCACCGTCCGCCAGTTCTTCTCGATCACGCTGCCCCAGCTGCGCAACACCGTGGTCACCTCCTCGGTGATCATGGTGGTGGGCGCGCTGACGTTCTTCGACACCGTCCTGATCCTCACCAAGGGCGGCCCGGGCACGGACACCAGCATCGTGCCGTTCCTGATGTACAAGAACGGCTTCCAGGCCTTCGACCTCGGCTACGCCAGCGCGGTCGCGGCCCTCCTCGTGGTCGTCGCCACCGCCGTCTCGCTGCTGCTGGTGCGGCTGACCGGCTTCAGCGCGATGCGCAGCACCCGGGAGGGGATGTGACCGACGTGCTGCACCAGCGCCCCGAGGCGGACCGTACGACCGGCAAGGCGGCCCCGCCGTCGAAGCCGCGCCGCGCGGGACTGCCCCGTCTGCTGAAGGGGAGCGGCCCCCGAAGGCCCAACTACCCGGCCGGGCTTGCCTCCCTCATCTGGCTGGTCATCGTGGGCGCCCCGCTGTACGTACTGGTGGCCACGACCTTCCGGACCCGCGACGGCTATATCGACGACGGCCCGCTCGCGCTGCCCACCCACCCCACGCTCGCCAACTACGACCGGGTGCTCAGCAGCCACTTCTTCTCCTATCTGGGCAACACCCTGGTCGTCACCGCCGTCTGCGCCGCCATCGTCATCGTGCTGTCGGTGACCGTCGGCTATGCGGTGGTGCGCGCCCGCAGCCGGATGTCCCGGCGCGTCTTCCAGATCTTTCTGCTCGGGCTCGCGATCCCGTCCCAGGCCGTGATCATCCCGATCTATCTGGTGATCACCAAGCTCCAGCTGTACGACACCCTGCTGGCGGTGATCCTGCCGACGGCCGCCTTCTCCCTCCCCGTCAGCGTGCTGATCCTGGCGGGGACCATGCGCGATATCGACGAGGAGCTGTACGAGTCGATGGCGCTGGACGGCGCCGGGCCGACCCGGGTGCTGCTGCGGCTGGTGGTGCCGATGTCGCGGGCGGGGATCTCCACGGTCGGGGTGTACTCGGCGCTGCACGCCTGGAACGGCTTCATGTTCCCGCTGATCCTCACCCAGTCCAGGAGCAACCGGGTGCTGACCCTGGGCCTGTACGACTACGTCGGCGAGTTCCGGGTGGACACCCCGGCGCTGCTCACCGCGGTCGTGCTGTCCATCGTCCCGATCTTCGTCGTCTATCTCTTCGCCCGCCGTCAGCTGATCAACGGCCTGATGGGCGTGGGCGGCAAGTGAGCGGCCCCCCGAACAGCCCTGAGCCAAGGAGCTTCATGCCTCACCCCTGGCAGAACACCTCCCTTCCCGCCGAAGACCGCGCCGCGGACCTGCTCTCCCGGATGACCCTGGAGGAGAAGCTCGCCCAGCTCGCCGGCGTCTGGCCGGGCTCCGAGTCCACGGAGGGCGAGGACGTCGCCCCGCTCCAGCACCAGGTCAACGAGGAGGTGGACCTCGACACCCTGCTCCCCCACGGACTCGGCCAGCTGACCCGCCCCTTCGGCACCGCCCCCGTCGATCCGGGCGAGGGCGCCGCCGCCCTCGCCCGCACCCAGGCGCGGGTCGCCGCGGGCAACCGTTTCGGGATCCCGGCCGTCGCCCACGAGGAGTGCCTGACCGGGTTCTTCGCCTGGGGCGCGACCGTCTTCCCCACCCCGCTGGCCTGGGGCGCCACCTTCGACCCGGCGCTGGTGGGCCGGGCCGCGGAGCTGATCGGCGCCTCGATGCGGGCGGTGGGCATCCACCAGGGCCTGTCGCCCGTCCTCGACGTGGTGCGCGACCCGCGCTGGGGCCGTACGGAGGAGTCCATCGGCGAGGACCCGTATCTGGTCGGAACCATCGGCACCGCGTATGTGCGCGGCCTCCAGTCGGCCGGGATCATCGCCACCCTCAAGCACTTCGCGGGCTACTCCGCCTCGCGCGGCGCCCGCAACCACGCCCCGGTCTCCATCGGCCCGCGCGAGCTCGCGGATGTCATCCTGCCGCCGTTCGAGATGGCCCTGCGGGACGGCGGGGCGCGCTCGGTCATGCACTCCTACAACGACCTCGACGGCGTCCCGTCGGCCGCGAACCGCCGACTGCTGACGGAACTGCTGCGCGAGCGCTGGGGCTTCACCGGCACCGTCGTCTCCGACTACTTCGGCCTCTCCTTCCTGGAGCTGCACCACCGCGTCGCCGACACCCCGGCGCGCGCCGCGGCGCTCGCGCTGGAGGCGGGCGTGGACGTGGAGCTGCCCGCCGTACGCTGCTTCGCCGCGCCGCTGCGGGACGCCGTACGGGCCGGGGACGTCCCCGAGGCGCTGGTGGACGCGGCGGCGCTGCGGGTGCTGCGGCAGAAGTGCGAACTGGGGCTGCTGGACCCGGACTGGTCGGCCACCCCGCCCGCGCTGCCCCAGATCGTGGACCTGGACCCGCCGGTGATGCGGGAGGTGGCCCGGCAGCTGGCCGAGGAGTCGGTGGTGCTGCTCGCCAACGACCGCGAGGCGCTGCCGCTCGCGCACGGGACCCGGATCGCGGTCGTCGGCCCGCTCGCCGACGACCCCGCGGCGATGCTCGGCTGCTACACCTTCCCCCGGCACGTCGGCGTCGAGCACCCGGACCTGCCCCTCGGCATCGATGTGCCGACGGTGCTCGCCGCGCTGCGCGCCGAACTCCCCGACGCAGCGCTAACCCACGCCGAGGGCTGCGCCCCGCCCGGCCCGGCCGCGGCCCCGCCCGGCGCCACCGCCACCTCGGCCGCCGTCGCCGCCGAGAGCCGCCTCGCGCGCGCCTCCCGCGTCGCCGCGGACGCGGATGTGTGCGTCGCCGTGCTCGGCGACCGCTCCGGCCTCTTCGGCCGGGGCACCTCGGGTGAGGGCTGCGACGCCGCCGACCTGGAACTCCCCGGCGATCAGGGCGCCCTGCTCGACACCCTGCTGGCCACCGGCACGCCCGTCGTGCTGGTCCTGCTCACCGGCCGCCCGTACGCGCTCGGCCGCTGGTCGGGGCTGCTCGCCGCCGCCGTCCAGGCGTTCTTCCCCGGCGAGGAGGGCGGCCCGGCCGTCGCCGCGGTCCTCTCCGGCCGGGTCAACCCCTCGGGCCGGCTGCCCGTCAGCGTCCCGTACACGACCGGCGGCCAGCCCTGGACGTACCTTCAGCCGCCGCTGGGCCTACGGGGCGAGGCCAGCAATGTCGACCCGACCCCGCTGCATGCCTTCGGCCACGGCCTGTCGTACACCTCCTTCAGCTGGGAGCGCCCGGAGACCGACGCGGCCACCCTCGCCACCGACGGCGAGACCACGGTGCGGCTGACCGTCCGCAACACCGGCGAGCGCCCCGGCACCGAGGTGGTCCAGCTCTATCTGCACCAGCCCGTGGCCCGCACCGTCCGCCCGGTCACCCGGCTCATCGGCTACGCCCGCGTCCCGCTCGCCCCCGGCGAGAGCGCCGAGGTCCACTTCACCTTCCACGCCGACCTGGCCTCCTACCCGGGCGCCCCCGACGGCGGCCGGATCGTCGCACCCGGGCCCCTGGCGCTGCGCCTGGCCGCGTCCAGCGCGGACGCCGACGTACGGCATACGGTGCCGCTGACGCTGACCGGGCCGGAGCGGGCGGTGGACCACCGGCGGCGGCTGGTGTGCGAGGCGGAGGTGAAGTGACGAGCGATTACGCAGCGGGACCGGCTCCGTCCTCGACCAGCGCCCAGGCGTGGGCGAACAGCTCGGGCAGGGTGCGGGTGGGCAGCGGAAGCGGGTTCTCCAGGCGCCCGTTGTAGGAGCGCTCCACCCCGATGAGGTCCGCTTTCCACGCCTCCATCGGCTGGAAGGGCTTCTTGGCGTGGATCCACTCGCCCGGCAGGAAGATCTGACGGCCCGCCCGGGGGCGCTTGTCCTCCACGACCAGGCCGCGCTCGACCAGCTGGGCGGCGGCCTTCTGGTGTTGTGCGGTCTTCCAGCCGTTCCACATACGGACGTTACGGTCGGTCGGCGCGGGCAGGGCCAGCAACTGGAGGTAGAGCGCCGCCGCGTCCTCGTCGATGCCGAGCCCGCCCGCGACCCGGGCCACCACGTCGGACGCGGAGGCCGCCGGGTTGGTCTCGTACGCGCCTGCGGGCAGCGCGGCGCTCTCGATCCGCTCGACGATGCGCGCACAGGCGGGGCCGCGCAGCCACTCGACGATCCCGAGCTCAAGGTCGTAGCGGGAGTCGGCTCTGGCCGCCAACAGCGCCCGGGAGCGCTCGTCGTCGCCGTAGAACGCCGGGCGGAAGTACAGGCGGGTCCGGGACACGTAACCCCTGCGGTCGACTATGCCGTCCGTGACCACGGTGAGCCCGTCGTCGATGGACGCGACGTCCAGCCGCTCCGGCCCGGCATACGGCTGGTACCCGAAACGCTCGTGCAGGTCGGCGACCGAGGTCCCCACCTTGAGGTCGAGCGTGCCGGCGTCCAGCAGCAGCCCCGGGTGGTTCAACCGCTCCTGAAGCACTCGTACCAGGCCGGGCGCCCCGTCGCGGACGGGGTCACCGGCGGGGATGTCGGAGTAGACCCAGGACAGGTGGGGGACGACGGTGAGCAGGCGGTCCTCGAACCTCGCGATGTCCCACCGGGCATTGGCGTCGGTGACCATCGGGCCGTGGTCGGTGTTCTTGATCCAGGTGTCGACGGGGGCGCTGAGCCCGGGTTCGGCGGCGGGGTTGGTGAACGCCGCGCAGAACTCGGCCGCGGACAGGCGCAGCAGCTGCAGGTCGACGACCGCGTTATGCGTAGGCTCCGGCACCACGACCCGCCGCCCGCGCCGCGCCCGCCACGCCTCGGCCAGCCGCTCCGCCACATCCCGCATCCCGCCCGGCTCCCACAGCTCGGCCGGGTCGTCGGGCAGCACGTCCGCCAGCAGCTCAAGCCGCTCCAGCGAGGTCAGCCGGTTCAACTCGGACGCGCCGTCCTCGGCCTCGGCCACTTTGAGCCGCAGAATCCCCCGTTCGTGGTTCTCGAAGCACCGGACGTGCACCCGGGTGATGAGCCCCGCCAACGCGAGGGACGCGCCCGCACGCCCCATGCCCGTGCCGTCGCGCAGCAGGGCCACGGCCTCGTGATCCCACGGCACCGGCCCGCGCTCACGGACCAGGCCCACGAGGCGGCGCAGCTGCTCGGCGCTGCCCCAGCCGTGCGGGACCTCGTGCACCTCTTCGATGGTCCCCAGGCTCGGCGGGTCCGCCTCCCCGGCCCGCAGGTCGACGAACCTACGGCCGTCCTTGCCGTGCTCACGGGACCACCAGACCGCGACGGCGGCCCCCCGCTCGTCCCGCACCGACTCCGGCGCGTCCTCCGCCAGCCGCACCACACCCGTGCGCAGCCGGGCCTCCGGGTCGGCAAAGGGCCCCTCCGCCCAGAACTCCAGCAGCGCCAGCAGCCGCTGACGGAATTCCTCGCGGGTGGACGGCGCGGCGGCGCGCAGGGCCACGGCCCCGATCCGCCCGATGAACCGCGTCCAGGACCCTTCCCCACCCTTCCCCGGACCGCCGTCCGGCACGGCCGGATCCCAGGTCCCGGCCAGATAGCGCCCGGTCCGCTCGATGCCGGCCAGGGCGCCGTCACGCGTCCAATATCCCCACCCGTCGATGAGCCCGCTCAGCGCGCTCCCCACGCCGTGATCGTCCAGGGCCGCCACCTCGGCCCGCGCCGTCACCGGCCCGCCTGCTGTCGTCTCCATGGAGAGATCTTGACTCATGGGTCCGACAGCGGGCCGACCGGCCGGTCACAGAACGGCTCAAAGGCCGAAAAGCCGTGCGGCGTTGTCATGACAGACCGCGCGCAGCCAGTCGGCGCCGAGGTCGAGGTCCCGCAGGACGCGCAGGGCATCCACATACGGATACGGGATGTTCGGGAAGTCGGTGCCCAGCAGGACCTTCTCCCCCAGGTCGGCGAGCCGGGGCAGCTCGGCGCGCGGGAAGGGCATATCGGCCTCGACAAACGGGGTGAAGGACATGGTCGTGTCGAGCATGACGTGCTCGTACCGCTCGGCCAGGTCGAGGAATTCCACGTACTCCGGCCCGCCCAGATGCGCCACCACCAGCCGCAGCGCGGGATGGCGGCCGAGGACGGCGCCGATCGGGCCGGGCCCGGTGTGCCGGCCGGGGATGGGCCCGGAGCCGCAGTGGCTGACCACCGGTATGCCGCGCTCGGCGAGCAGCGCCCACACCTCGTCCAGCAGCGGGTCGTTGGGGTCGAAGCCCCCGACCTGCAGATGGCACTTGAAGACACGCGCGCCCTGGTCGAGGGCGCGGCGCACATCGTCGAGGGCGCAGGGCTCGGCGTAGAAGGTCGCGGTGTGCAGACAGTCGGGGGTGCGGGCGGCGAAGTCGGCGGCCCAGTCGTTGAGCCAGCGGGCCATGGCGGGCTTGTGCGGGTAGAGCATCGCGGTGAAGGCGCGCACCCCGAAGCCGCGCAGCACATCGAGGCGTTCCTGCTCCTCTTGCCGGTACGCGATCGGCCAGACCTTCCCCACGAGGGGGCCCGCCGAGTCGAAGTACGCCCAGACCTTGTCCAGGACGCGCTGCGGCATGAAGTGGGTGTGGACGTCGATGAGGTGGTCGAGCCCCACCTCGGCGCGGAAGGCGGCGACGTCGGCACGCTCGGCGGTGGCTTGCGCGGCGGTCATCGGAAGCGGGTCGGCCATGAACGGCAGGGTAGTGCCGTGGTCGCCTACGGAGTGAAGTGGCGGGCGAGGACCGCGAGGGCGTCGGCCACTTCGCGCAGCAGCTGAGGGTCGTCGGTGCCGAGTGCGGTGGCGAGGGCCGCGTCGACGGTCGTGGCGCGCACCTGCGCGACGCGGGCGGAGGGCTCGGCGGCGGGGCTGATGAGCGCGCGGCGGCGGTCGGCGGGGTC
>NZ_MUNE01000569.1 GCF_002154605.1 Streptomyces milbemycinicus | reverse complement strand
CGGTGACCCGGGCGAGGTCGGTGACCCGGGCGAGGTCGGCCGGGTCGGTGGCCCCGGCGATATCCGCACCCACGGCCGCGTCGGTGGCCCCCGCGTCGGCTCCTCCGATGGGTGCGGTGTCCACCAGCGTGGCCCGCATGCGCGGGTGTTCGAGGGCAAGCACTCGGACCAGCCCGCGGAGCGAGCTCTGGGTCGGGTCCGCCACCTCCCCGGGTGCCACGGCCCGGGCGCCGCGGGTGATCACGTACAGGCGGGGTGGCTCCGCGCCGCAGGCGGCGATCGCCTGGGCGGCGCCGAGCGCCCTGCGGGTGCGGGCGAGGGCTTCGGTGGCCGGGTCCGCACCGGTGCCCACACCACCCAGCAGGACCACGGCCGTGGTGGCGCCCTGGGCCAGGCGGGCGGTCAGGGACTCGCGGAGGGCGTCGAGGCGGTGGTCCTCCGGCGGCCAGTTCCAGGCGTCGGCCCGCGCCCCGGCCGCGCGCAGCGCGTCGGCCAGTTCCCGCGCCGGGGCGTCCGTCCCGCCCTCGCCGACGACCAGCCAGTCACCCGCCGGGCCGGTGGCCGCGGGGGCCGGTCGCTCGGCGCGGTGCCAGCCGGTCTCGAGGAACCAGTGGTCGACTTCGGTGGGCTCGGGGACGGCGTGGCGCGCCAGCCGCAGCCCGTCGATGGCCAGGACCGGGGTGCCCGCCTCGTCGAGCAGCCGGATGTGACCGATGAGCGTGTCGGACGTGGCCTCGACGACGCGGGCGTGGCAGTACGTCGCGGTCGCGGTATCGCCGAGGACCCGTACGGAGCGGATCCGGACCGGCAGGATCAGCCCGGGGTCGGTCTCGTGCAGCAGCCCCGATATGAGGAGTTGGCCGCAGAGGTCGACGAGGGCGGGGTGGACGCGCAGCGCGTGCTCGGGAGTACGCGCCGCCTCGGGTATTTCGACCCGTGCCCAGAAGCTGTCGCCGTGGCGGGAGGCGTGCGCGTGGGTGATCCCGTTGAACGCCGGCCCGTGGTGGAGCCCGCGGGCCCGCATGTTGGCGTACAGGGAGGCTGGTTCGACGGGGACCGGGTGGCGGAGGGCGAGGTTTTCCACGGACGCGGCGCGCGGCCTCGGGGGTACGGCCAGTCGGCGCACGACCGCGGTGGACTGCCGTATCCAGGTACCGTCGTCGCCGCGTCCGAAGATCTCGCAGTCGGCGCGGTCGGCGGCCGCCAGGGTGAGCGTGGTGGTGATGTCGGTGTGCTCGGCGAGCCGCAGCGGCTCGCGGAAGTGCACATCGGTGACCTCGACTTCGGTGGGCCGGGCGTCGAAGACCTCGCAGGCGGTGGTGAGGGCGAGGGCGTAGTGGGCGGCTCCGGGCAGCACGGGGGCGTCGTAGACCTTGTGGTCGTCCAGCCAGGGCAGCGCGGCGGTCCCGGTCTCGCCGAGCCAGGTGTGCCGGACCGGATCGCCGGGCACCTCCGTGTGGCTGCCGGGCAGCGGACCGGCGGCGGCGCCCGGCGGCCCTCCCGGAACGGCTGTGAGGGTGGGCTGGGTCCAGTGGCGTTTGCGGTCGAAGGTGATGGTGGGGACGTCGACGAGGGCGGCCCGTGGGTACAGCCGTGTCCAGTCCACGGGGACGCCTGCGCAGTGCAGGGCGGCCAGTTGGGTGCGGAAGGTGGCCGTCTCGTCCTCGTCGCGGCGCAGGGTGGGCAGCACGACGTGTCCGCCGTCCAGGCCGTCCATGCTTTCCAGGCAGCGGCCGACGGAGTGGGTGACGACCGGGTGCGGGGCGATTTCGACGTACACCAGGTGGCGGTCGGCGGCCGCGGCGGCGACGGCCGCGGCGAACCGGACCGGGTGGCGCAGATTGGCGCACCAGTAGTCGGCGTCGAAGGCGGGGACGGTGTGCGGATCGTCCAGCACGGTGGTGTAGAACGGCACGCTTGGTGTGCGGGGTGTCAGATCGGCGAGGGCGTCGCGCAGATCGGCCAGGAGCGGGTCCACCTGGGGGGAGTGCGAGGCGACGTCCACCGCGACCAGGGCGGCCGGGATGCCGCGCGCCTCCCAGCCGGCGACCAGCCGCTCCAGGTGTGCCGAGTCTCCGGCCACGACCGTGGCGCCGGGCGCGGCCATGACCGCGACCGTGACCGCGGCTTCCACCGCCCCGGCTTCCACCGCCCCGGCTCCCGTGGCCGCGGTCCCCGCAGCCCCGGATTCGGCCCCGTGTTCCGCGTCGAGTTCGGCCTGTACGTCGTCGGCCCCCAAGCCCACCGTCGCCATCGCGCCCCGCCCCGCGACCCGGGTCAGCAGCGCGGAGCGGCGGCAGATCACCCGTACCCCGTCGGCCAGGGTCAGCGCCCCGGCCACCACCGCGGCGGCGACCTCGCCCATGGAGTGTCCGATGACCCCGGCGGGTTCCACGCCGTGGGCGCGCCAGGCCGCCGCCAGGGCGGTCTGCAGGGCGAACAGCACCGGCTGGACCCGTGCGCAGCCGGTCACCGGTTCGCCGGAGCGCACCACGTCGAGGACCGAGAACCCGGCCTCGGCGGCGATCAGTTCATCGGCCTCGGCGAGCGCGGCGGCGAAGGCGGGCTCCGTGTGCAGCAGTCCGCGCCCCATGCCCGGCCACTGCGACCCCTGGCCGGAGAACACCCACACCGGCCGCCGGGACACCGCGGCCCCCACCTCGCCGGTCACCGCCGCAGGGTGGCACCGCCCCTCCTGTGACGCGCGTAGAATTCGCACGAGTTCGCCCCGGGACTCCGTGACGACACCGAGCCGTCCACGGCCCGGGCTGCGCCGCACGGCGAGCGTGTGGGCGATGTCGCGCAGCGGTACGGCCGCGCCGTCGCCCTCCAGCCAGTCCGCGAGGCGCCCCGCCGCGGCCGGCAGGGCCGCCCGGGAGCCGGCCGGCACGAGGAAGACCAGGGGTGTCGTGTCCCGCTCCCGCCGCGGTGGCCGCGCGCGTCGGCGGGCGGACGTGGCGGGTGGCTCCTCCAGCAGCACATGGGCGTTGGTCCCGGAGAACCCGAAAGAGGACACGGCGGCCAGCCGGGAGGTCGTGAGCATCGGCCAGCGCGTCGGCTCGGTGGGTACGAAGAGCCGCGTCGCGTCGGCGTTCTCGATGGCCGGGTTCCAGCGGGTGAAGTGCAGGTTGGGCGGGATCGTCCCCTGGCGCAGACACAGCACGGCCTTGATGAGCCCGGCCACCCCGGCGGCGGGTTCCAGGTGGCCCAGGTTGGTCTTGACCGACGCCAGGGCGCATCGGCCGGGGCCGTCCCCGTACACCGCGGCGAGGCTGGCGAACTCCACCGGGTCCCCCACCGGGGTGCCGGGGCCGTGTGCCTCGACCATCCCCACGTCGCGCGGGTCGACCCCGGCCCGTACCAGCGCTTCCTCGTACAGGGCGCGCTGGGCGGCGGCCGAGGGCGCGGCGAGTCCGTCGGACCGGCCGTCCTGGTTGACGGCGGAGCCGCGCAGCACCGCCAGGATCCGGTCGCCGTCCCGGACGGCGTCGGGGAGGCGTTTGAGGGCGACGATCCCGCAGCCCTCGCCGCGTACGAAGCCGTCGGCGGCGGCGTCGAAGGCGTGGCAGTGCCCACGGCGCGAGAGCATGCCCATCCGGGTGAACGAGCGTGTGATCTTGGGGTCGAACATCAGGGTGACCCCGCCGGCCAGCGCCAGGTCGCACTCGCCCGCGCGCAGCGCCTGCGCCGCGAGGTGCACGGCGACCAGCGACGAGGAGCAGGCGGTGTCCAGGGCGACGCACGGGCCGTGCAGCCCCAGCAGGTAGGAGATCCGGCCCGCCGCCACGCAGTGCCCGTTCGCCAGGATCGAGCCCTCGTTTTCATGGGGTTGCCAGTCGAGGCAGTCCAGGTAGTCGTGGTAGCTGAGCCCGGTGAAGACGCCGGTCGAGGTGCCGGCCAGCCGCTCGGGTGGCATCCCGGCGTGTTCCAGGGCCTCCCAGGCCACCTCGAGCAGCAGTCGGTGCTGGGGGTCGAGGACGTCCGCCTCGCGGCCGGACACGCCGAAGAAGTCGGCGTCGAAGCCGGAGACGTCGCGCAGATACCCGCCGCGCACGGGTACGGGGGTACCGTCCGACAGGGTCTGGGCGCCGGGGGCCTGCGCACCGCGCGGTGCGCACAGTTCCGCCCGCTCGGCCGGGGGATCCCCCAGCGCCTCCCGCGCGTCCATCAGCAGCCGCCACAGCGCGGCGGGCGAGTCGACGTCTCCCGGGAACCGGCAGCCCATGCCGACCACGGCGATACGGTCGGCAGCCTGGCCGGGCGGCCGTCCGGATGCGTATGTGTTCTTGCTCATCGGGTTCTCCGAAGGTTGTGCGAGGGTACGGCGGGGTCGGCCGTGAGGGGTGGTTCCGCGCTGGGGCGGGCGCTAGGTGGCGTCCGGGCTGCCCAGCAGCATGACGTGCTTGACGCCACCGGTCTGGTAGCTGAAGCACAGCGCGTAGTCGAAGCCGAGCGGCCGGGCGCGCGTCCCGGGCACCGGGTCGAAGGGGAGCCCGTCCATGGGCTGTTCGCAGTTCGCGGTGGGACACACCGCGCCCTGTTCCATCATCATCAGCGTCAGGCCGGCGCCCAGGCACCCGGCCGGGGCCCCGTGGTGGCCGAAGCACGCGTCCTGCGAGGTGATCAGCACCGGGTCCGCCGCCGCCCCATACAGGGTCCGGACGGCGCCCGCCTCCACGGCGGCCACGGCCGAGTCCCCGTGGCCACAGCTGTGGATGTACGGCACCTGCTCGATCCGCCACCGCTCGCCCAGGCACCGGCGCGCGGCGTCCGCCAGCTGAGCGCCGGTGTCATCGGCTCCCAGCGGGTTGGCCAGCCCGTCGCGGGTGAGGGCGGTGGCGAGCACCTGGCCGTAGATGTGCGCGCCGCGCCGGTGGGCGCGCTCGCGGCTCTCCACGATGACGGTCGCCGCGCCCTCGCCGTAGTTGATGCACTCGGAACGCCGGTCGTACGGCCGCATCACGGCGTCGGACGCGGGGGTGAGCCCCAGCATGCCGGGCTCGCCGCCCAGCGCCTCGTAGGCGTGTCGGGCGCCCTCCAGCAGGCGCTCGGCCGTCCGGATGACCTCTCGGTTGAAGACGTCGACGCCGGTCACCGCGGCGACTTCGACCTCGCCCGCCGCGATCATGCGCTGGGCGTGGCCGAGCTGCACGGATCCGGACGCGCAGCCGCAGGCCACCGTGAAACACGGGCCGGTGGTGCGGGTCAACGCCCCTTGCACCACGGCGACATCGGATGCGGTGCCGGCCTGTCCGCCCGCGATGAACAGTTCCAGCGCTTCGAGTGGTGCGGTGTGTGCGGGGTCGGCGCGCAGCGCCGCCAGATAACTCTCGACGTTGCTGTCGACCCCGCCTCGCCCGACGAGCAGGGCCGCCTCCCCCAGATCGCCGGCGTGGATGTCCAGTTCGGCATCCGCGCACGCCTCCACCAGCGACACCAGCCCGAATCGGTGCGCGTCGGTGAAGTGGCGGGAGAAGAATTCCGGGATATCGGGGACGCGCTCCGCGAACATGCCGTCGGACAGGTCAACCGAGCCGTAGTACGTGCCGTTCCGCCCGAGGCAGCAGCCGCCCCGAGAGGCGATGTTCCACACCTGGTCGACGGTGAAGGCCGGTCCGTCGTCGCCCGGCAGGCAGAATCCCAGGCCGGTGACCACGGCGTCCCTGGGGCTTCCACGGGCTTCGTGGGAAGGGTTCGGCGGGCTCATGACACCCTGCCGCAGCTGAGAACAGTCATGTTCTTGAATCCAATGCGATGGGGGTCGGCCGCGAGTTCTTGCCTCCGTCGGCCGGGAGAAGGCCACATCACGCTTCAACGTTTTGTGGAATAGACAACGTACGCCGCGGTGTCGAGAAGAGAAAGGGAGCGCCGAAACACAAGGTGGTACAAGTCGCGGGAAGTTGGTACCCCGTTGAATGGAATCCCGAAGACGGCGCACCGGCAGAACGGCGGACGATCTCCGCCTCCCCCGCTCCGTCTCGCGCGCCCGGCGGTCGCGCGGCACACCGTCGCGGTCAGGGGCGCCGCTCGCCTCCGGGCACGTAAACCGGGCCCAGGGCCGTCACAGCACGCGGCCGTCAGAGCACGGCGGCTCCGCCGGTTCAGGATCTTGCCGGTGGTCCCCCTTGGGCAGCGCGGAGGTGAACCACACCCGGCGCGGGCACTTGCAGGAGGCGAGCCGGGGCACACCAGTACGCTGCGCAGCCGCAGTCGTTTCCGTCAGTCCGAGGGCAGGGCGGTGCCGCAGCGGGCGCAGTAGTGGGCGTCGCGTTCCTGCGCGAGCCGGCCGCACTCCGTACAGACCCGGTGGAGCAGGCAGGCCGACTCGCCCCCTTCCGGGGCGGCGGCGTCCCGGGCCGCGGTTTCCTGGACCGCGGTTTCCTGGACCGCGCCGCGGATGGCGAGGCCGGGGCGGCGGCGGTGCACCGTGAGGTAGACCAGGCCGTCCGCGCCGGCGGAGAGCGCGCGGCGGGCGCCGTGCGGCAGCCATGCCACACAGCCCGGCTCCAGTTCCTGCCGGGTGTCCGCCACGTCGAGCCACCCGCTGCCGTCGGCCACATACAGCAGCACGTCGAGGTCCGGCTCCACATGGAAGTCGACCCGGGCCTCGGCGGGCAACCGGATCACGTTGGAGTCGAGTTGACGCCCCTCGGCGGCGAGCCGCCACAGCGCCCCGCCGCGGTCCGCCGCCGCCTCGCGCATCAGCTCCGACACCCTCCCCAGCACACCAGATACCGCCGGCATCGGCTTCCCACCGCTCCTTCCCGTTCCTCCCACAAGACCGTGAGACGCATACCTCACGAGCACGGTTCCACTGATAACTGGAATTTAGCATGCGGATTTAACGGCGCCGCACGCCACGCCCGATGGCGCGCGCGACGGCCGGGAGTAAGGCCACTTCTCGCGCTTGTGGATCCACCGGATGCCGGTACAGTCGCCAGTGCCCGGCAATCGCGGGGCAGTTGAAGGGGGCGGCTTATGCGCACGCTGGTGGGCGGCCGGTGAACCGAGCGCGATTATGGTGGCGCAGCCGCCGGGTCGCCGACGGTCTCGAACTGCCGAGCCCTTTCGACCCGGCCGCCTTCGTGGCGCTGCTGGCCGAGCGGCGCGGGCGCCCGATCGAACTGCTGCCGGTCACCGTACGCCACTCCCTCCCCTGCGGCCTGCTCGCGACCACCGACCGGGCCGACTACATCCTCTACGCGGCCGATACGACCGCTCTCCACCGGCAGCACATCGTGCTGCACGAGACCGCCCATCTGCTGTGGGGCCACGAGGGCGCGGCCGACCCGGCCTCGCTCGGCCTGCTGACTCCCCATCTGTCGGGCTCCCTGGTGCGCCGGGTGCTCGGCCGGACCGTGTACACCCAGCCGCAGGAGCAGGAAGCCGAGTTCCTGGCCTCCCTGATTCTGCAGCGGGCGCTGCGCAACGACCGGGGTCCGAGCGCGTCGAGCCCCGGTCAGGCCCCGCTCGGCTCGCTCGTCGGCGCGCCACCGGCCCCGAAACCTGACCGCGGCCATGGGTGACCTGCTCGCCTACCTGCCCGCCGCCGCGGCGATGGCGGTGGGCTGGTATGAACTCCGGCTGGCGCGCAGACGCCGGTTCGCCCCGGGCACCCGCCAACTGTGCCTGTTCGGGGTGTGCATGGGGGCCGCCATGGCGGTTCTCGCCCCCGCGACGGTCACGGCCGCCGGCCACGTACTGCCCGCCACGGCCGAGGCCTGGCCCCATTTGGCCGGCCGTGAACTGGAGATGGCCGCGCTCGCCTGGCTGGCGCTGGCGGCGATGGCCCTCGATCTGCCCGACGCGCGGCACATCCCGCCGCGGTGGCATGTGCGGGTCACGGTGGCCGTGTGCGCGGTGGCCGCGGTGTGCTTCCTCGCCTCGGGCGCGGTGGTCGAGGAGGGCGAGGTGGTCGCCCCCGGGGCGAGCGGCAGGGCCGGGCTGGTCGCGTTCGACGTGCTCTTCACGCTGTACAGCCTGTGGAGCCTGACTCTGTTCGCGCTGCCGGTCCACGCCCAGATCCGGCGCTCGGGCCCGGGCCCGTTCCGTACGGGGCTGCGGCTGGTCACCGCGAGCGCGTGCGTCGGCGGGCTGTGGGCGCTGTGGGGCGTGGCGGGCCTCGAGAACATGGCGCGCACCGGCCGTCAGGGCGCGGGCACGGACCCGGTCGCCATGGTGCTGGCCGCCTCCTGCCTGGTGCTGGCCTGCCTGGGCGCGACCGCCGCCTGGTGGCGCGGGGCCCTGTCGGCGCCCGCCCGATGGATGCGTGCCTACCGCCGCTACCGCGCCCTGGAACCGCTCTGGTCGGCACTTCACGCCGCCGCCCCCGGGATCGCCCTGCGCACCCGGACGCGCCGGCTGTCGTGGCTGCCACCGCGCAGCGCGGAGTTCGCGCTGTACCGGCGGGTGATCGAGATCCGCGACGGCTACCTGGCGCTGCGCCCGTACGCCGCGCCACGGGACACGGCGGCGGGGGCCGGGATGGCAGCGGAGGGCGATGACGTGGGGATGGGCGTCGAGGCCGAGGTGGTCCGCGCCGCGGAGACGGAGGCCGCCGCCGTCGGCGGCGGCCTCCGTCTCCGC
>NZ_MUNE01000568.1 GCF_002154605.1 Streptomyces milbemycinicus | reverse complement strand
GGGTCGCCGAGGCGGGTGGCGGTGCCGTGGGCCTCGACGTATCCGATGTCGGCGCCGCGACGGCCGCTGCGACGCAGCGCGCTGCGGATTACCTCGCGCTGGCCCGCGAGCGAGGGAGCGCTGTAACCGAGCTTCTCGGAGCCGTCGTTGTTCAGGGCGGAGCCGGTGATGACCGCGTAGACGGTGTCGCCGTCGCGTCGGGCGTCCCGCAGGGGCTTGAGGACGACGACGGCGACTCCGCTCGCGCCGACCGTACCGGCCGCGTCGTCGCTGAAGGGCCGGCAGTGGCCGTCCGGGGAGAAGATGTGCTGGGGCCGGTAGCGGTAGCCGTCCGTCAGCCGGGTGTCGACGAGCACCCCGCCCGCGAGCATGACATCGGCGTCCCCCTGCCGCAGCAGTCCGGTCGCGACATGGACGCCCACCAGCGAACTGGCGCAGGCCGCCTGCACGGTGAACGCGGGTCCGGTCAGGCCGAGGCGATAGGCCGCCTTGGTGGCGAGGAAGTCCTTGTCGTGGTGGAGCGCCAGCTGGAAGTCGTCGGGCAGCCGGGCGGGATCGGCTTCGCGCAGCATCGCCTGGAAGTAGGTGTTCTCTCCGCAGGCTGCCACGAGGCCGACGCGTTGCCGGCCGGGGGCGGCGATGCCCGCGTGAGCAAGAGCCTCGACACAGCACATGAGCAGGTGCCGCTGTTGCGGGTCCATCAGCCAGGCTTCTTGGCGGCTTATGCCGAACCGGTCCGGGTCGAAGGCCAGCAGCCCGTCCATCTGGCTGCGGGCACCCACGAGTCCTTCGGCTGCCGGGAAGTACTCGATACCGCGTCCGCCCGTGGCGACCATGTGCCAGAAGGCCGCCAGGTCGGGTGCGCCGGGCAGGCGTACGGACATGCCGACAACGGCCACGGGTTCGTCCGCTGCCGCCTCATACCGGTGGTGTGCGGGATCGGCAGGCGTCCGGGGGGCCGGCTGCCCGTCGCGGTCGCCCTCTGCCGCCTGGAGGAAGCGGTTGAGGCGGCGGACAGTGACGTGTTCGAAGAGGTCGGCCACCGTGAACGCGAGGCCGAGGTCGGCGCCGCAACGCAGATGGAAGCGCATCAGGTCCAGGCTCGAGGCCCCGGCGTCGAAGAACCTCTGGTCGGGTCCGACGGGTTTGCCGGTCACCTGCTGGAACAGGGCGCACAGCCGGGCTTCGGCTGCCGAGAGCCGTGCGGGAAGAGCGGCCGTTGTCCGTAGTTCGTGTCCGGGAGCGGTGAGGGCCGCCCGGCGGTCGAGTTTGCCGCTGGGCGTGCGCGGCAGCGCCCGCACCCTGCGGAATCCGTTGATCCGTACGAAGGCGGGCAGCAGCCCGGCGAGATGGCCGGTGAGTTCCCCGGGGTCAGGGTCGTCACCCCGGCACTGCAGGACGGCCACGAGTCCGTCGCCGTCACGGGCGACGACGGCGCCCACGACGCGTGGGTGCCCCAGCAGTGCGGCCTCGACCTGACCCAACTCGACCCGGTGGCCGCTGAGTTTGACCTGATCGTCGTCGCGGCCGTCGTAGTGGAACAGGCCGGCGCTGTCGAGGTGGGCCAGATCGCCGCTTCGGTAGTAGGTGCCGAGTCCGGGCAGTTCGACGAAGCGTGTCGCGTTGAGTTCCGCGTCACCGAGGTAGCAGGGCGCGGCCATCGCTCCCCCGATGAGGAGGTGGCCGGTGGCACCCGGCGCGACGGGTTCGCCGGTGTCGTCGACCACCCGCAGATGGGCGCCTGCCACGGGTCGCCCGATGGCCGCCCGCAGTGGCCAGCGGGCGGGGTCGCCCTCGAGGCACAGGCTGCTGACGACATGTGTTTCCGTGGGACCGTAGTGGTTGAACAGCCGGGCACCGGGCATGCCGGCGAACCAGCGGCGGATGGCGTCGGTGCACACCAGCTGCTCGCCCGCGGTGATCACCTCACGCAGCCGGGAGGGGAAACGTCCCAGGTGGACGCCGTGCTCGGCCAGCAGCTGCAGTGCGACGTACGGCAGGAAGAGCCGCTCGACGCATGCGGTCTCAAGCTGTTCCAGCAGGGTCGGCATGTCCTGCCGCCACGCGGGATCCACACAGTGCAGCCGGCCGCCCGTGCAGAGCGTGCTGAAGATCTCCTGGAAGGACACGTCGAAGGACAGCATCGAGAACTGCTGGGTGACCGCGGCTGCGCCGAGGCCGCCGGCCCGGGCCTGCCAGTCCAGCAGGTTGCACAGCGTACGGTCGGGGACCTCCACTCCCTTGGGCGTGCCGGTGGAGCCGGAGGTGAAGAGTGTGTACAGGGGGCGGAGGCCGTGGTGCGGCGGTGCCGGTGCCGCAGACGTCGGTACCGAAGGCGTCGGTGTCGCGGTGGCGAGGGTGACGGCCCGCCTGGGCAGTCCGGCCGGGGCTATCGCGGCCACTTCCGCTTCCCCGTCCGCGGCCACCAGGATCACCAGGGGATCGGCCTGGCGCAGGATCTGCCGCAGCAGGGCCGGGGGATAGGCCGGATCGAGCGGCACGACGGTGAGGTTGAGGCGCGCGGCCGCGAGCAGCGCGACGACGTGCTCCGCCGACGGCGGCAGATGCAGCGCCACTCGGGCCGGCGCGGCAGGGTCGGACGGCAATGGGTGATGCCGGTGCAGTTCGGCGGCGAACGCCGCGGCGTGGGCGTCGAGGTCGGCGTAGGACAGGGTGCGGTCGCCGACGGTCAGCGCGGGTGCGTCCGGCGTACGGCGGACCTGGTGCGCGAAGCCCTCGGCCACGGTGGCGAAGCCGGACTCACGCTCGACGGGGGTGGGCCCCCGCCCACGGTCGGGAAGGGCACGGCGGTAGGGCGCCACGAGGCCGGTGAGGGTGGCCGTGGTGCCGGTGGTGAGCAGGTCCACGCCCCGGTGGAAGATCTGGGCGGCCGCCCGGACGCGTTCGCCGTCGAGCTGTCCTTCGGCGTACTCCCACAGGCAGTCGAAGCCGGACTCACGCTCGACGACGGAGAGAGTGAGCGCGCACTTGGCCTCGGCGGGCTCGAGCCAGAGGGGACGCACCCGAGCGCCGGGCAGGGCGAGCGCGTCGAATTCCGTGTTCTCCATGACGAACATGAAGTCGAAGGGCGGGCCGTCGTCGCGGAACCGGTGGTCGGTGAGCGCGTCGGAGAGCGCGACGTCCTGCCGGTCGAGGACCTCCCGCACCGCCGCCACCTGTCGGCGCAGTTGCTCGGTCAGGTCCTCGCCCGGCACGAGGTCCATGGGCAGCAGCACCGTATTGGCGAACATGCCGACGGCGGGCGCGAAGTCCGCCATCGGCCGGCCCGCCACCGGTGCGGCGAGGAGCGGGCGGGTCTGGCCGGTCACCGCGTACAGGCTGAACGCGTACACGCTCAGCAGCAACTGGAAGCGGGTCACGCCGAGTTCCGCACACAGGTGGTCGAGCCGGGAGCGCCGGACGGGATCGAGCGATGTGTGCAGCAGCCGGGCCCTGTTCGCGCCCGCACCGGTCGCCGGCGCGAGCGGCGGCGAGGGCGGTTCCAGCTGCCCGTAGTGGCGGCGGAGTGCCGCGCGCTGCGTGCGGTAGGCCGGAGTGCGGTGCCATGCGTTCTGCCACAGCGCGTACTCGACGGGGCTGGTCCGCGGTCCACTGCCCGGTTGAGCGGTCGGGGCAGCGGCGCAGTCGGCGGTCAGCTCGCGGAACAGGACGTTCAGGGACCAGCCGTCGACGGCGATGTGGTGCAGCTGCAGCAACAGGACGCAGCCGTCGTCCACCGGGAGCAGGCCCGCTCGCAGCATATGCCGTTCGGCGAGGTCGAAGGCGGGGGCGAAGAATCTGCGGGCGGCGTCCCGCCAGTCCTCGCCGTCGCGCACATCGGCGTCCTGCCAGGGGTCGTACGGCTCACCGATCTCCTGGCACAGTCCGTCGGGGGCGGCGTGGTAGGAGGTGCGCAACGCCGCGTGCCGGGTCACCAGACGGCGCAGCGCCGCCCGCAGGACCGTGGTGTCGGGGGTTCCTTCCAGCCGGAAGGCGAGCGGGACGTCATAGGCCCGGCTGCCGGGGTCGCGCTGGTCGAGCAGCCACAGACGCTGCTGTTCGGTGGTGGCCGGTGCGATGCGCTGTCCGGTCGGGGCGGGGACGGGCGGATGGAGCGGGGCCGCCTCGGTCACGTCCGCCTGGAGCGCGTCCGCCTGGAGCACGTCCGCCAGTGTGGCGAAGTCGGCTTGCAGGACGAGGGCTTGGGGCAGTTCGACATTCCACCGGCGGCGGATGTCGAAGCGCAGCCGCAAGGCCTTGAGTGAATCGCCGCCGTTCGGGATCCACCGGTCGTCGGGTCGCAGGCCGGACACGCCGAGGATGCGCTCCGCCAGATCCAGTAACCGCCGCTGGGCGTCGGTCATGTCGCCGTCCGTGGTGCGGGTGCGCCGCCACGGCTCGGCCGGGGAGTCCAGCAGGGCCGACTCGTCGATCTTGCCGTTGGCGTTGAGTGGCAGTGCGTCGACGAGGTGGGAGCGGTGCGGGCGCATGTACAGCGGCAGTGATGCCGTCACATGGCGGTCGTACTCCTCGAAGGCCAGCTCGCGGCGGAGCACCAGATATGCCAGCAGCTCATGGGCGCCGTCGGCGTCCCGGCGTATGCAGACATGCGCCTGCCGGATGGCGGGATGGCCGGTGAGCTGCCGTTCCACCTCGCCAGGTTCGATACGCAGGCCGCGTACCTTGACCTGCCGGTCCATCCGGCCGACGTAGACGATCGAGCCCGCGGCATCGCGGCGCACCAGGTCACCGGTGCGGTACCAGCGCTCACGGCCTCCGTCGTACCAGGTCAGACGAGTGAAACGGCGTGCTGTCTGCTCGGGCAGGTTGCGGTAGCCGGCGGCCAGTCCTTCGCCGGACAGGTGGAGTTCGGCGACCTCGCCCGGTTCGGCGGCGCGCTCGCCGTCGGCCACCAGCAGGGCGCCGGTGGCGGGGAGGGGACTGCCGAGGGGGACGACATCGCCGTCGAAGTCCCGTGGGATCGGGTGGCACAGGGCGAAGGTGGCGCATTCGGTGGGGCCGTAGGCGTTGTGGAGCCTGGTCGTGTTGTCGGGGTTGTCCTGGTACCAGCGGCGGATGCGGGCCGCGTTGAGCTGCTCACCGCCGATGAGGACCTGTCCGACGGAGGCGAAGCAGTCCGGGACCTGGTCGACGACGGTGTTGAACAGCGCGGTCGTGACGAAGAGGACGTCGACACGGGCTCGCCGCAGGGTGTCCGCCAGCAGAAAGGGGTCCTGCGTCTGCTCCTCGCTCAGGACGACGCAGGTGCCGCCGGTCAGCAGCGGTACCCACACTTCGAAGCTGAGCGCGTCGAAGGCGGGGTTGGACATGACCGCGTAGCGGGCGCCCTCGGCCAGGTGGACGTATCCGGGGCGGGCGAGTCGCAGGATGCCGGCGTCCCTCACCTCGACACCTTTGGGGCGGCCCGTGGTGCCGGAGGTGTAGAAGAGGAAGGAGACGGCGGTGTCGGCCGGGGGTGCCGCCTCTTCATGCTCTTCGCGCTCGGCGTCGGGGGTGGTGAGCAGGTCCGTGGCCGGTAGCGGGATGACCGACGTGGGGTCGTGGGGGCCGTCGGAGGGGTTCGGCCCGGTCAGCTCGTCGAGGCCGTTCCGCTCGTCGAGGCCGTTCCGCCCGTCGTGCACCAGCGCCACGGCGGCCGAGTCGTCGAGTACATGGCGGCGGCGGCCGCTCGGGCTCTGCGCGTCGAGCGGCACCACTGTGGCGCCGGCCCGGCGGATGCCCAGCATGACGCAGATCAGCCGCCACGACCTCGGCAGGCAGACCGCGACGGCCTGTCCCGCACGGACGCCGTGGGCGCGCAGCCCTCGGGCGACGGCGCCGCTGAGACGGTCCAGGGCGGCGTAGTCCACGATGTGTCCGCCGTCCACGACAGCGGGAGCGGACGGGGTGCGGCGCGCTTGGCCGAGAACGACGGCGGGGAGCGCCGGTGACCGCGGGTGCGCCTTGGCGGGGCGGTCCATCACGCCCCCTTCCCCGAAGCCGTGGACGCCGCTCGCAGCGTGGAGAGCTCGCTCTCGATCACCTCGGCCACGCGACGGGCCTCGGCGCTCTCCAGCATCTCCCAGTGATCGCAGCCCAGCGGCTCGACGCGGAAGTCGCCTTCGGCGCGGCGCCGCCAGAAGGCGCGTACGTCGGCCAGGAACGGTGTGTCGTGGCCGTCTTCGACGGCCTGCACCAAGGTCAGCCGGGCCGGTGAGGGAGCCGGGACGTGGTCGCGCGCGGTCATCCGGTTGTGGTTGTAGATGCGGAAGTACTGGTCGACCTGCTCGTCCTCGATGCCCGGGTACATGCCGTTGAACTTGACCAGCTTGTCGCGGAACTCGGCCATGTCCACCGGGGCCACCGCGGCGCGTGCCCGGGGGTCGTCGGTGGCCTGGGTGTCGAGCAGCACGACACTGACGTCGCTCCGGCCGGCCTCCGCCAGCCTCCGGCCCATCTCGTGCGCGACCAGACCGCCGTACGAGAGGCCGCTGAGCACCAGCGGACCGTCGTCGACCGGCTCGATGAGACGGAGATACGCCTCGGCCATGGCCTCGACGCTGGGCAGGAAGTCCTCGCCGGGGTTCACCCCAGGAGACTGGATGCCGTACAGGCCGACGCTCCGCGGCAGCGCCTTGGCCAGGGACAGATAGCAGAACGCGGTGCCGCCGGCCGGATGGACACATATGACGCGCCCGTGACCGTGACCGTGACCGTCACCGTCTCCGGGACGGAACTCGATCAGGCTGCTCGGCGGCGGACCCGATGCGCCCAGTCTGACAAGTCCGCCGAGGGCTTCGATGGTGGGATGGAGGATGATGTCGCGGATCGGGATCGACCTGCCCAGCCTCTCGTGTACGGCATGGGCCATCTTGATGGCCGACAGGCTGGTGCCGCCGATGTCGAAGAAGCTGTCGCGGATGCCGATGTCGGCGTGGAGCAGGATGGCCCGCCATATCTCATAGAGCGTCAGTTCCGTGTGGTCGCGCGGATTGGCCAGGTTGACCTGTACGGGCGCGGCGTCGGCTGCCTGCCGCAGCAGTGCCTCGCGGTCGAGCTTGCCCTGGCGGCTCAGCGGCAGCGCGGGGAGGTCTACGAACGATGCGGGGATCATGTAGTCCGGCAGCCGGTCCGCGAGGGCGGCACGCCACTCGTGCGGCTGCCGCCCGGCGGCGTCGCCCCGGCCGATGCCGGCCACCAGGCGCAGCCCGCCGGCGGCGTCCCGATCGGCCAGCACGGCCGCCTCGCGCACTCCCGGCAGGGCCAGCAACGCGGCCTCGATCTCGGCCGGTTCGATTCTGAAGCCGCGCAGTTTCACCTGGTCGTCGGCGCGTCCGAGGTAGCCGGCGGTGCCGTCGGGCAGGCTCCGGGCAAGGTCTCCGGTGCGGTAGACGCGCTCGCCGGGGACGAAGGGATCGGGCAGGAAACGTTCGGCCGTGAGATCGGGGCGGTGCAGATAGCCCGCGGCGAGAGAAGCACCGCCGAGGTAGACCTCGCCTACGGCCCCGACCGGCACCGGCTGCAGCCGCTCGTCCAGGAGGTACAGGCGGGTGCCGGCGAGGGGGCGTCCGATGGGGCACTGCCGGTCGAGCGGCTGGGGATCGTAGTAGGCGGTGCTGTAGACCGTCGCCTCCGTCGGCCCGTAACCGAAGCAGACACGAAGGTCGGGAAGGTGCCGCCGCATGCGGTGCAGGGCTGCCTCGGGCAGGGATTCCACACCCGTGAGCAGTTGGCGCAGACGCAGTCCCGCCAGCCGTTTCCCCGGGTTCTCGTCGATCCATCTGATGTACGCCGGGGGCAGGAAGGCCTGCACGATGCGGTGGTCGCGCAACCATTCCATCAGCGCCTCGGGATCGCCGCGCAGATCGTCGGGGACGATATGCAGTTCGCCGCCGGTCGTCAGCGGGATCAGTAATTCGTGCACCGAACCGTCGAACCCGATGCTCGACCATGCGGACGCGGCCTCACCCGGCGCATCACCCATGCGGGTCCGCCAGTTGTCGAGGAGATTGAGGACGCTGCCATGCGTCACGGCGACACCCTTGGGGCGGCCGGTGGAGCCGGAGGTGTAGATCACATACGCCAACCACGATGTGTCCGAGGCCAGGCGGGGTGGCTCGGAACTGCGCGCTTCGGCTTCGACCGTTTTCAGGTCCAGCCATGTGCCGGGGTGTTCGGCACCCTCATCGGCGTCGGCCTGGTCGCTGAGGACCAGCCTGGGGGCCGCGTCCGTGACCATGGCCGCGAGCCGGCGTGGTGGCTGCGCGGGGTCCAGCGGCAGATACGCGGCACCCGCCTTGAGGATGCCGAGCACACCCACCACCAGTTCCGTCGAACGCCCGGCGTGCAGTCCGACCACCCGGCCGGGGCCCACACCCCGGGCGAGCAGGGCCTGGGCGAGGCGGTTGGCGCGGCGGTCCAGCGTGGCGTAGTCCAGCCGCTCGTCCCCGCACACCAACGCGGTCTGCGCGGGACGGGTGCGTAACTGCGCCTCGAACCGCTCGACAATGCCGTCCGCGCGGGCGGACGGGGGCAGGTCACCGCTCTCGGTGCGGTCGGTGGCGTCCCAGTCGGCGAGCAGCCGCTGCCGCTCTTCGGCGTCCATCAGCTCCAGCACACCGATGTGCGCTTCCGGCCGTGCGGCCATGTCGGTCAGCAGATGACGCAGACAACGTACGTACCGCTGCGCGGTCTCGTGGTCGAAGAGCGCTCGGGCGTAGTCGAGATGGCCGACGATACGGCCGTCCGACTCGGTCAGCGACAACGCGAGATCGAACTTCGCGGGCGCATGCGGGATGTCGAGCGGTTCGACCTCGATGTCAGGCAGGTTCAGCAGACCCTGCCGATCGGGGACCCACGCGCACATCGTCTGGAAGAGGGGTGTGTGCGCGACACTGCGCGGCGGATTGGCGAGCTCCACGATCCGTTCGAAGGGCAGCTCCTGGTGGTCCAGCGCCGCGCGGAGCACGCCACGCACCCGCTCCAGTGCGGCCTCGGCCGTGGGGCTGCCGGACAGCTCGATCCGCAGAGGAAGCGAGTTGACGAAGAAGCCGATGAGTCCCGCGACACCGCCACGGCGGCGGTTGGCCGTCGGGGTGCCGACAACGATGTCGGTCCGTCCACTGAGACGGGCCATCAGAATGGTCCACCCGGTCAGCACGGCCACGAACAGCGTCCCGTTGTGGCGGCGCGTGAGGCCGCGCAACGCGGCGGTGAGGCCGCTGTCAAGGACGAACTCCACACGTCCGCCCCGGTGATCCTGCTCGGCGGGCCGTGGCCGGTCGGTGGACGGACCGGACAACGGTGGTGCGTCGCAGAGGTGGTGCTGCCAGTAGTCGGCTTGGGCGGCGAGGTCGCCGTACCGTAAGTCGCGGCTGTGTCTGCCGTCTTCCGTACCGAGGACGCATGCCCGCTGGGCGCGGGCATGGTCGGCGTACTGGAGCCGAAGTGGCGGCAGCGGGTCGGGTTCCTGCCGGAGCAGGGCCGTGTACAGCGAGCCGAGTTCCCGCATCATCACGTTCATGGACTCGCCGTCGAAGACGGTGTGATGCATGGTCAGCAGGAGCACATGATGGCCGTGCGGGCCCTGCTCGAGGGTGACGACGCGCCCACGGCCGAGAGGTCCCCCCGCGAGGTCGAACGGCGTGGTCGCCTCTTCCAGACGCACGGCATCGAGCCGGGAACCGGCGTCGGGCAGCCCGGTGAGGTCGTGGACGACGAGTGCGAAGCCGGTATTCGGCGGGTCGATCCGCTGATGGACCTCACCGTCCACGGCGACCAGCCGCGTGCGCAGCGTCTCATGGCGTGCGACCAGCGCATCAAGGGCGCGCCTGAGGAGCGCCGTGTCCAGGGGCCCGCGCAGGGTGAAGGCCAGGGGCTCGTTGTAGGCCTCGTTGGCGCCCGGGAGCTGGGAGAGGAACCACAGTCTTTGCTGGGCGAAGGAGGCGGGAGTCTGGGGGGTGTTGTGCACCGACAAAGCTGGCTCTTCCCGTCTGCAGAGTACGGCGGTCTGCGGAAGGCCACCGTGTGCTGGGACCGCCCGGGGAAGGATCGCGGGTGGCAACGTTGTCGCAGCGATGATTGATCGAGAACGAGAGCCTGTCAATGGCCACTGACCGGGCGTCCGGAAGGTCTCGGGGGTCTCGCGGACGGCTGACCTGGGTGGAAAGCGAGCGCGCGATGGTTATTCGGTGGCACCGCGTTTCCGGGTGCGTCTAGGATGGTCGCTGTTCGAGCGGTGACCTGATGGTTGCCGCTGGTGGTCCCGTTGTCCCGTTGGGAGGTGTTGACCGATGGCTGTCACTGCGATGGGCGCTGCCCGCATCCAGGAGTTCATCAAGTCCACCTCCGTGGCCTCCGGCTGACCGACTTTCTCCCTTGTACGCCTGGTCAAGGCGTCAGGCCGGGGCCGCCCCTGCGAAGGGTCCCCCTTTGTCTTTCTCTTCCCTCTTGGGCTCGTCTTCGTCGCATCCCCTCGCCGCATATGGCTGGGACGACGGCTGGGAGTCCGAGTTCGCCCCGCACGCCGAGCAGGGCCTCCTGCCCGGCCGTGTGGTACGTGTCGACCGCGGCCAATGCGACGTCGTCACGCCTACCGGTGTCGTCCGTGCCGACACCGAGTTCGTCGTTCCCCGCGACCCGATGAAGGTCGTGTGCACCGGGGACTGGGCCGCAGTCGATCCCGAAGGGAGCGATCCGCGGTATGTCCGCACGCTCCTGCCCCGCCGCACCGCCTTCGTGCGTTCGACGTCATCGAAGCGTTCCGAGGGCCAGGTACTGGCCGCCAACGTCGACCACGCCGTCGTGGCCACCTCCCTCGCCCTCGAGCTGGACCTGGGCCGCCTGGAGCGGTTCCTGGCCCTGGCCTGGGAGAGCGGCGCCCAGCCGTTGGTCGTCCTGACCAAGGCGGACCTGGTGCCCGACCCCGAGACGCTGGGCCACCTCCTGGACGATGTCGAGACCGCCGCGCCCGGCGTCCAGGTACTGGCCGTCAGCTCCGCGACCGGCGACGGCCTGGACGTACTCGGCGCCGTGCTCTCCTCGGGCACCTCGGTGCTGCTCGGACAGTCCGGCGCGGGCAAGTCGACGCTCGCCAACGCACTGCTGGGCGAGGCCGCGCAGCAGGTGTACGAGGTCAGGGACAGCGACGGCAAGGGCCGGCACACCACGACCACCCGCGATCTGCTGCGGCTGCCGTGGGGCGGGGTCCTCATCGACACGCCCGGCGTCCGCGGGGTCGGGCTGTGGGACGCCGGAGAAGGCGTCGCACAGGCGTTCTCCGAGATCGAGGCGCTGGCCGAGGAGTGCCGCTTCCACGACTGCGCCCACCAGGCCGAACCGGGCTGCGCGGTGCTCGCCGCGATCGAGGACGGCACACTGCCGGAACGCCGCCTCGACAGCTACCGCAAGCTGCTGCGCGAGAACGAGCGCCTCGCCGCCCGCACCGACGACCGGCTGCGGGCCGAACTGCGGCGGACCTTCAAACAGCGGCAGGCCCTCGGCCGGCACATGATGGAGCGCAAGCGGGGCCCCATGCGCAAGCCGTGACCCATGCGCAAGCCGTGACCCCGCTCACGACGCAGCTCGTGACGAGCCGTGACGCTGCTCCGGCGCCATGACTCGTGTGGTCCACTTCGGTTCCTTGGGGCGATGATGCCCCAAGGAACCGAAAGCCCGGCCACACGCCGCAGCCGGGCAGAGAGCGAGTTGCAATGATGGCCGCCACGGAGGAGTACGACGTCGTCGTCCTGGGCGCGGGTCCCGTAGGAGAGAACGTCGCGGACCGGGTCCGCGCCGAAGGGCTCTCCGCGGTGATCGTGGAGAGCGAACTGGTCGGCGGCGACTGCTCGTACTGGGCCTGCGTCCCCAGCAAGGCGCTGCTGCGCCCGGTGATCGCGCGCGCCGACGCGCAGCGCCTGCCCGGGCTGCGCCACGCGGCGAGCGGGCCGCTGGACGCCCCGGCCGTCTTCGCGCGCCGCGACGACTACGTCGCCCACTGGAAGGACGAAGGGCAGGTCGCCTGGCTGGATTCGGCGGGCATCGACCTCGTCCGCGGGTACGGCCGGCTGGTCGGCGAGAAGCGGGTCTCGGTCACGGACGCGGACGGGCAGGAGCGCTTCCTCACCGCCCGGCACGCGGTCGCCGTCTGCACCGGCAGCGCCGCGGCCCTCCCCGACCTGCCCGGCCTGACCGACGTACGCCCCTGGACCAGCCGCGAGGCGACCAGCGCGGCCGCCGTCCCCCGGCGGCTGGCCGTGGTGGGCGGCGGCGTGGTCGCCACCGAGATGGCCACCGCCTGGCAGGCGCTCGGCTCGGAGGTGACCATGCTGGTCCGCGGCTCCGGCCTGCTGGCCCGCATGGAGCCGTTCGTCGGCGAACTCGTCGCCAAGTCGCTGGCCGAGGCAGGCGCACAGATCCGCACCGGCACCTCCGTGACCGGCGTACGGCGGGCCCAGTCGGGCGGCCCCGCCGGCTACGGCTCCGGCGCCGGGCCGGTGACGCTGACCCTGACGGGCGGGGAGCAGCTGGAGGTGGACGAGGTGCTGTTCGCCACCGGGCGCATCCCGCGCACCGAGGACATCGGCCTGGAGACGGTCGGCCTCGAACCGGGCAGCTGGCTGCGGGTCGACGACAGCTGCCGGGTGTCGGACGTGGAGGGCGGCTGGCTGTACGCCGTCGGCGACGTCAACCACCGCGCGCTGCTGACCCACCAGGGCAAGTACCAGGCACGCATCGCGGGCGCCGCGATCGGCGCACGGGCCCAGGGCGTACCGCTCCTGGAGACGGACCCTTGGGGCGCCCACGCGGCCACCGCCGACATCGCGGCGGTGCCTCAGGTGGTGTTCACCGACCCCGAGGTCGCCGCGGTCGGCCTCAGCGCGGCAGAGGCGGAGGCCCAGGGCCGCCGCATCCGCGTCGTCGACTACGACCTCGGGCGGGTCACCGGCTCCGCGCTGTACGCCGACGGCTACCGCGGCCAGGCCCGCATGATCGTCGACCTGGACCGCGGCCACCTGATCGGCGTGACCTTCGCCGGCCCGGGCGTGGGCGAACTCCTGCACTCGGCCACGGTGGCGGTCGCGGGCGAGGTCCCCGTGGAACGGCTATGGCACGCGGTCCCCTCGTTCCCGACGATCAGCGAGGTGTGGCTGCGGCTGCTGGAGACGTACCGCGGCTAGGTTCTGCCGGCACAGGCGGTGTTCCGTGCCGGGCTCGCCGGGGAAACAATGAACGGCATGAGCGAGCAGGGGGACAGGCGCAGTCACGAGGACGACTGGTGGGGTGAGTTGTACCGCCGGGACACCGGCGACGCAGGGCCCGCCCCCGCGGCGGACTCCGTCGACGACCGATTCGACTCCGCCTCCCGCACGGTCGGCGGCCCCCAGCCGCCGACCGGTGCCCCACCCGGCTCCGCACCGGCGGCCGGAGCCCCCTGGGGGCCGCGGCCGCCGGTGCGGAGCCGG
>NZ_MUNE01000567.1 GCF_002154605.1 Streptomyces milbemycinicus | reverse complement strand
TACGGGCCGACCTCGCGCGCCTCGCCGACGATCCCGCCCGGGCCTGCGAGCTGTGGATGTCGGTGGCCGACGCCCGGCTGGGCAATGGCCAGGCCGCCGACGACCCGGATGTCGAAGGGGCGGTGGACCGGGCCCACCACCAGTGGCAGTACGTCCAGGACCCGGCCAGGGCCGGCTCCCTCGCCCCTTTCCTGATATCGCTGCGCGGACGGGTGCCCGGCCGCAGGCCCGGCGCCCTGGAGGCGGTTCGGCGCAGGGCCGAGTTCCTGCAGGAGACCTCGCAGACGGGCTGATGGCCGCGCCCCGGACGGGCCGACGGCGGGCCCAGGACAGGCCGACGGCCGGGCCGCGTACGGGCCGACGGCCGGGCCGCGTACAGGCCGACAGCCGACCGCGTACGGGCTGCCGCGCTCTGGACGCACCCGGCCCGGCTCAGTGGTGGAAGGCCGTGGCCAGGTTCTCGGGCCGGTCCAGCGGATGCGGCTGGCTCCGCAGTTCGGGCAGCAGCGTCTCCAGGTCCTCCAGGAAGAGGTCGGAGAGGTCCGCCGAGAATCCGTTGCGGCACACCACCCGCAGCACGGACAGGTCCTGCCGGTTCGGCGGGAAGGTGTAGGCGGGCACCAGCCAGTTGTGTTCGCGCAGCCGCCGCGACACATCGAACACATCGAAGTTCCGCACGCCCTCGGCCGTGGTGAAGGCGAAGACCGGCAGTTCGTCCCCGCGCGTCAGCAGCCTGAAGTCGCCCAGCGCCTCGATCCGCTCGGCCAGCGAGCGCGCCACGTCCCGGGTGGTCTGCTGCACGGCGCGGTAGCCCTCCCGCCCCAGCCGCAGAAAGGTGTAGTACTGGGCGGCCACCTGGGAGCCGGGCCGGGAGAAGGTCAGCGAGAAGGTCGGCAATTCGCCGCCCAGATAGTTGACGCGGAAGACAAGCTCCTTGGGAAGGTTCTCGGTGGTGCGCCACAGCACCCATCCCACGCCGGGGTAGACCAGGCCGTACTTGTGCCCCGAGGTGTTGATGGAGGCGACCCGGGGCAGCCGGAAGTCCCACACCAGGTCCGTATCGAGGAAGGGCGCCACCATCGCGCCCGACGCACCGTCCACATGGACCGGGATGTCCAGTCCGGTGCGCTCCTGTAGGTCGTCGAGCGCCGCGCAAACCTCCGCGACGGGTTCGTACGAGCCGTCGAAGGTGGACCCGAGGACGGTGACGACGCCGATGGTGTTCTCGTCGCACAGATCGGCGGCCGCCTGGGGGTCGAGGTGGAACCGGTCGCCCTCCATGGGCACCTGGCGCGCCTCGACCTCCCAGAAGTTGCAGAACTTCTCCCAGCAGACCTGGACGTTGACCCCCATGACCAGGTTGGGCCGGGCCGTCCCCGGATAGCGTGCCGGGTTGCGCTTGGCCCAGCGGCGCTTGAAGGCCATTCCGGCGAGCATGCACGCCTCGCTCGAACCAGTGGTGGAACAGCCCATGACCGAGTCCGGTTCGGGGGCGTGCCACAGATGGGCCAGCATCGCGACGCAGCGCCGCTCCAACTCGGCGGTGCGCGGGTACTCGTCCTTGTCGATCAGGTTTTTGTCGCGGCACTGGAACAGCACCTGGTCGCCCTGCGGCTCCATCCAGGTGGTGACGAAGGTGGCGAGGTTGAGCCGGGCGTTGACGTCCAGCATCAGCTCGTCGTGTACGAGCTGACAGGCGGTGGCGGGCGCCATCGGGCCGTCGGGCAGCCGGTTGCGCGGCACCTCGTCGGCCATGCCGCCGACCGGGTCGGCCACCCCGTAGAAGGGGTTGACGGCGACACCGCGCCGCCGCCTGCCCTCGTCCCGCTTGCCGTGTCTGCCCGTGTGGAGCGTCATGGGCCGCCCAGTCCCCTCGGTCGTGTGAGAGCCGCCGGCTGACCTTGGTGACAATACGGGCGTATCAGTCGAATATCCCGTTCCCGCGCCGCTCCTCGCCTCGCGCCCCCACCGCGCCCCGCGCCGCTAGCCCGCGCTGCTCAGCGACAGCTTCACCGCGAACCCCAGGAACGCCGTGCCCGCCGCCGCCGACAGCCCGGCGGTCAGCCGCTTCCGCCGCCGGAAGGCCGCCGCCAGATGCGCGCCGGTGAAGATCAGCACCGACAGATACGTCAGGCTGAACAGCTGCACCCAGGCGCCCAGCGCCACAAAGGACAGCACCGGGTGGGCGTAGTCCGGGTCCACGAACTGCACAAAGAAGGAGATGAAGAACAGAATCGCCTTCGGGTTCAGCAGGCTGATCACCAGCGCCTTGCGGTACGGCCGCTCCGCCGCCTTGGCGCCATGACCCCCAGCCCCGGCCCCAGC
>NZ_MUNE01000566.1:285-555 GCF_002154605.1 Streptomyces milbemycinicus | reverse complement strand
GGCGACGGCCGTGGGGTGGCGGCGTGGCGCGGGATTCGCGGGCGTCGCGATCGGCGTCGTCGCGGCAGGCGCCGCCGTGGGCGTCGGGCTGGAGCGGCTGACCGTGGGCCGCGGTGTAAGGCGCAAGGCGCGGCTGGAGCTGGACGCCGCCGGCCCTTTCGGCACGCTGCGCGGCACCCCGGGTACGGCGATCGCCGACGACGGCACCGAACTGCACTACGAGGTCGAGGACATACAGCAGCAGGCGCCGGCGCGCCGTAAGCGGCTGTT
>NZ_MUNE01000566.1:0-218 GCF_002154605.1 Streptomyces milbemycinicus | reverse complement strand
CGCGGCCGCGCCCGAGGGGCCGCTGGTGCTGGTGGGGCACTCCATGGGCGGCATGACGATGATGGCGCTGGCCGCGCAGCACCCGGAGCTGGTGCGGGAGCGGGTGATCGGCGCGGCGTTCGTGGGCACCTCGTCGGGCAAGCTGAGCGAGGTCAGCTTCGGCCTGCCGGTGGTCGGGGTGAACGCGGTACGGCGGCTGCTGCCGGGCCTGCTGAAGG
>NZ_MUNE01000565.1 GCF_002154605.1 Streptomyces milbemycinicus | reverse complement strand
TACGAGACAGCACCCGCATCATCCCGGCCGTCGGCCGCACCACCCCCGAGGGCGTCTTCGACCGCCGCTGCGCCTACGCCCTGGCGGACGCGCTCGACACGGCGGTGGTGGAGCTGCCCGGCGGCCACAACGGCAACACCAGCCACCCGTCCGGCTACGCGGCCCACCTGCGCGATCTGCTCGCCGTTCCTGCTCAGCTATGACCGATTCGTTCAAGACCACGTCGGCAGCGGCACCGTACCGTCGGGGCCATGAAGAACACCGCCTCGGAATCGCGCCACATCAGCACACATATCGACCGCCCCGCCAAGGCCGTCTACGACTACGCGTCGACCCCCTCCAACCTGCCCCAGTGGGCGCACGGGCTGGGGACCTCCATCGCCGAGATCGACGGGCAGTGGATCGCTGACTCCTCGCCCCTGGGGCGGGTCGTGGTCGCCTTCGCGCCCGAGAACGAGTTCGGCGTCCTCGATCACGATGTCACGCTGCCGTCGGGCGAGACCGTCTACAACCCGGTGCGAGTGATCGCTGACGGCAGCGGCTGCGAGGTGGTGTTCACCCTCCGCCGACAGCCGGACATGAGCGACGAGGACTTCCAGCGCGACACGGATGCGGTGACGCGCGACCTCGCCACGCTCAAGCAGGTCATGGAGCGCGCTTATTGATGCCGCTGAGTTCGGCACGACGCGGCGGGCGAGGCAGGAGCAACGGAACCGTCAGGAGAAGTCCAGCACCAACCGGCCACGCACGCCGCCGGCCTCCAGGATGCGGTGAGCCTTGGCCGCCTCGTCCGCGGGCAGGACGTCGGCGACGTGCAGCGTCAGGGTGCCGTCCTCGGCCTGACGGCGCAGCGTATCCAGCCGTTCGGTGTCGGTGATGCCGTCCGTCACCATCACCGGGCACACGCGGATGCCGCGCTCAGCCGGGCCGGACCAGCCCCGCAGCTCGGCCAGGGTCCCGCCGTCGGCGATGGCGGGCAGGATCTCCGTGGTCTGCATCGAGCCATCCACGAGACCGAGAACACCGTCGGATGCCAGCGCGCGAATGCGAGCGGCGACATCGGTGCCGCGCTTGACGACGTGGTCGGCGCCGAACCCGCGCACCCGGTCGGTGTCGTGTGGGGCGGCGTCCGCGACGACGGTCAGCCCGTCGGCCTTGGCCAGCTCAACCGCGTACCCGCCGACAGCACCGGCCGCACCGGTCACGGCGACGGTTCCGCCGGGCGGCACGGCCAGCGCGTCCAGGGCGAGGCGTGCGGTCATGGCGTTCATCAGCAGCGTGGACGCGGCGGCGAAGTCCGCCCCCTCGGGCGCCGGCACCACCGAGGCAGCAGGCACCACGATCTGCTCGGCGTAGGCTCCGCCGAGCGCACTGGTGAACAGCACCATTGCGACCACCCGTTGGCCCACGGCGAGCCGGCCATCAGCCCCGGGTCCGAGCTGGTCGATCACACCGGCGGCGTCCATCCCGGGCACGAACGGGGGCTGGCGGTCGGACATGCGCACGGCGTGGCCACCGGTCCGCAGCAGGACGTCGGTCGGATTCACGGCGGCCGCGTGCACGCGGATACGGACCTCACCGGGGCCCGCCTGCGGCTCGGGCAACTCCAGGACACGCAGCACTTCCGGGCCGCCGAAATCGTAAACACCAATGGCCTTCATGCCCCGGTGCAACCTGCCTCACCGACACTGCATTCCGCAGCAGCAAGGTCAATCCGCCTGCCGCACGCTCCCGGCCAACGCGAAGTCATTCTGCAATGGCCTCTTAGCAGCCGGCCGCTCAGCCGACATGAGCGGCGATGGCCCGCGCGCACTCCAGGGCCTCGGTGTGCGTGGTGTCCACCTCCAGGTCGTAGCTCACGCCCTGGTGGACCACATCCGCCTGCAACGCGGCCATTCCCGCGGCCCGATCCCCACGGGCGGCCTCACGGGCCGCGGCGACCTTGGGCTCACACCTGACCCCGACCCACAGAACTCCGAGGCCGCGCAGAGCCTTCACCCACCGCTGCTGGGACTCCGCCTGCCCCAGGAACACCTCGTCGACGACGATCCGAGCCCCGGCCCGGGCCATCGCGGCGATCCCCTCGATCCACGCGGCCTCCAGCGCCCTGAACTCGGACCCGACGCTCACCCCGCCATCCGGAGCGATCTCGATCCCAGATGTCGCCCCCTCCATGGAGGCGGGCATGGCCTCGATCAGCGTGTCGACGCTGAACGTCAGCCATGGATCCGGCAGAACCGCCTGCAGCCCCCTGGCGAGGCTGGACTTCCCGGAGCTGGAACCACCATTGAGGACGATCACCTGAGTAGTCATCGCGCCAGGTTAGACGGCCTAACCATCAAGCTCGCCATCCCGGACGGCATCCACGAACGCCTGCCAGGCCGATGCCTTGAAGAGCAGCGCGCCGAGCGCACGATCCTTGGTGTCGCGGACGGCCTGGCGGCCGGTGGGGAGGATGCCGCGTTCGACGCAGTTGTTCGCGCTGCCGCTGTAGCTGCTCTTGTGCCACATCGCGCCGTCAAGCTCAGGTATCACGGTCTGCTTCCTAAGTGAGGTCGTGGATGTACTGCAGAGATGCGGTGGGAGGCAGTGCGGCGGCCGTCAGCTCGTCCCACGCCGTCGAGTACGGCAGAACGTCCTGCCGCCGTTCGAGCAAGCTACCACCGGTGATGTGCTCCAACCAGACGATGTCAGCCGGGGGTTCGCCCTTCTGGCGGAAGATGGTGAACGGAGGACACTGTTCCAGTGGCAGGGGTGCGTCAAGCGGCAGGATCTGGATGTTCACGTTGGGCCGTTTCGCCTCGCGCTGAAGATGTTCGAGCTGCTCCAGAACCACATCCGGAGATCCGCCGATGCGGTGCAGCGCGGGTACGTCGATGATGGCGCGTAGGCAGAACCCGGACTGATCGTTGAGCAGTTCCCTGCGCCTCATCCGTGTCTCGACGAGGAGTTCCACGCGCTCGGAGGGGTGCACCGCGAACGTCTGCCGCATGTACTCCTCGGTCTGCAGCAAACCCGGAATGAGCATGGACTCGTAGGTGCGCACCAGCTCGGAGTCCGCCTCAAGGGTGAGGAGGTCTCGCAAGTCGTCGCGCAACAGGGGACCTTGATTGCTCCACCAGTCGACTTTGTGGATCTCCTTCGCCAGCCGCCTGAGGCTCGCGCACTGGCGCTCGTCCTCGACCCCGTAGTGCTTGAGCAGCACCGTCAGATCCAGCGGCCGGATGCCTCGCCTTCCGTTCTCGATCTGGCTGACTTTCGGCTGCCCGCACTCCAGTACTTCGGCAACCTCATGGACCTTCAAGCCCGCCTCGATGCGGAGTCGGCGCAGCTCCGCGCCGAGACGACGACTGCGCATGGTGGGCATATCGCTCTGTGCCATGACGGCATGCTGCTCCGCGACCGCACTTCCGAACAAGCGCCTTGCGCACATTCATCACTCATACGAGTGACTACTAAGGAATAACTTGCCTGAGCGATACGTGACGGACCACTATCACCGCATCACCGACCGTCACCGAAAGGCCGTGCCCGCCATGGCAGTTGAAGAGGTCCCCCAGCGCTACGAACAGCACCTGCACACCGCTCCGGAGATACTGGTCCCCATCCGCCGCATCATCGGCGCCCATCTGCGGCTCTGGGGCCGCGACGACCTCATCGACGCCGTGGCGCTCTGCGCCACCGAAGTGCTGGCGAACGTCCACAAGCACACCGACTCCGGCGAGTGCCACCTCCGCCTCCAGAACACCCCGGACGGCATCCGCACCACGGTCAGCGACACGGCGCCCACGCTCCCCACCGTCCGCGAACCCGACTGGTGCGCCGAGAGCGGGCGCGGCATGTTCATCCTCAGCAGCACCGCCCACCAATGGGGCGTCCTGCCCACGCCCACCGGCAAGGACGTGTGGTTCGAGTGCCGATCCGCACCGACCCCCACCCCCTCTCAGAAAAACGCTTGATGTAGAGCAAGCACTTTTTTTAGAGGGGGTGGAGGGAGGCCCGTACCAGACCGACATCCATCGCTTCGGGCGACCATCCACCGTCCCACCGCCCGCCGGCCGGTGACGGCCCGTTGCGCTGGACGGCGACGATACCTCCGGCACCCCTCCCCTTCCGGCTGTTGGCCGCTCTGCGCCGAAGGCGCGAGACGATACCCGCACCCGGCAACCGGACCATGCCGTCCAACGGCGAGGCGAGCCGACCCCGTCGTCGCGGCCCGACCCCGTCGCGGTCTGATGCGCTGTGCCAGGAAGGGGCGCCCGTGCACCCGCGGATCGGGGTCAAGCCGAACCCACCGATCCACTTCTACGACCTGAAAGGCTGATCTGGCGACACGAGGTCAGACCGCTGGGTCCCAGACTCGCACGACGCCGCCTCGGCCCGCCGTCAGCACCACATGGCGGCCGTCCATCAGCGTGATCGCCACGGCCCAGATCTCGCCCTCGTGTCCGGCCAGTGGCGCCCCGATCTGCCGCCCCTCGGCGAGGTCCCAGACCCGGGCGGTCCCGTCGTCGCTGCCGGTCACCGCGAGCGTACGGGCTCCGACCACAGCGGCGGCCAAGGTGGACACGCGCTCCGTGTGACCCGTGAGGAAGCGGCCGACCGGCTCGCCGCCGACCGCGTCCCAGCTCCGCAGCTCGCCGGAGTCGGTCACCGCCAGCACCACGGGACGGCCGTCGACCTCGGACAGGGCAACGGCGTGGACCAGTCCATCGGCGGACCACTTGTGGACCAGCTCTTCGGACTCCAGATCCGACAGCAGAACCTCGCCATCACCGCCCGACACCACAACCGGACGCCCGCGCAGCCGCCCCACCACGAGATCACTCATATCGCCGGAATGACCGGGAAGCTCCCGCGACTCCTGCTCCTCCGCGTACTCGTCATCCGTCGGACCCCACGCCTCGACCTCGGGATCCGACGGATCCCATACCCACACCTCGGGAGCAGCCGCACCGGCCACGAGGGTGATGCGCCCGTCCGCCGAGGTCATGCCCAGGGCGTGAACGCAGCTGCGGAACTCCGGCGGGGCGTTGAGCAAGTCGCCGCTCATCACATCCCACAGACCCGGCCCTTGATGCTGCCCGCCCGCGGCGAACAGCAGCCGCCCATCGACGACAGTCACGTCTATATGCTCGAAGTCCGGGTACACGGGAATTCCGTACGACCCGTTGTCGAAATCGCCCAGTGGCCGCTCCAGCCACTCGCCCCCGATCAGATCCCACGTCCACACGTCGCTACGACTGGCGCACACCGCCCATGGCCGTCCATTCACATCGGCCACAGCGAAGTCGTCGATATTTCCTTCGGACGGAATCATGCTGCTCTTGATCAGCCGAGGGTCAGTCATGTCGGCCATCCTAGACTGGCCGCCATGTCGCCCAAGAGCTTCTACGAGTTGGTCTTCAGCGTGTCCCCGGGAGCTGCCCGTAAGGATGCCCACTACGTCGTCGGCAGCCTTGATGAGGTCAAACGCGCTCTGGATTCCGAGCTTTCCGAGAGCAGCAATGTCTACTTGCTGTGCTGGCACGGCGCGAAATTGGCATTGAATGTGTACGAGCGGGGCGAATGCATCCACTCGATCGATCTCCACCCGTGCATCACTGTCTCAGCCCGGATCCACCGGCTTGATTCCCGGTTGATCGTTTCGGGGTCGTGCAGGCCGTGTTGGGGCTGAGTTGCGGATTCGGGCATGGGGTGGCCGCTGGTCTGCCCAGCTCTTCCACTCTGTCCACAGGTCTCGGGCCCTTTCGGGCAGGTCGGTCAGGGAGCGTCAGAGGGCCGGCGGTGCATGCACCGTGCTGAACAGCTGGGTGAAGTCCTCGCTCCAGGGCCAGCGCTCGGGCAGGTGCAGGGTGAGGCGGCGGGCGGAGCGGGCCAGGCGGGCGGGCACGTTGATCAGGCGATCACGGATGGTGGCGGTGGTCGCCCTGGCATGGAACGCGGAGGCCAGGGCGCCGGCGGCGCGGGGCAGGTTGTGTGCCAGGGCCGCCAGGGCGAGCCACGCGGCATTGGCCTGGAAATGACCGGACGGCGCGTGGGCGAAGCCGCTGTTCTTGACATCGGCGACCACCTGCTCGACGACAGCGTGCCGGCGGTGATCACGCTCGGCATCCCTCAAGGCGAGCGGGGAGTCGGTGAACGCGGCGTGGTAGCGCCAGGTATCGAAAAGCGTGCGCTGCCCGGCGGGGACGGTACCGGCGCTCAGGCGCTTGACGCGGCGCGCGATCAGTCGGGCGGTGACCTGCTGTTTCTTCGGCTTGGAAGTGAAAGCGGTGTAGCGGATCTCGGCTATCTCGGCGTCGGAGATCCAGCACTGGCCCTCCTCGTCCCAGACCGCTTGGGGATATTTGATCGGTGTCCAGGCGTCCTCGTCGATGCGGGCGATGGTGGCTTTGACGGAGGCGTTCATCCGCATGGTGATGGAGAAGCGGGCACCCAGGGCCCGGCAGGCGTTGATGACGTCGGCGCCGTAGAACGCGGAGTCCGCCCGCAGCACCAGCAGGCCGCTGGCGCCGCAGGCGCGTGCGGTGCGGATGGTCTCAGCGACGAACGCTGCCGCCCCGCGCGCGGAGTTCGAGGGTCCCTTGCGCAGCCTGGTGGCGGCGATCACGGGGGCGGACAGGGGTGTGGAGACGACGCCGAGCAGTGCATTCAGGCCCTTGACCTTGCTGTATCCGTATCCGGCGCCTTGTTTGGCGTAGCCGTGGGTGCGGCGGATGGTGTCGTCGATGTCCACGTAGGCGGCCTGGTCCGCGCCGGGCAGCAGCGGGGTGTGACGGGCCAGTTCGTGCAGGAACCGGCGGGCCACGGCGTGCAGTTGCTTCACATGCCCGTGGGTGAAGGAGCGCAGGAACGACCTCAGCGTGGACGGGGCCCGCACTCCGGAGAACAGGCGGCCCATCGCGCCGTGCCGCAGCCGGTCCATGTCGTCGATGCTGTCGGCGCCCGCGGCCATGCCGCCCACCAGCGACATCAGTTTCGCCGCTGGGAAGGCGCCGGTGCCGTCCTTCGAGGCGGGCAGCTGGACGTGCTCGCCGGCCAGCTTGGGCAGACCGCACCGCTCGGCCAGCCGCACCACCGGCTCCAGTCCGCCGTACGCGATCAGGTTCGGGTCATCGAACGCGGATGAGACCGCCGCTGCGGCATGGGAACTTTGCCTCTCGGAAGTGCCTTGTCGATCGTGCCTGATGTGGTCCTAGACAAACCCCATCATCGCAGTTCGCAAGGCACTTCTTCGTTTCTGGGTGAACCATCCACGGGCATCAAGCCGGGGTGATCCGGACTCAGCGCACCAGGGAAGGGGGGTTCTGGCAGTACCTGTATCACCAGGGTCTCCCCGACGTTCCAAACGCCTGTCAACCTGGTTGAGTCGAAAGCGCCGACAACACTCCATGGAAACACACTGCAGCTTTACCATCATCATTCAATTCAGCTGCCCCGAATACGCGACCGTGTCGGCGCATTCTTTTACGACAGAAGGGACGTTAGACCAATGGCGGAGAACCAGCTCACCACTCACACAGAACTTTTCGACCTGAGGGGAAAGTACGCCCTTGTCACTGGCGGCACCAGAGGCATTGGGATGATGATAGCGCGCGGCCTTCTCCAGGCGGGCGCCCGCGTCGTCATCAGCTCACGCAACGCAGACACGTGCGCGGAGGCACAGCGTCTACTGTCCGAATTCGGCGACGTGCGAGCAATCCCCGCCGACCTGTCCAGGCACGACGAGTGTCAGCGCCTCGCTGATCTTGTCCAGGCCGACTCGGAACGCCTGGACATCCTTGTCAACAACGCGGGAGCGATGCGGCGCGAGCCGCTGGCGACGTTCCCGGACGAGGCCTGGGATGCAGTGCTCGACCTCAACCTCAAGTCGCCGTTCTGGCTGGTGCAGGCACTGCTCCCGGCACTTCGTAAGGCGGGCACCGCCGATGATCCCGCACGGATCATCAACATCGGCAGCATCGCCGCCATCCACGTCGCCCCGTCGCCCAACTACTCGTACGCCAGCAGCAAAGCGGCACTCCATCAACTCACCAGGGTACTTGCCAGGGAGCTGGGCCCACAGCACGTCACGGTGAACGCGGTAGCACCGGGAGTGTTCCCGTCGCAGATGATGGAGGCCACGCTCGATGCCATCGGCGACACGATCGCGGCGTCGGCCCCTCTGCGCCGGCTCGGCCGCGACGACGACATGGCGGGTGCCGCCGTGTTTCTCGCCAGCCGGGCTGGGTCCTACCTCACGGGCGCCATCATCCCGGTGGACGGCGGTACCGCAACGACCGCATCGGGTATCCATTAGACTGCGGGACGGGCTTACGGTGAGGAAATAACCGCGATGGATCTACGCACCGAGATCCGGGAGTTTCTCAGCTCACGTCGCGCCCGCATCGCACCCGAGCAGGCGGGCCTGCCCGCTTACGGCGGCAACCGCCGGGTCAAAGGTCTGCGCCGCGAGGAGGTCGCGCTACTGGCGGGGGTATCGGTCGACTACTACGTGCGCATGGAGCGCGGCAGCCTCGCCGGTGCCTCCGACGGCGTGCTCGAAGCGTTGGCCTCTGCCTTGCAGCTCGACGAAGCCGAGCGCGATCACCTGTTCCACCTCGCGCGCCAATCGAGGGCGCCCCGCAGCCCACGCCGGCGCAGGCCTGCCGTGGCGGTGCGCTCGACGCTGCAGCAGGTGCTCGACGCGATCTCCGATGCGCCGGCCTGGATCGGTAACGGCCGTTATGACGTGCTCGCCATGAATCAACTCGCTCGCGCGCTGTATTCACCGGTGCTGGCTGACCCGCGACGGCCCGCGAACACAGCGCGGTTCGTCTATCTGAACCCCGCGACGGCCAGAGATTTCTTTGTCGACTACGACCAGGTTGCCGGTGACGCGGCCGCGAAGCTGCGCATGGCAGCCGGCCGCAATCCGCACGACGAGGAACTGATCGCCCTAGTCGGCGAACTGTCAACGTGCAGTGAGCTATTTCGGCAGCGGTGGGCATCTCAGGACGTGCGGCTGCACCGGTCCGGCCGCAAGCGTATGCACCATCCGATCGTGGGCCAGCTCGACTTGGACGTCGAATCCCTGGAACTGCCCGCCGAACCCGGCCTGCACCTCAACATCTACACCGCACCCGCGGGCACACCGACCGCTGACAATTTGGCGCTCTTGGCGTCGTGGGCGGCCACCCAACAGACGCTGGCGACCGAGCTCGAAGCACACAACGGATAGTCCAACCCCTTCAGCCGTACTAGGGTCCGTCTCCCCGACCAGCGCGGGCAGACCGCACCGCTCGGCCAGCCGCACCACCCGCTCCAGCCCGCCGTACGGGATCAGGTTCGGATCATCGAACGCGGATGAGACCGCCGCCGCGGCATGGGAAGATTGCATCTCGGAAGTGCCTTGTCGATCGTGCCTGATGTGGTCCTAGACAAACCCCATCATCGCAGTTCGCAAGGCACTTCTTCGTTTCTGGGTGAACCATCCACCGGCATCAAGCCGGTGGATCCGGGCTCAGTCGATGGATATCCGGACATCACCTTCCTTGAATCGGGCAAGCCAACCGGCCACGAAGTCGGCGCGGATGACCCGTACAAGGTGGAGACGGCGCTCTCCGACGGAATGTTCTCCCGAGAACTCGACGACGCGATCGAGGTCACCGTCGATTGGGCGAGCGTCGAGGTCCCCCCGCTGGACGGTGAGATCGCCGTGGACGGCGACTATGTGAAGCTCGTCGACCATCCCTCCAGCGAGGGCGATGACGAAGGCTATGAGGATGACGAGGACTTCGACGAGGACGACTTCGATGAGGACGAACTGGAGGACCGGTTCATCGAGCAAGGCTATGTCCCTTACGGGTTCACCGACTTCGAGGAGTGAGACCGCCGGACACCGCGAAAACCCATGTGCCCGGCGCCCCGGCCCTGGCCCCGGCCAAGATGATCACGAGCGTGTTCATCGAGGATCCCGCACGGCTCGGTGAGGAACGACTGTCGACCCCGCCCCCGGCCGGAGCTTCAGCCAACTCGTCGCGCAGTCGGCGTGGAGTGGCGAGCATGTCCTCGTCGGAGACCTTGGTGCCGCCGATCGCCTTGCCCTTCGTGCGGGCGGTCTCCTGTCCTTCGAGGGTCTTGTCGCGGATGTAGTCGCGTTCGGGCTCGGCCATGACGGCGAAGAAGGCCAACAGGTCGGCGCCGGTACAAGCCGGCGACCGTGGCCCGTGTCGAGGCGCTCTCCTGCCTGCGTTCGGCGGGAGTGACGGTCAGCGGGATGCGCCGTTACCTGGATCTATCGGCCGCCACGGTTTCGGCGTGGCGAGGATCCTGCGCAAGCACCTCCCCGTCCTGGCCGAGAGGAGGGCAGCCGGGGAACTGACGATCGAGCAGGTACGCGAGGCCGCGAAGACCGAGCCAGCCCTGCGGGACGCCGCGGCACTGCAGGGCCGGATCCCCGTCATCAGCAACGATAAAGCCCGCTCCATGCTCGGCTGGGAGCCCCGGGACGTCAACGAGACGATCGCGGCAACCGCCGACAGCCTTATCCAGTTGGTCGCCGTGACCCTGCCCGAGAGCGATACCCCCCGGTCGTGGGCCGCAGCCGACCGGTAGACGACCGTCCCTCAGTCCGCCTACGCCCCGCACGCCTCGCACCTTCGCGGCCTCGCGCTTAGGCTGTCGCCGGAGGCGATGGCTACCGGTTGGTAGTACAGACGGCGACAGACCGCGAAGGAGTGCGAGATGAAGGGCTGGACCGCGAACGACATCCCCGACCAGATCGGCCGCACCGCCGTGGTGACCGGCGCCAACAGCGGCATCGGCTACATCACCGCCCGCGAGCTCGCCCGCCACGGCGCCCAGGTGGTGCTGGCCTGCCGCAGCGAGGCCCGCGGCACGGAGGCCGCGGAGCGGATGCGGGCCCAGGCCCCGGGCGCGGATGTGCGGGTCGCGCCGCTGGACCTGGCGGACCTGAAGTCCGTACGGGCCTTCGCGGCCGAGCACAAGGGCGACCGGCTCGACCTGCTGATCAACAACGCGGGTGTGATGGCCCTCCCCTACCGCAGAACCGCCGACGGCTTCGAGATGCAGTTCGGC
>NZ_MUNE01000564.1:484-726 GCF_002154605.1 Streptomyces milbemycinicus | reverse complement strand
CCAGCTGCAGCTGGCCATGGACGAACAGGCCCTGCACATCCTGGAACTCGCGCCCGGCTCCGGCGCCGGCCCTGAGCTGAAGCAGTGGGCGGCGAAAGTGGCAAAGAGCCATCGCGCCGACCTCACCGCCCTGCGCAAACTGCTCACCGCGACCGGCGTCCCCGACACCAACCCTCATGAGGGCCACGACATGCCCGGCATGGTCAACGCCACGGAACTGCGCGCGCTGGAGGCCGCCGAGG
>NZ_MUNE01000564.1:0-453 GCF_002154605.1 Streptomyces milbemycinicus | reverse complement strand
ACCTCACCCATACGGAGCGCATGTCCGGCGAGCAGCAGAAGGCGGGATCGGATCCGAAGGTGAAACAACGGGCTGCAAGCATCGGGCAGTCCGCCTCCGACCACCTGCGCCGCATGCCGCAGTGACGCCCCCGAGCGGCCCCGCCCACGAGGGCTGCCGGGTGTCCGGCACCAGGGCGCCCAGCCCCGTTCACAGCCGCAGCCGTGGCGCGCAAAGGCGGGCGCCGCGCGCCCCGAGGCAAACGGCCACCGCCACCGCCCGCCCCTATGCCCCTGCGCCCCTCGCGGGCCGTGGGCGCCGCCCGGGCCGAGTCCGGGTTCCCCGTGCCCGCCAGTGTTCTCCGCACGAGCGGCGGTGAGCCCTCAACTGCGGTTACGCCCCCTGGACCAACCCGTTCGAGGCCCACTTCGGTCCACCGCGGCAGTTCACCCTCGCCAACCGAAATTCCACGCC
>NZ_MUNE01000563.1 GCF_002154605.1 Streptomyces milbemycinicus | reverse complement strand
ACGGCGAGGACGGCCTCGCCGGTGTGGTCGTCGGGGACCTCGGTGAAGTCCAAGGGGTCGACGAGCGCCAGATAGTCGAGGTCGAGGGGTGGCTGGAGGGAGGCCGCCTCGTCGAGCACCGCGCGCGCGGCGGACCGGACCGCCGCCGCGTCCCGCCCCGCGTCCCGCCCCGCGTCGCGGCCCGCGAACAGCGCGCGGGACAGGGCCAGGGCGGTCGTCCGCTCCTGCGGCGACAGGTAGCGGTTACGGCTGGAGAGCGCGAGGCCGTCGATCTCCCTGACCGTCGGAGCGCCGACGATCTCGACGGGGAAGTCCAGATCGAGCACCATGCGGCGGATCACGGCCAGCTGCTGGGCGTCCTTCTCGCCGAAGAAGGCGACGTCCGGGCGGGTGAGGTGGAGCAGCTTGGCCACGACGGTGAGCACCCCGTCGAAGTGCCCCGGCCGCGAGGCGCCCTCGTACCGCTCCCCCATGTCACCGGCGGTCATCCGCACCCGCGGCTCGCCGCCCCGGTACACCTCCTCGACCGGCGGGGCGAAGACGATGTCCGCGCCCGCGGCGGCCGCGACCTCGAGGTCGGCGTCGAGCGTGCGCGGATAGCGGTCCAGGTCCTCGCCCGCGCCGAACTGCAGGGGGTTGACGAAGACGGTGACCGTCACCACGCCCTTGGCTCCGACCCGGGCGCGGGCCGCGCGTATGAGGGAGGCGTGTCCTTCGTGGAGCGCGCCCATGGTCATGACGACGGCGACCCGCCCCGGGGTGGCGAACTGTGCCAGGGCGGCGTCGAAGTCGGCTCGGCTGGTGAACAGCTCCACGTCCGGCTCGCCGGGGACGGCCTTGCGCCACAGCTTCGGGCTCATGCTCCCGCCCCTCCCCCCAGGTCGGGGACGTCGGAGACGTCCGAGAGGACGCCAAGCAGGTCCTCAGCGAGCTCGGGCTTGAGCAGCCCGGCGGCGAGCGCGCGGTCCGCGGTCGAACGGGCCATCGCGAGGTAGCCGGGGACGGCCTGGGGCGCGTGGCGGTGCAGCTCGGCGACATGGGCGGCGACGGTGCCGGCGTCGCCGCGCGCGACCGGGCCGGTCAGCGCGGCGTCGCCGCTGCGCAGCGCGTTGTCCAAGGCGGCGCCCAGCAGCGGGCCGAGCATCCGGTCGGGGGTGCCGACCCCGGCGGCGCGCAACAGGTCCATGGCCTGGGCGACCAGGGTGACCAGGTGGTTGGAGCCGATGGCGAGGGCGGCGTGGTAGAGCGGCCGGGCCTCCTCGGCGATCCACTCGGGCTCGCCGCCCATCTCGATGACCAGCGCCTCGGCCGCCATCCGCAGCTCTTCGGGCGCGGTGACGCCGAACGAGCAGCCCGCGAGCCGCTGAACGTCGACGGGGGTGCCGGTGAAGGTCATGACGGGGTGCAGCGCGAGCGGCAGCGCCCCGGCGCGCAGGGCGGGATCCAGCACGGATGTGCCGTACCGCCCGGAGGTGTGCACAAGCAGCTGCCCGGGGCGCACCGCACCGGTCTCGGCGAGGCCGCTGACCAGGTCGGGCAGCGCGTCGTCGGGGACGGTCAGCAGGACCAGCTCGGCCCGCGCCAGCACCTCGGCGGGCGGGACGATCGGGACCTCGGGGAGCAGCGCGGCGGCCCGGCGCACGGACGCGTCGGAGACGCCGGACGCGGCGACGGGGCGGTGCCCTGCGAGCCGCAGCGAGGCGGCGAGGGCAGGGCCGACGCGACCGGCGCCGACGACCCCGACGGTGAGCCGGGCAGGGCGGTCCTGCGGCTCGGGAAGTGGATGTGCGTTCACTCGACGACGGCCTTCCGTTCCAGTCCTCAGGGGGTACCGGACGATTCCCCGCCATGCTACGCGAGTGCTTCCAGATGCTCCGGCCCTGTCCCCAGGGCTGTGGAAAACCCTGTGGCCCGCCCGAGCGCCGGTACGACATGCTCGGCCCATGGCAGACGGAACGGAACAGCCGGGCGAACCGGAACAGCCGGGGGGACCGGAACAGCCGGAACAGCCGGGGCAACCGGACCTGCGGGCCCGCAGGCTCGCGGCGTGGCGCGGCTCGACGCGGAAGCTGGCCGACCTCGCCGTCGGTGAGAGGATCCGCGAGCGGCTGGCCCGGCTGACGGCCGACGCGGCCGGGTCGTACGACCTGGACGACTGGGTGGACTTCTACGGGGACGGGGTCGTCGAGGAGCTGGAGCGGCGGGTCGCCGAACTGCTCGGCATGGAGGCCGCGGCCTTCTTCCCCACCGGCACCATGGCCCAGCAGATCGCGCTGCGCTGCTGGGCGGGGCGCACCGGCAATCCGGCCGTGGCCGTGCATCCGCTCTCGCATCTGGAGGTGCATGAGCGCGACGCCTATCTGACGGTGAGCGGGCTGCGCGCGGTGCGGCCGACGAGTGAACCGCGGCAGCCCACGGCCGACGAGGTCCGGGAGCTGGACGAGCCCTTCGGGACGCTCGCCCTGGAGCTTCCGCTGCGCGACGCGGGCTTCGCGCTGCCCACCTGGGACGAGCTGACCGCCGTGGTGGAAGCCGCGCGGGAGCGGGAGGCGGTGGTCCACTTCGACGGGGCGAGGCTGTGGGAGTGCACCGCGCACTTCGGGCGCGAGCTGTCGGAGATCGCCGCCCTCGCGGACTCGGTGTACGTGTCGTTCTACAAGTCGCTGGGCGGCATCTCGGGGGCCGCGCTGGCCGGGCCCGAGGCGCTGGTGGCGGAGGCGAAGGCGTGGCGGCACCGGTACGGCGGGCAGGTGTTCCAGCAGTGGCCCGCGGCGCTGGCCGCGCTGGCCGGTCTGGACCGCGAGCTGCCCCGGCTGCCGTCGTATGTGGCGCACGCCCAGGTCGTGGCGCGGGCGCTGGACGAGGCGTTCACGGCCGCCGGGGTGGCCTGGTTCCGGGTGCATCCGCGCCGGCCGCACACCCACCGGTTCCAGGTGTGGCTGCCGTATCCGGCGGCTGACCTGGACGAGGCGGGGCTGCGGCTGGCGGAGGAGACGCGGACGACGCTGTTCGGCCGGTGGTGGGAGTCGGGTCCGCCTGGCCTGGCCATGACCGAGGTGACGGTCGCCTCATCCGCACTGGAGTGGACGGCGGACGATGTCGCAGCCGCCGTCACCGCTTTCCTGAAGCGGCTTCCGGAGGGCGAGAGGGCGGTCGGCTGAGCCGGCCGCTGCCGCGCCCGTCGCCCGGCGCCGGGCGAAGAGGGCGGCCAGCCGGGCGCGTACGACCTGCCGGGCGCGTACGGTCCGCCGGGCCGCCCCGCGCGCCGGGCGCTCCTCGACCACCGCGCAGAAGTCGCGGTACCGGCTCAGCTCGCGGATGGTGCGCCAGTCGCCGGGGCGGGGCGCGGGCGGGGCGGGTTCGCCGCGCTGGGCGGCGCGGTACAGGTCCAGTACGTACTGCTCGGTGAGGCTCATGACACGAGGCTGCGCCCGCCCCCGGCCGCCGGTCGTCTCGATTGACGATCGCCGTCAAATGACGTCGAAGGCCGTCGTCGCGGACCGCACCATAGGAGCCATGGTCAGCGTCATCGATATCACCGGGCTGCCGCCCGAGCGCATGGTCTTCAGCCCCTCCCCGCTCGCCGAGCTGGGCGCCGCGCTGCATGTGCTGTCCGAGCCCGGCCACCACCCGGGGCTGCACGGCTGGGCCACCGCCACGGCCGCGGGCCTCAAGCCCGACCTCGCCGACCGGCTCCACGAGGCGGACTTTCTGTGGCGCTCCTCCCGCTCCGACCTGCTGCTGCCCGCCGAGCCCGGGGCGACGCTCGCGGAGGAGCTGGACGCGCTGGACCGGATCGACGACGAGACGTTCGTGGCGGCCGCCTTCGAGATCGCCTGCTCCCCCACCTCGTACGCACTTCCCTCGCCGTCGCCGCTGGTAGACGCGGGCGAGCGGGCGCGGGTGCGAGAGCTGGCGGCGGCCCGCGGGCCGAAGCAGGCCGCGTTCGTCGACCGGATGCTGGAGGACCCGGACGGGCTGCGGGTCTGGCTGCGCCGTCTGCTGGAGGACTGCGACCAGGCGTTCTTCGCGGACACCTGGCACCGGGTGCGGGGCCAGCTGGCGGCCGACGCCCGCCACAAGGGGGAGCTGCTGCGGCGCAAGGGACTGGAGGAGGCGCTGGCGGCGACGTCGGCCGCGTTGTCCGTCGTGCCGGGCGAAGACGGTCAGCGGCGCATCCACGTGGACAAGCTCGCCGGGGGCGAGACGACGGCGGTCGGCCAGGGGCTCACCTTCGTCCCGACCGCCTTCGGCTGGCCGCATCTGCTCGTGGTGTACGCGCCCGGCTGGCGCCCGGTGATCCAGTACCCGGTCGCGGCCCCGGAGCTGCCGCCGCCCGCCGCGCTGGAGCTGGTCCAGCGCCGGATGGACGCGCTGGCCCACCCGATGCGGATGCGCATGTGCCTCAGCCTCGCCCGAGGCCCGCACACCACCGGCGAGCTGGCCGAGTGGTGCGGCATCACCCCGCCGGAGGTCTCCCGCCACATCGCCGTCATGAAGAAGGCGGGGCTGCTGACCACCCGCCGCCGCGGCCGGTATGTGCTGCATCAGCTGGAGCTGACGGCGGTGGCGCGGCTGGGCAGCGACTTCCTGGAGAGCGTTCTGAGATAGCCGGCGAACGTTCTGCGGTAGCAGGGCAGGGCGGGACAGCGCAGGGCAGGGCAGGGCGGGACAGCGCAGGGCAGGGCAGGGAACGAGGCTAGAGCCGGGAGCCGCCGCCCGGGCCCTGGGCGCGTACCAGCCCCGACTCGTACGCCATCACCACCACCTGCACCCGGTCGCGCAGCTCCAGCTTGGTGAGGATGCGGCCCACATGGGTCTTCACGGTCGCCTCGGAGAGCACCAGGCGCGCCGCTATCTCGCCGTTCGACAGCCCCTGCGCGACCAGCAGCATGACCTCGCGCTCGCGGTCGGTCAGCCGCTCCAGCTCGGGGCGGGCCGATCCGCCGGGCCCGGTGCCGCCGGCCGCGCCCGGCAGCATCGGCGCGAAGCGGTCCAGCAGCCGGCGGGTGGTGCTGGGGGCGACGACCGCGTCGCCGCTGTGCACGGCGCGGATGGCGGCGAGCAGTTCGCCGGGCGGCACGTCCTTGAGCATGAAGCCGCCCGCTCCGGCCTTGAGCGCCGAGAACGCGTACTCGTCGAGGTCGAAGGTGGTCAGGATGAGCACCTTGGGCGCGCCCTCCTGCGCGCAGATGCGGCGGGTCGCCTCCACCCCGTCGAGCCTGGGCATCCGGACGTCCATGAGGACGACGTCCACCTCGACGGTGCGCAGCACCTCCAGGGCCTCCGCGCCGTCGCCCGCCTCGGCGACGACCTCCATGTCCGGCTGGGCCGCGAGCACCATCCGGAAGCCGGTGCGCAGCAGCACTTGGTCGTCGACGAGCATGACGCGGATCGGCATCCGGTCGGGTCCCTTCCCTCAGCGCTTCAGAGAGCGTTTTCTCAGTGAGCGGGTCATGGTGTGCGTGGTGACACTACCGATCGGCACTGATCGGCACTGATCGGCAGCGATCGGCCGCACGGCCGATCAGTGGGGCCGATCAGCACGGCCGATCAGCGGGGCCGCTCGGCCGGCCGGCTGAGCGGCAGCAGCGCGCTGATGCGGAAGCCGCCGCCGGGCCGTGGGCCCGCGTCGAGGGTGCCCCCCACCATGCCGACGCGCTCCCGCATCCCGATCAGGCCGTGCCCCTGGCCGTCCGCGCCGCCGTCCTCGTACATCTCCTGCCGCGCGCCCCGCCCGTCGTCCTCGACGAGGAGGCCGAGCCCGTCGTCGAAGTAGGTCAGGCGCACGCTGGCACCGACGTCCGGGCCGCCGTGCTTACGGGTGTTGGTAAGCGCTTCCTGCACGATGCGGTAGGCGGTCAGCTCGACGCCGCTGGGCAGCGGGCGCGGACTGCCCACGATCTTGAAGTCCACCGGCAGCCCGGCGCCGCGCACCTGCTCCACCAGGTCGTCTATCTGCTCCACGTCCGGCTGCGGGACGTAGTCGCTGTCGTCGCTGGGCGCCCCCGAGCGCAACACGCCCAGCAGCCGCCGCATCTCGGCGAGCGCCTGACGGCCGGTGCCGGAGATCGTCTCCAGGGCCTGCCGGGCCTGGTCGGGGGCGGCGTCCATGACGTACGCGGCGCCGTCGGCCTGGACCACCATCACCGACACGTTGTGCGCCACGACGTCGTGCAGCTCGCGCGCGATCCGCGCCCGCTCGGCGGCCACCGCCACCTTGGCCTGCGCCTCGCGCTCCTTCTCCAGGCGCGCGGCGCGCTCCTCCAGCTGGGCGTAGTAGGCGCGGCGGGTGCGGATGGAGTCGCCGAGCACCCAGGCCAGGACGAACGGGATGGTGATGAAGACCGTGGCGATGGCGGCGCCCCACCACGTTCGTTGCTCCGCCTCCGGGTGATCCGGGCCGGGCCAGCGGAGGGTGGCGACGATCGGCGCGACCAGGGCCGCGACGAGCGCGAAGCGGGACGCCCAGCGCTTCCCCTCGGCCGCCACGGTGTAGACGACGACCAGCATCGCGAAGTCGGCGGGGTTCTGCTCGACGTTCAGCACGACCTGGACCACCCCGCACACCGTGGCGAGGATCAGCATCTTCTCGGGCGCACGACGGCGCAGCGCGACGGCGGCGCACAGCGCGAGGACGACCGGCACGGCCGCGGCGCGCGGCACCGTGTGCATGGGCGCCTTGACCATCCACAGGAGCGAGAAACCGAAGAGGATGACGGCCCAGAAGCTGTCCACCCCTGTCGGGTGCCTGCGGAGGAAGTCGTAGAGGCGCTGCACGTCACCCAGCGTAGGCATGGTGGATACGTCCGGGGGTCAGCCGGACGGGCGATCCGTGAGCCGCCGCCCTACGACCCAAGGTGGATACGGCTCCGCTTAGCGTAGGCGTGTGGCGAGCGAGACACGGGAATGGCTGGGGTGGCGTGACGCCGCCGAACACGCCCTCTACGGACCGGAAGGTTTCTTTCGGCGTACGGAAGGACCGGCCGGGCATTTCCGTACATCGGTGCATGCTTCGCCCCGGTACGCGGCGGCGGTCGCCGAACTGCTGGCGCGGGTGGACCGGGCGCTGGGCCACCCGGCCGAGCTGGCCATGGTGGACATGGGCGCGGGGCGGGGCGAGTTGCTGACGGGCGTGCTGGCGTGCGCGGCGGGGATGGCTGCGCGGCGGGGCTCCGGGCTGGCTGAGCGGTTGCGCCCGTACGCCGTGGAGCGGGCGCCGCGCCCACCCGGCCTCGACCCCCGGATCACCTGGCTCGGGGACCTCGGCGAGCTCCCGCGCGACGGCCTCGACGGACTCCTCTTCGCCAACGAATGGCTCGACAACGTCCCCGTCGATGTGGCGGAGGCCGACGCGGACGGCGCCTGGCGCCGGGTCCTGGTCGCCACCGAGGACGGCGCCGAACGGCTGGGCGAGCAGGTGGGCGGCGCGGACGCGGACTGGCTGGCGCGCTGGTGGCCGTCGGCGCGGGACGAACCGGGGCTGCGGGCGGAGATCGGCCGGCCGCGGGACGAGGCGTGGGCGGAGGCGGTACGCGCCCTGCGGTCGGGGCTCGCGGTCGCCGTGGACTACGCGCACGAACGCGGGGCGCGGCCCCTGTTCGGGACGCTGACCGGCTTCCGCGAGGGGCGTGAGGTGCGGCCCGTACCGGACGGTTCCTGTGATCTGACCGCCCATGTGGCGCTCGACGCGTGCGCGGCGGCGGGCGAGGCGGCCCTGCGGGGGATGGCGGATCCCACACCCGAGGATCACAGGCCCGCGGATCACAGGCCCGCGGATCACAGGCCCGCGGATCACTCGCGCGCGGATCCCTCGCTCCTCCCCGTCACCCTCCCCCAGCGCGACGCGCTGCGCGCTCTCGGCGTCGAGGGGCGGCGGCCGCCGCTGGCGCTGGCCACCGACGACCCCGCGGCGTACGTACGCGCGCTGAGCGCGGCGGGCGAGGCGGCGGAGCTGCTGGACCCGGCGGGGCTCGGGGGCTTCACCTGGCTGCTTCAGCCGACGGTCGCGGTGTGCGGCGGGCTGCTGGGGCCGGGGCGGCCGGGCGGAGAAACGGCAGCTGAGAGACTGGGCTCATGACGGAGGCTGCTACATCCGAGCGGCCGGGCCCATGAAACAGCGCGGCTGAGAGACTGGGCTCATGACGGAGGCTGCAACATCCGAGCAGCCAGGCCCATGAAACAGCGCAGCTGAGAGACTGGGCTCATGACGGAGACGACAGTCGGCATCGGCGGTGCCGCCGAGAGCACGGACATGGTGCTCAACATCGGCCCGCAGCACCCGTCCACCCACGGCGTGCTGCGGCTGCGCCTCGTCCTGGACGGGGAGCGGATCCAGAGCGCCGAGCCGGTGATCGGGTATATGCACCGCGGCGCGGAGAAGCTGTTCGAGGCGCGGGACTACCGCCAGATCATCATGCTCGCCAACCGCCACGACTGGCTCTCCGCCTTCTCCAACGAGCTGGGGGTCGTCCTCGCCGTCGAGCGGATGCTGGGCATGGAGGTGCCCGAGCGCGCCGTATGGACCCGCACCCTGCTGGCCGAGCTGAACCGGGTGCTCAACCACCTGATGTTCCTGGGGTCCTATCCCCTGGAGCTGGGCGGCATCACGCCGATCTTCTATGCGTTCCGCGAGCGCGAAGATCTCCAGCACGTCATGGAGGAGGTCTCCGGCGGCCGGATGCACTACATGTTCAACCGGGTGGGCGGCCTCAAGGAGGACCTTCCGGCGGGCTGGCTCGGCCGGGCCCGCCAGGCGGTGGCCGAGGTCCGCTCGCGCATGGACGTGTACGACCAGCTGGTGCTCGGCAACGAGATCTTCCGGGGGCGCACCCGCGGGGTGGGCGCGCTGGCGCGCGAGACGGTGCACGCCTACGGGGTCAGCGGCCCCATCGCCCGCGCCTCGGGCGTCGACTTCGACCTGCGGCGCGACGAGCCGTATCTGGCGTACGGGGAGCTGCGGGACACCCTGAAGGTCGTCGTCCGCGAGGAGGGCGACTGCCTGGCCCGCTTCGAATGCCTGCTGGAGCAGACCCACAACTCCCTGGACCTCGCGGACGCCTGCCTGGACCGGATCGCGGAGCTGCCGCCGGGCCCGATCAACCAGCGGCTGCCCAAGGTCCTCAAGGCGCCCGAGGGCCACACCTACGCCTGGACCGAGAACCCGCTCGGCCTCAACGGCTACTACCTCGTCTCGAAGGGCGAGAAGACGCCGTACCGGCTGAAGCTGCGGTCGGCGTCGTACAACAACATCCAGGCGCTGACCGAGCTGCTGCCTGGCACGCTGGTCGCCGACATGGTGGCCATTCTCGGCTCGCTCTTCTTCGTCGTCGGCGACATCGACAAATAATCGACAAATAACGGTACGAGGAGCCGACGGGCCGTTACGGCGGCCCTACGAGATCGCGCTGCGCAGCTTGGGCATCTCGATGTGCTCGGCCTCGTCGTGCTCGGTCAGATCGATGACCTCGCCCACGGCGCCCTTCCCGGCCTCCTCCGCAAGCGTCTCCGCGCCGATCACATCGGCAAGGTCCTCGTCCGACGCCTCCGGGCGCTCGGCGGACTCGGCGGACTCGGCCAACTCGGCGGGCTCGGCGGGCTCGGCGGGCTCGGCAGACTCGACGGGCTCGGCAGACCCAACTGGGTCGGTCGGCACGAGCGAGTCGGCGGCGGGCTCGACGGGCTCCGGCTCCCGCATCTTGGGCTGCTGCTTCTGCGTACCGAAGTAGTCGAAGCCGCCCTCCGCGCGCGAGGCGGCCCGGCGCGCCGCGGCGTACGGCACCACCGCGGAGGCGGCCGTACGGGCGTGGGGCCGGGGCTCCCCGGCGCCGGGCGCGGCGGCAGCGGCCTGGTCCTCGCCTGGCTGAACCTCGCCCGACTGGTCTTCCTCAACCAGCCGGTCCTCAACTGGTCGGTCCTCAACCAGCCGGTCCTCAACTGGTCGGTCCTCAACTGGTCGGTCCTCAACCAGCCGGTCNNTGCGCTCCTCGGCGCGCGGCTGGCGCGGGACCCGCTCGCGCTCCTCGCGCTGCCGGCGCGCATTGCGCACCAGGTGACGCAGCGCCTCGTCGGCTCGCGCATACGCCTCGGCGGTCGGAGCACCGGCCACGGGGGCGCCGGGG
>NZ_MUNE01000562.1 GCF_002154605.1 Streptomyces milbemycinicus | reverse complement strand
CTCGCCGACCAGCTGGCCGCCGAGGGGGCGGTCGGGCCGCGTGAGGCGGCGCGGGTCGGGGTGGCGCTGGTGGACGCGTTGCGGGTGGCGCATGCGCGCGGGGTGCTGCACCGGGACATCAAGCCCGCCAATGTGCTGGTGGAGGCGGGCACCCGGCGGGTGGTGCTGACGGACTTCGGGATCGCGCAGGTGACCGGGAGCACGACGATCACCGAGACCGGGACGTTCGTGGGCTCGCCCGAATACACCGCGCCGGAGCGGATGTCGGGGCGCCGCACCGGCCCGGAGTCGGACCTCTGGTCGTTGGGTGTGCTGCTGTGCACGCTGGTCAGCGGCGAGTCCCCGTTCCGCCGTGACTCGTTGGGCGGTGTGCTGCACGCGGTCGTGTTCGACGAGATACGGGCGCCCGAGGCCGCCGGGGCCCTTGCCCCCGTCATCGAGGGTCTGTTGCAGCGCGACCCCGACGTGCGGCTGACCGGGGACGCGGCGGCGCGGATGCTGCGGATGTGCCTGGCGCCGGGGGACACCCCCGAGATCCCCCTGGAGTACACGCCGACGCAGCCCGCCGTGCCGGTGTCGACCGGCCGTGCGCCCGGCCATGCGCCTGGCCATGCGCCCGGGTACGACGGGGCTGAGGGGTACGGGGCTGCCGGGTACGGGGCCTCCGGAGCGGCCGCGGGCGCCACCCCGGCGGCGGCTCCGGCGGCTCCGGAGGCCCCCACCCCCGTCGCGCCCGCCCCGCGCGGCCGGGGCCCCCGCGGCCGTACGGCGCTGATGGCGGCCGTCGCGGTGGTCGCGCTGGCCGGCCTCGGCGCCGGGGTCGCGGTGCTGGCGCTCGACCGGGGGGACGACGACGGCGCGAACGAGGGCCGAGGCGGGGACAAGGCCACGGCCACCGCCACGACGGACCCCGGCAAGAAGCCTTCGAAGGCGCCGCCGACGCCCTCGAAGGCGGCCGTCCCGGACGGCTATGAGCTGGTGGACGACCCGGCCGGCTTCACGATCGCCGTACCCAAGGGGTACTCCCGCGACTTCAAGCCCCCGCGCGTCTACTACAACTCGCCCGGCATGGAGTTCCGGATCGGGATCCACATCCAGGAGCCGGACCCCAAGGGCCCGCTCCAGCTGAGCCAGGAGGCGGACGCCAGGGGACCACAGGACTACCCGGGCTACCGAGGCGGTCAGGTCATCGAGACGGACCGCAAGGGGCAGCCCGCCGCCCTATGGGCGTTCATCTGGAACGGCTCGGCCGACGACGGCGGCTCGCGCCAGACCTATGACCTGACCTGGAACGATGCGGGCAAGATGTACGACGTATGGGTGTCCGCGCCGGTCGGAGAGAAATCCGAGGGAAAGCAGCACTTCGACACGGCTGTTAACACTTTCTCCCGGTCCGCCGACCAGAACTGAACCGCGCCGCAACGGCTTTGTCACGAGCGGTCACAGCCGCCCCGGGGCCGGTGGCGGGCCGCGTGTCCGAGCAGGTAATGATGGAGCCATGACGAACGACGGGGGACGGGCGAACGAGCCCACCAGCTACGAGCTGCGGCCGCCGCAGGCTCCGGCCGCGCCGGCGCCGCCTCCACCCGCGCCGGTGCCGTCCCAGGAGCCGCCGCGCGAGGAGGCTCAGGAGGCTCAGGAGCCGCCTCAGCAGGGCGCCCAGGACCGGCCGCACAGCCCGTACCAGCCGACACAGCTCGACGGCCGGGCCACCTCCGGGCAGCCGTCTTCCGAGCCGTCCTCTGAACGACCTCCCGCCGAGCAGCCCGCCGCCGAGCAGTCCGCCTCCGAACAGCCCGACCCCCGTACGTCGCCGCCCGCGCCCGCCGCCCAGGACTCCAGCATCGGCCGTGTCATCGGCGGCCGTTACCGCCTCGTCTCGCGTCTGGGACACGGCGGCATGGGCACGGTCTGGAAGGCGCACGACCAGGTCGTCGACCGCGATGTCGCGGTCAAGGAGCCGCGGGTGCCCGAGACCCTGCCGGAGGGTGAGCGGCAGAAGGTCTACCAGCGGATGCAGCGCGAGGCGCGCGCCGCGGCCCGGATCGACCACCCCTCGGTCGTCTCCGTGTACGACGTGGCCGTCGAGGACGGCCGGCCCTGGCTGGTGATGGAGCTGGTGCGCGGCGACTCGCTCGCCGACCGGCTGGCCGAGGGCACGCTGGACCCGCGCGAGGCGGCCCGGATCGGCGTCGCGGTGCTGGGCGCGCTGACGGCCGCGCACGAGGCCGGGGTGCTGCACCGCGACGTCAAACCGGACAACGTGCTGCTCGGCCGGAACGACCGGGTGGTGCTGACCGACTTCGGCATCGCGCAGGTCGAGGGCGAGCAGGGGCTGACGGAGACCGGCGCGTTCGTCGGCTCCCCCGAGTTCATCGCGCCCGAGCGGGTGCTGGGCCAGCGACCCGGGCCCGAATCGGACCTGTGGTCGCTGGGCGTCGTGCTGTACGCGGCGGTCGAGGGCATGTCCCCGTTCCGCCGCTCGCACGCCCCCGCGACTCTGCAGGCCATCCTCTCGGCCGAGCCGCAGACGCCCGCCCGCGGCTCGGGCGCGCTCGGCACGCTGATCATGCAGCTGCTGCGCAAGGACGCGGCGGCGCGGCCGTCGGCGGCCGAGGCGCGGCAGGCGCTGGAGGAGGTGGCGCGGCCCCCGCAGCCGGTGCCGACGGTGCTGACGACCCGTCTGTACGGCCAGGCCGGGATCGCGGCCGGGGCCGGCGCTGGGGCCGGGGCCGCGATCCCGGCCTGGCCCGGGGAAGCGCAGCGCGGGGGCAGCCGCTTCGTACCGCCCATCCTGCACAAGAACCGCAAGGCGCAGCTGGGCCTGGGCGGTGTGGTGCTGGCGGTGGCCGCCGCGCTGGTGCTGGTGCTGGTGAAGCCGTTCGCGAGCGAGGGCAGCGGCATTCCCGACAAATGGACGGTCCGGGACGAGCGTGAGGTGGTCGACGCGTCGCTGGCCGTACCCGAGGACTACAAGCGGGTGCTGAACGACAGCGACGAGGACAACCAGTCCGTCACCTTCAAGGACCCCAGTGGGGTCTTCACCATCTATTTCCTCCGGGCCGTCAAAGACGGCGAGGAGGACGTCACCGGGCTCAAGGACGCGGTCGAGAAGACGATCGCGAAGCGCGAGAGCGATACCCAGTACGACTACGCGGACGCCCATAGCAGGCAGGTGAAGTCTTCCCAGCAGGGTCAGCCGGCGGCGGACGTGAACACCACCTACCGCCCCTACGCCAGCAACCGCGACGACTACATCCCCTATCTCGAGCGCTCCCACATCTACGTCAACTCCGACAAGACGCTGTGGCGGCTGAGCGTGACCATGCCCGCCAAGGGAGCGGCCCGTGAGACCGGCGACAAGCTCTACGAGGAAGTCGTGAAGCACCTGGAGATCCAGGACCTCAAGACAGCCGCGAAATAGAGTTACCGTCGGGTAGTCAAACCGGCCGGGGCGGGCCTACCCTCGCCCCCATGACGGACTCGCAGGACAGCGCACAGCCCACGCAGGACGCCCCGCAGGAGGCCGCCTCCGACGCCCCGCAGGAGGCCGCACCGGACGCCCCGCAGGAGGCTGCCCCCGATGCCTCGCAGGACGTCGCATCCGACGCCGGACAGGCGGTCGCGGCTGCCCCCGCCGACGGCAACCCGGTCGCCCCCGCCGGCGCCCGTACCGCGGCCCATGTCGTCACCCCCGAGCTGATCGCCCGGCTTGCGCGCGGCGTGGTGGGCAGCTCCAGCACCACCAGCCACACCCCCTTCACCGGGGAGGTCCTGGCCGAGCTGCCCGAGTCCACCCCCGAGGACGTCGCCGAGGCGTACGAGCGGGCGCGCAAGGCGCAGCTGGCGTGGGCCCGTACCCCCGTGCGCCGACGCGCCGCCGTGCTGCTGCGCTTCCACGACCTGCTCGTACGCCGTCAGTCCGAGGTTCTGGACCTGATCCAGGTGGAGACGGGCAAGACCCGGCTGCACGCCCACGAGGAGGTGCAGGAGGTCTGCCTCACCGCCCGCCACTACGGGCGCAAGGCCCCCGGCTACCTGGGCGCCCGCCGCCACACCGGCGCCGTTCCCGTCCTCACCAAGGTCACCGAACTGCGCCAGCCCAAGGGCGTCATAGGCCTGATATCCCCCTGGAACTACCCCCTCTCCCTCTCCGTCGGCGACTCGCTCCCCGCCCTCGCCGCGGGCAACGCCCTGGTGATGAAGCCGGACACCGAGACCGCGCTGACCGCCCTGTGGGCCCGTGAGCTGCTGATCGAGGCCGGGCTGCCCGAGGGTGTATGGCAGATCGTGCTCGGCGAGGGCCCGGTCGTCGGCCCCGCCGTGGTCCAGCACGCCGACTACGTCTCCTTCACCGGCTCCACCCGCACCGGCCGCGAGGTCGCCCAGCGCGCGGCGGCCCGGCTGGTCGGCTGCTCGCTGGAGCTGGGCGGCAAGAACGCCATGCTGGTGCTGCGGGACGCCGACCTCGACAAGGCCGCCGACGGCTCGGTGCGCGCCTGCTTCTCCTCCGCCGGGCAGCTGTGCGAGTCCATCGAGCGCCTTTACGTCCACACGTCGATCGCCGACGCCTTCCTGGAGCGGTTCGTCGCCCGGACGAAGGCGATGCGCCTGGGCACGGCCCTGGCGTACGGGGCCGAGATGGGCTCGATGGCGGGCGAGCGCCAGTTGGCGACGGTCGTACGCCATGTCGACGAGGCCCGGGAGAAGGGCGCGAAGGTGCTCACCGGCGGCCGCACCCGCCCCGACATAGGCCCGTACTTCTACGAGCCGACCATCCTCGACGGCGTCGAACCGCCGATGGCGGTGTGCGCGGAGGAAACGTTTGGCCCGGTCGTCTCCATCTACCGCTTCACCGACGAGGACGAGGCGGTCGAGCGCGCCAACGCCACCCCGTACGGCCTCAACGCCAGCGTCTGGACGAAGGACGGGCGGCGCGGCCGAGCGGTCGCCGCCCGGCTGCAGGCCGGGACGGTCAACGTCAACGAGGGCTACGGCGCGGCGTACGGCAGCGTCCGGGCGCCGCTGGGCGGCATGGGCGACTCCGGCCTCGGGCGCCGCCACGGCTCGGAGGGCATCCTCAAGTTCACCGAGGCGCAGACGGTCGCGCACCAGCGGCTGTTGCCGCTCGGGCCTGCCTTCGGGATGACGGACGAGAAGTACGCGGCGTTCATGACCCGCAGCCTGCGCGCGATGAAGGCGCTGCGCCTGCGCTGACCGGCGCGCGGCGGAGGGAGCGGGAGGTACTGCTGTGAACGATGCGTACGACGCTGCGGACCACGACGCGTACGACGACGCGTACGACTACGACGTGATCGTCGTCGGCTCGGGCTTCGGCGGCTCGGTGACAGCCCTGCGCCTGACCGAGAAGGGGTATCGCGTCGGGGTCCTGGAGGCGGGCCGCCGCTTCACCCCCGAGACCCTGCCCAAGAACTCCTGGCACCTCCGCGACTACCTGTGGGCCCCCGCCCTCGGCTGCTACGGCATCCAGCGCATCCACGTCCTGGGCAAGGTCATGGTGCTGGCGGGCGCCGGGGTCGGGGGCGGCTCGCTCAACTACGCCAACACCCTCTACGTACCGCCCGAGCCCTTCTTCCAGGATCCGCAGTGGGGCGCCATCACCGACTGGCGGGCGGAGCTCGCCCCGTACTACGACCAGGCGCGGCGGATGCTCGGGGCGCGCCTGAACAAGACCATGACCCCCTCCGACGAGCATCTGAAGGCCGCCGCCGAGCGGATGGGGGTGGGCGAGAGCTTCCATATGGCGCCGGTGGGGGTCTTCTTCGGGGACGGCGACGACGCGGACGGCACGACCACGGCGGCCCCGGGGGAGCGCGTCCCCGACCCGTACTTCGGCGGCGCGGGCCCCTCCCGCCGGGCCTGTACCGAATGCGGCGAGTGCATGACCGGCTGCCGCCACGGCGCGAAGAACACCCTCAACGAGAACTACCTCCACCTCGCCGAGCGGGCCGGCGCCGTCGTCCACCCCATGACCACCGTCGTGGCCATCAGCGAGGACCGGCGCGGCGGCTACCGGGTCACCACCGTCCCCACCGACCGCCGCCGCAAGGGCCCGCCGCGCGCGCTGCGCGCCCACCAGGTCGTGCTGGCCGCCGGGACGTACGGCACCCAGACGCTGCTGCACACCATGCGGGACAAGGGCCTGCTGCCCCGGATCTCCGACCGGCTCGGCATGCTCACCCGCACCAACTCCGAGGCCCTGGTCGGCGCACAGACCTCGGACCGTCGCTACCGCAAGGCCCACCCGGGGCGGGCGCGGGCCGACTTCACCCGTGGCGTGGCGATCACCTCCTCCATCCACCCCGACGACACCACCCACATCGAACCCGTCCGCTACGGCAAGGGCTCCAACGCGATGGGGCTGCTGTCCGTCCTCCAGATCCCCGACGGCGGCCGACTGCCGCGCTGGCTGCGGTTCCTGGGGGCCAACCTCCGGCACCCGACCCTCGCGATGCGCTCGATGTCCAACCGCCGCTGGTCGGAGCGCACCATCATCGGCCTGGTCATGCAGACCCACGACAACTCGCTCACCACCTACCGCAAGCCGAAGGGCCTCGGAAAGGGCCTGCTCACCGCCCGGCAGGGCCACGGCGAACCCAACCCCGACCACATTCCCGAGGGCGCCGAGGCCGCCCGCCACCTCGCCGAGTCCATCAACGGCTTCGCGGGCAGCAACGTCGGCGAACTGATGGGCACCCCGCCCACCGCCCACTTCCTCGGCGGCTGCCCGATCGGCACGGACCCCGACCACGGCGTGATCGACCCGTACCACCGGTTGTACGGGCACCCGGGCATCCACGTCGTGGACGGCGCGGCGGTCTCCGCGAACCTGGGTGTCAACCCGTCCCTGACCATCACGGCCCAGGCGGAGCGCGCCATGTCCCTCTGGCCCAACAAGGGCACCCCCGACCCGCGCCCGCCTCAAGGCGCCCCGTACAAGCGCCTGTCCCCGGTCGCGCCTACGACCCCCACCGTCCCCGAGGACGCCTTCGGCGCCCTCAAGCTCCCCCTGCTCCCGGTCCCGAAGGTGCCGCCCGCCGCCGACTAGCCGCGGCCGGCGGCGGTCGGCCCGGGGCGGCTTCGCCATGTCTCAGCCGGCCTGTCTCAGTTGGCGGCGGACCCGTCGAGCTCGGCGCGCCAGTCGGGTTCGACCGCCATCATGCGCGCGGTTTTCGACGGGTCGCGATCGACCATCTCGCCGACCACCTTGTCGATGTGCTCCAGCACCTCGTCCTCCAGACGCACACCGGCCGCCGCGGCGTTCTCGGTCACCTGCTCGGGCCGCGAGGCACCGATGACGGTGGCCGAGACCCCCGGCTGCCGCAGCACCCAGGCGATCGCGAGCTGGGCCATGGACAGCCCGGCGTCCTCGGCGACGGGACGCAGCCGCGCCACCCGCTCCAGCAGACCGCTGCCGAGCACCCGGCTGACGAACCTCGGGCCCCGGCCCGACGCGGTCGCCCGGGAGCCTTCCGGGGGAGCCTGGCCGGGGCGGTACTTACCGGTGAGCACGCCCTGCGCCAGCGGCTGGAAGGCCAGTTGGCCGATGCCTTGCCGCAGGCACAGCGGAAGGACTTCGGGAGCAGACCGGCGACGCGGGCCAGAGCGTGACGCTGCCGCTGTGGGTCGTCCGCAACGGCGAGCACCAGGGCGACGGCCAGCTCCGCCTCAGCCTCGTCGAGGCCGAGCAGCTGCACGCCGAGCAGCTGCACGCCGAGCTCTGCTACGTCCTCGGCGACTCCTGGAACACGGCGGGCGAGCTGCCGGTCTGCCGTGAGCGTGGGGCCACCGCGGGGGTGCGGTGGCCTTAACTTGCGGTGGGTTTGCCCCAGGGACACGCCGACGCCACGGCGTGTCCCTGGGGCAAACCCACCGCAAACGCGGCCCGTTCCTGGACGCTACGCCCGAGGGCCGTAGGTCAGGCGGCGCAGGACGATCTCGGCGGGGCCGGCCTGCTCGCGCTTGTCGAGCAGGCCGGCGATCAGGACGGTCATGAGCCAGACGGCCACCGCGATGATCGGACCGGTCACCGTGGGGCTGCCGAAGCGGTCACCGAGGGCGAGCGTGAAGGGCGCCAGGAGGACCAGCCAGGCCACCGACTGAAACAGGTATCCCGACAGGGAGCGCCGGCCCAGGGCCGAGAGCGCGCCGACGACGGGGCCGGGCCGGGTGACCCGCATGGCGATCAGGCCGAAGACGGCCACGTAACCCGGGCCGGCGAACATGCCGCTGGCGCCGTGGAGCATCATCATCAGGCCGGCGGCCGACTCGTCGACGTGCAGCCATCCGGCGCTGACCAGAGCGGCCGGGAGGCCTCCGGCGATGGCGACGCCGAGCCCAAGGACGGCGGTCCACTTGAGCAGGGTCTTGTGGCGGGCTGGTTCCTCGAGGACCCGGCGGCGGGCGGCCCACATGCCCAGCCAGGTGATGATGATGAAGGGCAGGACGGTCAGCGTGTGCATCGGCCATTCGCCGAGGCGATCCAGCATGGACGCGAGGTAGTCGGGCGCGGCGAGGGAGTCGACGTGGCTCGACGGCAGCGGGGCCGACCCGCCCGAACCTCCGATGCCGCTCACCACGATGGCGCCGATGACCAGGACCTCAACCGCCGACAGCGCCCAGAGCACCAGCGCGGTCCGGTGGAACTTGTCGCCGCGGCGCAGTAGCACCAGGGTCATCACGATCCCGACGATCCCGTAGGCGCCGAGGAAGTCGCCGTAGTACAGCAAGGCGGCGTGCGCGAACCCGAAGGCGACGAGCCATAGGTTGCGGCGTAAAAGCACCGAACGGACCTGCTTCGGCGTGGCGCCGGAGGCGTCCTGGCGGCGGGCGAGTTGGACGAGTCCGTAGCCGAACATCACGGCGAAGACCGGGTACCCGCGGGCGTGGACGAGTTCGAAGAGCGCGAAGTTGAGGCCGCGGTCGGCGCCTTCTGGTGCGGTGTCGAGGCCGGGCTCGCCGGCGAAGACGACTCCGGCGACGTTGGCCAGCGCGATGATCAGCAGCATCGCCCCCCGGGCCAGGTCCGGCGCGAGGGCGCGTTCGGCGCGCCGTACCGGCCCTCTCGATGTCCGCAGTGCGGTGTCAGCGCTCACGTTCGTCCCTCTCCCCGAGATCCCGTGTTTTAGTTTCTCAGAGAAAGTATCACGGGCATACTAAATCCAACAGGCGCACTGGATCTGGCATGATGGGCCTCATCGACCGGGGCGAACGAGGGAGCCATGACCAGCGAGGACTTCATTCCGGCGGCGCTGCGCCGGCTGTGGGGGATCTCGGAGTCCTCACGTCTCGGGCGGCCCGCGGTCCTCGACGTCAATCTGGTCGTCGCTGCGGCGGTGGAGATCGCCGACCGCGACGGGCTCGGCGGCGTGACGCTTCCCAAGGTCGCCAAGAGCCTCGGCTTCACGGGGATGTCGCTTTACCGGTATGTCGGATCCAAGGACGAGCTGCTTACGCTCATGGCCGACTCCGCCCTGGGTGTGCCGCCGGACATGGACACCGACGACTGGCGCGAAGGGCTGCGCGGCTGGGCCTTCGCGCAGCGCGCGGTGTTCCAGCGTCGGCCGTGGCTGACGCGTGTGCCCGCCTCCGGACCACCCTCCGGACCGAACCAGATCGCCTGGATGGAGGCCGCGCTGGCGATCATGTCCCGCACCCGCCTCGACTGGGCGCACAAGGTCGGCGTCCTATCGCTGATCAGCGGCTACGTGGTCCAGTCGGTGCGGCAGTACAGCGAACTCGCCGAGGGCAGGGCCGAGGGCCAGGGGCAGGCCGACGCCGAGCGCGAATACGGTCGCGCGCTGGTGCGGCTCGTCGAGCCCGAGCGCTTCCCCGAGACGGCCCGGCTGTTCTCCTCGACGCTGTTCGAGGCGCCGCCTTCGGACACCCCCGACGCGGCGATCGCCGACGCGGACTTCTCGCTCGGGCTGGAGCTGATCCTCGACGGCGTCGCCGTCCGGATCGAGGGCGAGGGCCCCGACTCCTGAGGGGGCGGCACGGCTCTTAGGGGTGCGGTGGCCGTAACTTGTGGTGGATATGAGACGGGGACACGCCGGACGCCACGGCGTGTCCCTGTCCCGAACCACCCGGGCTCAGCCGGGCCGTTGCGCGATCCAGCGCGCGGGCGCGTCTCTCCGACTCCTACGGCGTGTGCCAGATGGCGAATGTGGAATCCGGTGGACTTCCCTTGTGCCGGTAGACCTTCACTTCATGGCTCTTCTTGTCCGCGGTGATGGTGAACCGGGCCTTCCAGATGTTGGGGCTCTTGCACGGCCAGCCGACTTCGGGGATGCAGCTCTGTGAGTGGAAGGTCGCTTCATAGCGCGCGAACCTGTTCCACTTGTTCGTCCCGGTCTCGATGGTGCGCAGCTTCGAGTCCTCGGCGACGGTCATGCCGAGGTTGTTCGCGGTGGCGTTGAGTTCGATGCTGGATTGCGTCTTCCAGTTGGACGGGCTCTTGGTGGGGCAGACGAGTACGTCCATGTTCCACTCCCCGTAGCGGGGAGAGAGCCTGCTGCCGGGGTAGAAGGTGACCCGGGTGTTCTCGCAGCCGGCCGTGCCTGCCGCGCTTGCCGCCTTGTGCGTGGGGGCCGCGGATCCCTGGGTGGCGGTCGCGGCGACCACCGCGCCCACGGCAAGGCCGCAGGCGGCGGTGGCGGTGGCCAATCGCTTCAGTTTCACGGATTTCCTCCATGGGTGGGGTCGTGCGGGGCGTTGGTGGCGGGGCTCATGGCGTGCGGTACAGCGCCATACCGCGGGGCATGGTGCTGTCGACGGCGCCTCCGTAGACGAGGCGGACCTTGCCGGTCTTCTTGTCGGCGATGAAGGCGAAGCCCACCTCGACCTTGTGCGTTTTGGCGCAGGGCCACTCGATGAGGGGAGCGCAGTCGTTCACGACGAAGCTGCCCATGTAGGTGGCGTTCCGGGTCTGCTTGTTCTCGCCCGTGCCGAGAACCCTCAGGTTCGCCGATTCCAGCTTGTAGCCGATGGACTGGCCGGTTTTGTTGCTGGCGGCGGTGGCGTTGGTCTCCCAGCCGTCGGCGTCTTCCTTCGGGCAGACGTTGACGGCGAAGTCCACCTCTCCGTAACGCCAGCGCGGCGGGATGCCGTCGCCCGGATAGACCTTGACGTGCCGCGACTTGCAGCTTGAGGCTGAGGCGCCCTCACTCGCCTGCGCCGGGCTGAGGACGGCGATCGCGCCTGCCACCAGTCCGGCGACAGCGGTAACCGCCAAGAGGCGGCCCTTTTTTATGCGTGCGGTGTTCACACAGTGCTCCTCGATCAAAGGAATGTGCGGGGAAAGGGGCCGACCCTGAGCGCCTGGCTGTGAGGCCAACGGAAGGGGCTTCACAGGGCGGTGCCGACCCGTTGAGAAGTAGCGTCGCGGGCCGCTCAGCCCGGAGCAATGGCTGGCGGCGTCTGGGACAGTCCGCCCTCGTCCGCCCAGCTCAGAGGGTGTCTGAGCCACCGTCTGAGCCACCGTCTGGGACAGCACCCGACCGGCCCTGGGCGTCCCGGACTGTCCCGGAGACCGAGAGATCTTGCCGGACAGCCGACGGGCCCCACAGGCTCCATTCAGTCCCCGAAACCCGAAGGCCCGTAGGAGGTCGTGATGACGCTGCAGGCACGCACAGCCCGCACCCGCCGCGGGCCGGGGAAGGCCCCCCGTACCGCCCGGAGAAGGCACGCACGTCCCACCCGCACCAAGACGGCGATACGCGCGGCAGTACGGTGCGCCAAGACCGTATTGGCCCTGTGCGTGACCGGGATCGTCTCCGTACTCCTGGGCGCGATCCTCGGCGTACAGGCCTCCCCCACGTCGGAGCCGCCCGACGGGGTCGTCGTCGAAGCGCCGCCCGCCAAACCCCGGCCGACGCCCGCGAAGGTCCGCCCCGGGCCCAAGCCGGCCGCCGTGAAGACCGTCGTCCTGCGCTACGGCGACACCTTGTACGGACTCGCCGAAAAGCACCACAGCACCGTCAAGGCGCTGCAGCGCCTGAACAAGCTGGGCACCTCGACCCTCATCTACGCCGGTGACACCCTGCGCCTGCCCGGGTCGGCCGCGGGCGCGGCGGAGGAGCCGGTGTCGGCCGGCGGCAGGACCGGCCCGCCCACGGCCAAGCACACCACCGGCCGCTCTGACGACACCGCAGACGGCAGCGCCAGGAAGGCCGCCGAAAAGCCCGCCAAGAAGCCTGCCGAAAAGCCCGCCAAGAAGCACAGCGAGGGTCGGGCCACGAAGGCCATCGCCTACGCCAGGGCCCAGCTCGGCAAGCCCTACATCTGGGGCGGCACGGGCCCCCGGGGCTTCGACTGCTCAGGCCTGGTCATGCGGGCCTGGCAGTCCGCCGGCGTCACCCTGCCGCGCACCACCTGGAGCCAGATCCATGCCGGAACCGCCACGACCCGGGGCCGTCTGGTGCCCGGTGACCTCGTCCTCTCCTATGGCGGGGGACACGTGGGGCTGTACATCGGCGGCGGACGGGTCATCCATGCCCCCAGACCCGGTGCTACCGTCACCATCGCGTCCTTGCCCGATCCCGGCAACGTCGTCGCCTACCGCCGCATAAATCGGTGACGGCCCATCTGGCCGGGGATGACGCTGAAACTCGTTTGACTTCGAGTGTGCTCCAACTCCTAGTGTCCTGGGCAGACGGTTCCGAGCCCAGGAGGCAAAGCGGCATGACCAATGTTTCCACCCGGCACCTCGGCGAACTGGCGGTCTCCGCGCAGGGCCTGGGGTGCATGGGTATGAGCCACGCCTACGGCGCCGCGGACGACGAGCAGTCGATCGCGACGCTGCACCGCGCCCTCGACCTCGGGGTGACCTTGCTGGACACCTCCGACTTCTACGGCGTCGGGCACAACGAGGAGCTGATCGGACGGGCCATCGCCGGGCGCCGTGACGAGGTGGTGCTGGCCACGAAGTTCGGCTTCGCCAACCGCCTGGGCGAGCCCACCCGGATCCGCGGCGACGCCGCTTACGTACGGCAGGCATGCGAGGCGTCGCTGCGCCGGCTCGGGGTCGACCACATCGACCTCTACTACCAGCACCGGGTCGATCCGCAGGTGCCGATCGAGGAGACCGTCGGCGCCATGGCCGAGCTGGTGCGGGCCGGGAAGGTCCGCCACCTCGGGCTGTCCGAGGCCGGTGCGCAGACCATCCGGCGGGCGCATGCGGTGCACCCGATCGCCGCGCTGCAGAGCGAGTGGTCGCTGTGGACCCGCGACCTGGAGGCGGAGATCGCCCCGGTCTGCCGCGAGCTCGGCATCGGCCTCGTCCCGTTCTCCCCGCTCGGACGCGGCTTCCTGACCGGCCGGTACACCTCGGTCGAGGGGCTGGAGGAGACCGATATGCGGCGGACCCAGCCGCGTTTCGCCGACGGCAACCTCGAACGGAACCTGGCGATCGTCGCGAAGCTGAACGAGCTGGCCGAGGCGAAGGGGGTCACCGCCGGTCAGCTCGCCCTGGCCTGGGTGCAGCACCAGGGCGACGACGTGGTGCCGATCCCCGGCACCCGGCGGCAGCGGTATCTGGAGGAGAACATCGCGGCCCTGGACGTCGAGCTGTCCGCCGAGGACCTGGCCGCGATCGAGGCCGCCGCCCCGTCCGAGCAGATCGCGGGCACCCGTTACGACGCGACCAGCCTCACCTTCGTCAACGGCTGAGCCCGCCGCCGCGCTCCGCCCCCGGCTGTCCCATCGGCGCGGCCGCATGCCCGTCACGTACGAAGGGGCCGCCCGGCCCGGGCGGCCCCTTCGTGTACGGCTTCGACGCGGCCCGGCGGCGTCGAAGCCGTACACGAAG
>NZ_MUNE01000561.1 GCF_002154605.1 Streptomyces milbemycinicus | reverse complement strand
GAACACTTGCAGCGGGCACGCGGAGGCGCGGGCGCCACCCGTGTGGGGTCTCTCACACGGAAGGCCGCGCGCCTCCCGATACACCCGTTTGCCCTATCTAAAGAAAAGACAAAATCCCCTGGTGGAAGGTAGTGTCCCAGCCATGTCGATATCCGCGCCGCAGCCGCTGCCCCAGCCCGCCGACAGCGCCGCCCGCACGGGAGGTACGGTCACCGATCGCCTCGTAGAGGCCAACCACCGTTACGCCGCCGAGTTCCAGGACCCCGGCATGGACGCGCGCCCCGTGCTGCGCGTCGCCGTGGTCGCCTGCATGGACGCGCGTCTCGACCTGCACGAGGCGCTCGGCCTGGACCTGGGCGACTGCCACACCATCCGCAACGCGGGCGGTGTGGTCACCGACGATGTCATCCGTTCCCTGACCATCAGCCAGCGCGCGCTGGGCACCCGCAGCGTCGTGCTCATCCACCACACGGGCTGCGGCCTGCTGAATCTGACCGAGGACTTCCGGCACGACCTGGAGGCCGAGGTCGGCCAGCGGCCGTCGTGGGCGGTCGAGGCGTTCAAGGACCTCGACACCGACGTACGCCAGTCGATGCAGCGGGTGCGGACTTCCCCGTTCCTGCTCCACAAGGATGATGTGCGCGGCTTCGTCTTCGACGTGACGACGGGTCTGCTGCGCGAGGTGACGCCACGCGGGTGAGCCTGTTTTAACTCCTCAAAACCCTCCAGTCCCGACAAATCGCTCCGGGTTATCCACAGCCGAGTGACGAGATGAGGCCGGGACCGCAAGAATGCGTATGTGACATCGCCCCCCGCGGCCTGCGGGGGGCTGATGCCAGCGTGTTGCGGTGGGCCGGTCCGTTCCGAGGGCAGCGGCCCGAGATCGGGCCGAGGAGGGCCGGGTGACGACCTATGACGAGCGAGCGAGCCTCAGCGATCTGACCACCACAGCGGAGCGGATCCGCAGGTCGGTGGAGGGTGTGATCGAGGGCAAGCCCGAGGTCGTGCGGCTTTCGCTGACCGTACTGCTCGCTGAGGGACATCTACTGCTGGAGGATGTCCCGGGCGTGGGAAAGACCATGCTCGCGAAGGCGCTCGCGAAGTCCATCGACTGCTCGGTGCGCCGTATCCAGTTCACGCCCGACCTGCTGCCGTCGGATATCACCGGCGTGAGCGTGTATGACCAGCAGCAGAAGGATTTCGAGTTCAAGCCGGGCGCGATCTTTTCCCAGATCGTCATCGGCGACGAGATCAACCGGGCCTCGCCCAAGACCCAGTCGGCGCTGCTGGAGTCGATGGAGGAGCGGCAGGTCACCATCGACGGGCAGACCTACGAGCTGCCGACCCCCTTCATGGTCGTGGCCACGCAGAACCCGATCGAGATGGAGGGCACGTACCCGCTGCCCGAGGCGCAGCGCGACCGCTTCATGGCGCGCGTGTCGATCGGCTATCCGAGCCCGCAGGCCGAGCTGCAGATGCTGGACATCCATGGCGGTGTCTCCCCGCTGGACGATCTGCAGCCGGTGGCCCATGCCCATGAGATCGCCAAGCTCATCGAGGCGGTCCGCGAGGTCCATGTGGCCGAGGCGGTCCGGCGGTATGCGGTCGACCTGGTCTCCGCCACGCGGAACCACCCCGATCTGCGGCTGGGCGCGTCCCCTCGGGCGACGCTGCATCTGCTGCGGGCGGCGAAGGCGGCCGCGGCGCTGACCGGGCGGGACTTCGCCCTGCCCGACGATGTGCAGTCGCTCGCGGTGGCCGTGCTGGCCCACCGGCTGCTGCCGACCGCGCAGGCTCAGCTGAACCGGCGCACCGCGGAGCAGGTGGTCACGGACATACTGCAGCGCACCCCGGTGCCCAGCGCGGCTCCGCGCGGCGCGGGCCAGCAGATGCCGCCCGGCGCGGCCCCCATGCCGCCGCCCGGGGCGCCGCTGCCCCCCGGTACCGGTCCGCTGCCGCCCGTGCCGCCCGCGCCCCCGGTTGAGTACGGTCAGCAGCCGCCGGGCGCGCGGAGGCTGTGATGACGGCAGGGGGGATGCCCATGGCCCCCGGCGACGGCGACGGCGACGGCGACGGCGAGGGCCGCGAGGACCGGGGCGGGCTGCGCGCGGCGCTCGCCGGCCTGACCACCCGCGGCCGTTCGTTCCTGGCGGCCGGGGTGGCGGCCGCGGTGTGCAGCTATGTCCTGGGGCAGGCGGATCTGCTGCGGGTGGGGCTGCTGCTCGCGGTGCTGCCCCTGGTGTGTGTGGCCGTGGTCTATCGCACCCGTTACCGGGTGGCGGGCAGCCGGCGGCTCTCGCCCGCGCGGGTCCCGGCGGGCTCCGAGGCCCGGGTGCATCTGCGTATCGACAATGTCTCGCGGCTGCCCACCGGTCTGCTGATGCTGCAGGACCGCGTGCCCTATGTGCTCGGGCCGCGGCCCCGCTTCGTGCTGGACCGGGTGGAGCCGGGCGGGCGCCGCGAGGTGTCCTATCGGGTCCGCTCGGATCTGCGCGGCCGCTATCCGCTCGGCCCGCTGCAGCTGCGGTTGAACGACCCGTTCGGGATGTGCGAGCTCACCCGCTCCTTCAGCGCGTACGACACGCTGACGGTGGTGCCGCGGGTCGAACCGCTGCCCCTGGTGCGCTTCGCGGGCGAGGCCATGGGCTACGGCGACGGGCGGCACCGCTCGCTCGCGCTCGCGGGCGAGGACGATGTCATCCCGCGCGGCTACCGCCATGGCGACGATCTGCGGCGGGTCCACTGGCGGTCCACCGCGCGCTACGGCGAGCTGATGGTCCGCCGGGAGGAGCAGCCGCAGCGCGCCAGCTGCACGGTGCTGCTGGACACCCGGCGCGTGGCCCACCAGGGCTCGGGGCCGGACTCGGCGTTCGAGTGGGCGGTCTCCGGAGCGGCCTCGGCCGCGGTGCATCTGCTGGAGCGGGGCTACGGGGTCCGGCTGCTGACCGACACCGGCAGCTCGGTGCCGGGCCCGGACAGCGGGGGCGGCTTCACCGGCTCGGGCCATGACTCGGCGGACACGGCCGGGCTGATGCTCGACACCCTCGCGGTGGTGGACCACTCCGAGGAGGCCGGGCTCGCCCGGGCCTACGAGGCGCTGCGCGGTGGCAACGAGGGACTGCTGGTGGCGTTCCTCGGCGATCTGGACGAGGAGCAGGCGACGATGGTCGGCCGGATGCGGCACCGCACCGGGACGGCGGTGGCGTTCGTCCTGGACGGCGGCGCCTGGTCCCGGGGCGCGTGGGCGCCGGACCCGCAGGGTCTGGAGGAGCGGCTGCGGATGCTGCGGGAGTCGGGGTGGACGGCGCTGCCGGTCACCCCCGGCACCACGCTGGTGCAGCTGTGGCAGCAGGCCGACGCCCAGGGCGGCATCCAGGCCGACGCCGGGCGGCCGCTGGCGGGCGGCGGTATGACAGGGGGCTGGGCATGAGCGGAAGCGTGCGACTGGCGATATGCGCCGCGCTGGCGACGATGGCGGCGGCCTGTGCGCTGCTGCCGCTGGTCGACAAGCCCGGCTGGCTCGTGCAGGCCGGACTGCTGCTGGCGATCCAGAGCACGGTGGGCGCGCTGGCCCGCCGGGTGCCACTGGCGCGCCCGCTGACACTGGCGGCTCAGGCCGTGGTGGGCCTGCTGCTGCTCACGATCACCTTCGCCCGCCACGAGGCGCTGGCCGGGGTGCTCCCGAGCCCGCAGGCGTTCCAGGCGCTCGGGCGTCTGCTGCAGCAGGGCACGGTCGACGTGGGGCAGTACGCGATCCCGGCGCCGGTCACCGACGGCATCAAGCTGATGCTGGTCGGCGGGGTGCTGGTGATAGGTCTTGTGGTCGACGCGCTCGCGGTGACCTACCGCAGCGCCGCCCCCGCCGGGCTGCCGCTGCTCGCGCTGTACTCGGTCGCGGCGGGCCTGTCCGACGGTGGCGACGACTGGCTGTGGTTCCTGGTGGCGGCGGCCGGCTATCTGCTGTTGCTGCTGGCCGAGGGGCGGGACCGGCTGTCCCAATGGGGCCGGGTGTTCAGCGGCGGCGCCCCGCGCCCGTACGGGATGGGGCCCTCGGGCCTGGCCGGGGCGGGCGGCAGCCCGGCGCTGGCCCCGGTCCGCACCGGCCGCAGGATCGGCGTGCTGGCGCTGGGCATCGCCCTGGCGGTGCCCGCGGTGCTGCCGTCCCTGGACGGCGGCCTGCTGGACCAGAAGAACGGCGCCGGTGGCGGGAGCGGGGGAAACGGCACGATCTCGGCGGTGAATCCGCTGGTGTCGCTGCAGGACAGCCTGAACCAGCCGCAGAACCGCGAGGTGCTGCGGTACCGCACCTCCTCCCAGACCACCCAGGACATGTATCTGCGGATCGTCGCGCTGGACAAGTTCGACGGGGCGGCGTGGAAGTCCTCCGAGCGGCATGTCCAGGATGTGCCGGACACTCTGCCCAACCCGGCCGGTCTCAACTCCTCCGTCCGCGTCTCCTCGATCGACACCTCGATCCAGGCCGCCGACTGGTACGCGCAGAACTGGCTGCCCCTCCCCTACCCCGCCATGAAGGTCGACATCGACGGCCGCTGGCGCTATGAGCCGGAGGGCCGGACGCTGGTCGGCGACCGCGGCCAGACCACCCGCGGAATGCGGTACCAGGTCAACAGCCTGGTCGTGGAGCCGACCGCGGCGCAGCTGGCCGCCGCACCGCAGCCGTCGGCGAAGCTGCTGCGGGAGTACACCAAGGTGCCGGACTCGCTGCCGTCCGTGGTCGCCCGCACGGCGCGCCAGGTGACCGCGGGCGCTTCGAACGCGTATGAGCAGGCGGTGAAGCTGCAGGACTGGTTCGCCGTGAACGGCGGGTTCCGCTACGACACGAAGGTGCAGTCGGGCAGCGGCTCGGCCGCCATCGTCAAGTTCCTCCAGCAGAAGGAGGGCTTCTGCGTCCACTTCTCCTTCTCCATGGCGGCCATGGCCCGCACGCTGGGCATCCCGGCCCGGGTGGCCGTCGGGTTCACCCCCGGCACCGCGCAGGCGGACGGCTCGGTGTCGGTCGGGCTCAAGGACGCCCACGCCTGGCCCGAGCTGTACTTCGAGGGCGTCGGCTGGACCCGTTTCGAGCCCACCCCCAGCCGCGGCACCCAGCCCGACTACACGATGGAGCAGACGCCGTCCGGCGACTCCACCGACGACCCGACGCAGGCGCCCACCGCGTCCGAAGAGCCGTCGGCCGCGCCGTCGGCGTCGGACAGCTGCGCGCAGGACATGAAGAAGCTCGGCGAGTGCGGCGGGGCCCTGGGCGAGCAGCCCGACCAGCCCTCCTCGGGCGGCGGCTGGTCGGTCAGCAAGCAGATCGGCTGGAGTTCGTTCGCGGCGCTGCTGCTGGTGATCCCCCTGCTGCCGATGCTGTGGCGGCAGCGGCTGCGGACCCGCAGACTCAGCGGCTCGGCCGGGCGCACCGAGCAGGACGCCGCCGACCGGGTCCTGGCTGCCTGGCGGGAACTGCTCGACACCGCCTGGGACTTCGGGATCGTGCCGGACGACTCCCAGACCTCGCGTAACGCGGTGGCCCGCATCGTGCGGATGGCGGAGCTCGACCAGGAGGCGGCCGAGGCGGCGCGGCGGGTGGCCGCGGCGGTCGAGCAGGTGCTGTTCGCACCGCGGCCGCGCCCGGCGCCGGGCGTCGGCGACGAGGTGCGGCTGGTGCTGGCCGGATTCCGGGCCAAGGCCGGGCGGTGGGACCGGCTGCGGGCGCTGCTGGCCCCGAGGTCGGCGGTCCGGGTGGTCTGGGCGGCCTCGGCGCGCTGGTCCGCGCTGGTCGAGCGGTGGGGCGCGCCCCGGTGGGCACGGTGGATATCCGGGCTGCGGGGCGGCCCCCGCCGTCAGCAGGGCTGACGGGGACGAGGGACGCGACAGCGAAGCGAGGGGCGGCCGCCGGATGGCGACCGCCCCTCGCTCATGTACGAGATGACGCGTGCGCTTGCTGATAAGCGCTTCTGGTGCCGTATGCGCTGTGCTCGCGCCTGTACGTGTGGCCGCCCATGTAGGAGGTGTGGCCCACCCGGGCGGTCAGGGCTCAGTGGCCCTGTTCATCGCGGCGGCGCTGCCACCGCTCCTCGATCCGGCTCATCATGGAGCGGCGCTGACGGCTCTGGCGACGGGCCGCAGGCCCGCCCCCGCCCGCCTGGGGCCGCTCGCCGGGCTTGGGCGCCTTGCGCCAGCCGGTCACCGCGAGCCCGGCACACCCCAGCATGACGAGGAAGCCCACCACGCTGATCCAGATCTGCTGCGGAATGATCACGCCGACCATCAGGAGCGCAACGCCCACCAGAAAGCCCGCGATCGCCTGATAGACCCGTCGCCGGGTGTACGTGCGCAGGCCGCTGCCCTCAAGCGCTGTCGCGAACTTGGGGTCTTCGGCGTACAGCGCTCGCTCCATTTGCTCGAGCATGCGCTGCTCGTGCTCCGAGAGCGGCACGGAGTCCTCCTACTCGTCGGTCGCGGGGGGCGACCGGGGTGCGACCCTTTCAGGATAGGCAGGGAATCGCCCCCGTGAAACCCGCCCCTCTGCGCCAATTCGTCACCGATACGCGCGTGGCATTAGTTGACGCTGAGACGTGCATTCCCCTCCCGCCGATCCGCCATGCCCGACGGTGTACCTCGATCATACGGGGCATGGCGGCCGATCGGAGGGCCTGTGGCCTACTCCACCTGCGCCGTCCGTCATACCGTCACGCAGGCCGGAGGGGCGGTAGCGGTCAGTTGCGCTCCGCGAGCACATGCAGCTGGGTGGCGACGGACTGGAAGGCGGGCAGCTCCGCGGCGGCGGCCTCAAGTTGCAGCAGGGCGTCCAGGGCGTCCGGTTCGGTGTCGACCAGCACACCAGGCACCAGATCGGCGAAGACCCGCACCCCGTGCACCGCACCGACCTCCAGGCCCGCCGCCGCGATCAGCCCGGTCAGCTGCTCGGGGGTGAAGCGGCGGGGCATCGGGTCGCCTGCGCCCCAGCGGCCGGCCGGATCGGCAAGCGCTTGCCGGGCCTCGGTGAAGTGGCCGGCCAGCGCCCGGGCGAGCACGGCGCCGCCGAGGCCCGCCGCGAGCACGCTGAGGGTGCCGGACGGACGCAGGGCCGCCGCGGCGTTCCTCAGGCCCTCGGCCGGGTCGTCGACGTACTCCAGCACGCCATGGCACAGCACCACGTCATAGCCGCCGCGCTCGGCCACCTCGAACAGGTCGGCGGCATCGCCCTGGACTCCGCGCACCCGGTCGGCGACCCCGGCCTCGGCGGCCCGCCGCTCCAGCGCGAACAGCGCGTTGGGGCTCGGGTCGACCACCGTGACGCGGTGGCCGAGCCGGGCGACCGGCACCGCGAAGTTGCCGCTGCCGCCTCCGGTGTCGAGCACGTCCAGCACACCGGGCGCGCGGTCGCCCTCTCCGGGGCCCTGGCCCACCGCCTTGACCCGGCGGTCCAGGGCGTCTTTGAGGACCTCCCACACCACGGCGGTACGGAGGGACGCACGGGGGCGCAGCGGGTCTGACACGGCGGGTGGCTCCTCGGCGCGGTGCCGCCACCGCCTGCGGCGGTGACGACGAGTTACTGACGTCGGCGCTCCCAGCCTATTGCCTCTGACGCGATGGTCCCCCAGCTACCGCTGGGAGGTGCCCCCGCGCCGGACCGAGGACCGCCTGCGCCCCGCGCCTCCCTCCCGGGTGCCCGGCCGACGCTCCCGGGCGCCCGGCCCGCCGCTACGCGCCCTCCTTCCCGCCGGGCGCGGCCGGCTGCGGCAGCGCGGGCTGGAGGGCCAGCATCCGCTCGACCAGGCGCAGAAACATCGAGACGGCGCGCAGCAGATCGTCGGCATCCCGGCAGTTGGCCGCGCCTGGTATGCCCGCCTCGGCGCGGGCCCTGCGCTCGGCGCCCGAGGCGAACAGGGCGCTCCACTCGGTCAGTTCGGGGGCGACTTCGGGCAGCACTTCCCACGCGCTGCGGATCCGCGCGCGGCGGCGCGCGGTGGGCTCGGGGCGGCCGCGCACGGCGAGCACGGCGGCCGCGGTGCGCAGGGCGGCGAGGTGGGCGGTGGCGAAGCGCTCATTGGCGGTCTCCAGCCCGGCGGCCTCCTCCAGGCCGTGGTGGGCCTGGGCGAGCAGGTCGAGGGCGGCGGGCGGCGCGGACGCGCGGCGCAGCACGGGGTGGACATCACTCGCGGGACCGGTCAACGAAGGGGCAGGGGCGGCGGCACGGTGCCGGCGCGCTGCGGCGGTACTGGCCATGACGAACCTCCTGTCGTCGCGTGGCGGCCGGTCATGTGGTAAGGCGACCGCCGTATGGCCTCATCGTGGGGCACACCACTGACAATCGGCTCTGACCTGCGCGAATGCCTCGCAGCACCGCGGCGGCCCGCGCCCGCCGCCCGATCGGCACGGCGGGGGCGGGCCGCCGC
>NZ_MUNE01000560.1:428-18333 GCF_002154605.1 Streptomyces milbemycinicus | reverse complement strand
CTGACCACCCCGCCGCACCGCGGGCCTGACCACCACGCAACCAGGAGGAGCGCATGCCGCCCACCATCACCACGCAGCCGCCCCTGTTCGGCACCGCCGACGCCGTCGCCCGGATCGCGGCCGCCTCCCGCCGGACGCAGCAACCGCAGTCCCGGTCCGACCTCGTCTCCCTCGCCATGGGCGAACCCGACTTCGACACCCCCCAGAAGGTGACCGAGGCAGCCGAAGCCTCGCTGCGCACCGGGCGCACCCACTACTCACCGCTGCTGGGCGAACCGGCCCTGCGCGAGGCGCTCGCCACGAAGCTCACCGCCACCGCCGGAGCACCGGTGTCCGCCTCCGACATCCTCATCACCCAGGGCGGCACCGCCGGGCTCGCCGCCTCGATCCTCGGCATCGTCAACCCCGGCGACAAGGTGGTCGTCCCCGACCCCACCTACTCCCTCTACGGCGACTTGGTCGCCATGGCCGGAGGCACCGTCGTCCCCGTGCCGCTCGCGCCGGACCTGCACTGGGACCTCGACCGGCTCGCCGATGCCCTCACCGGCGCCAAGCTCTTCGTCTTCTGCAACCCCGTCAACCCGACCGGTATCGTGCACAGTCGCGAGGAACTCGCCGCGCTCGCCGACCTGCTCGACTCCACACCCACCCTCGTCATCGCCGACGAGGCATACGCCGACCTCGACTACACCGGTCGGCCCTTCACCTCGGCGATCTCCGTCGACGGCCTGCGGGAACGGACCGTCTACTGCCAGACCTTCTCCAAGAGCTACGCGATGACCGGCTGGCGGGTCGGCTACCTCTGGGGGCCGGCAGCCCTCATCCAGGCCTCCGCGCGCATTCACAACACCTTCAACGGCTCCGTCAACACCTTCATCCAGGACGCTGCGCTCGCCGCGGTGAACAGCTGCGACGAAGACGTCGCCCGGATGCGCGCCGCGTACCAGGAGCGCGGCGAGATCATGCGCAGGGAACTGGCCACGATCCCCGGCCTCACCCTCAGCGCACCGGAAGGCGCCTTCTACCAGTTCCCGCGCTACGACCTCGACCTGCCCTCCGTGGAGGTCGTCGCGGCACTGCGCGCGCAGGGCGTCGCCGTCCGGCCCGGGAGCGAGTTCGGGGCACAGGGCGAGGGGCACCTGCGGCTGTCGTACGCTGCCAGTCCACAGTCCATCACGGAGGGCATCCGTCGACTGGCCAACGGCCTCTCGGCGCTGCGATGAACGCCGTACCGCGCGCAACGAGGAGTCGCCCCATGCGCAGTGACACCGAGCGCAACCGCAGGCACCTCATCGAGGCAGCCGCGCGGCTGTTCGCGAACTCGCCGACGCCCGTCAGCCTCGCCGAGATCGCCAAGGAAGCAGAGGTGTCCACCGCGACGGCCTACCGCCACTTCTCCTCGGTCGAGGAGATCCTGCACGCCTTCCGCCGCCAAGTAGGCTCGGATCTACGGGACTTCAGCGCCCGACAGACCACGCGGGGCATGGCGAAACTCGAGGCGGTGTCGCGGTACTGGGTGTCCCTGGTCCTCGAACACGGCGGCGCGATGGCGCAGATGCGCTCGCACCGCGGCTACCTGGAGCGGCTTCGCGAAGGAACCGGCTACCTCACCCCACAGGCCGAAGCGCTCGCCGAGCCACTGCGCCAGACCGCCGAGGAACTTGACCTCGGAGAGCTCGGCGACGAAGCCCTCTACCTGTGGAACGCGCTGTTCGACCCCCGGGACATCCTCGACCTCATCAAGAGCGGACGCACCGAGGACGAGGCCGCCACCCGCCTCGTGGCCGCACTGCGCGGCTCCCTGATCGGCTGGTCCGCGGCAGGACCCTGATCGCTGCTCCACGGTAGGGCAGCAGGGGCGCATGACAGGGGCCGGGTCGCCTGCCCCACCATGTTCTCCACCAACGGCAACCGCACATCCTTGAGCAGAGAGACAGCACACATGGACGTCAGCGCCCAGATCGAAACGGTTTACGACGACCTCCGCCGACGGAACCCCGGGGAAACGGAGTTCCATCAGGCGGCACACGAAGTGCTGCACGCGATAGGCCCCGTACTCAGGGCGCACCCGGAGTACTCCCAGGCCCGGATCGTGGAGCGGCTCTGCGAGCCCGAGCGGCAGCTGATCTTCCGGGTCCCATGGGTGGACGACCAGGGCACGGTACAGGTCAACCGCGGTTTCCGGGTGGAGTTCAACAGCGCCCTTGGACCGTACAAGGGGGGCCTGCGGTTCCACCCGAGTGTGAACCTCGGCATCGTCAAGTTTCTCGGCTTCGAGCAGATCTTCAAGAACGCGCTGACCGGCATGGCGATCGGCGGCGGCAAGGGCGGGGCGGACTTCGACCCCAAGGGCCGTTCGGACGGCGAAGTCATGCGCTTCTGCCAGGCGTTCATGACGGAGCTGTACCGCCACCTGGGCGAGCACACGGACGTGCCCGCCGGGGACATCGGGGTGGGCGGTCGCGAGATCGGCTACCTCTTCGGCCAGTACAAGCGAATCACCAACCGCTACGAGGCCGGTGTCCTGACCGGCAAGCCGGTCGGCTGGGGCGGTTCGTACGTCCGGACCGAGGCCACCGGCTACGGCGCGGTGTACTTCGCCCAGGAGATGCTCTCCACGCGCGGCCACGACTTCGACGGACGCCGGGTCGTGGTCTCCGGGTCGGGAAACGTCGCCGTCTACGCCGTCGAGAAGATCCACGCCCTGGGCGGACGCGTGGTGGCCTGCTCCGACTCCTCCGGCTACCTGGTCGACGAGGACGGCATCGACCTGGCCCTGCTCAAGGAGGTCAAGGAGGTGCGCCGTGCCCGGATCTCCGCCTACGCCGAGGCGAAGCCGACCGCGCGCTTCTCCGACCGGGGGTCGGTGTTCGACGTGCCGTGCGAGGTCGCCCTGCCGTGTGCGACCCAGAACGAGCTGCATCAACAGGACGCCGTCGCGCTGGTGAAAAACGGCGTGCTCGCCGTGGCCGAGGGCGCGAACATGCCCTGCACGCCCGAGGCGGTCGAGATCTTCCGCGGCGCGCGGGTCCTCTTCGGCCCGGGCAAGGCGGCCAACGCGGGCGGGGTCGCGACCTCCGCGCTGGAGATGCAACAGAACGCTTCCCGCGACAGCTGGACCTTCGAGCGGACGGAGGACCGGCTCGCCACCATCATGCGGCAGGTGCACGCCCAGTGCCGTGCCACCGCTGAGACCTACGGCGGTGACGCCGACGACTATGTGCTCGGCGCCAACACCGCGGGCTTCCTCCGCGTCGCCGAGGCCATGATGGCCCAGGGAGTCGTCTGAGCGGTGAGTCCTGACGGGGGCGTGCCCCGGGCGCGCCCCTTGCGTCACCTGCGCCGTACACGACCGGGATATCGGGCATCGAGCCGTCCGCGCCGGTCCGCTGCCGCCTGCGCCGTTCCCGTGTGAGGGCGGCCCGCACAAGGTTCCTACAAGGTTCACCCAACCCCGGCAACGCACGATCGGACCAATCGACGATCCGAAAGGCAGCCAGCCATGCGTCACGCCCTCACCACCGGAGTCTGCGGCACCCTGGTCGCCGGAGCCCTCGTCGCCGCGGGCGGCATCCTCGCCGTACCGGCCAATGCCGCCGGAAGCGGTGTGGTCTACGTAAGCCCCACGGGCAGGAGCGGTAACCCCGGGACACAGAGCAAGCCCGTGAAGACCCTCGCCGATGTGCGTAAGGTCCTCGCCGCACGGCAGAACCCGCCGACGGTGACGGTGCTCTTCAAAGGAGGCACCTACAAGCTCCCCCAGTACAGGTGGGGGAACTGGTCGGCGCAGAGCGTCACGTTCAAGCCGCAGCCTCGCACCGGAACCCCGGTCTTCGACGGCGCGAAGAGGCAGAAGTACTGGCTCGTCGTCGATCCGACGAGGACGAAGCTCACCTTCACCGGGTTGAGGCTCAGCCGCTACACCACGGGCGGGATCATGCTCCGCGGCACCGGTACGGCCGACAGCCGAAGGGTGATCGGTGCCACCATCAAGGGAATGAAGTTTACGGACATGGGCGGCGCCGAGTCAGGTTACGCGGCGGTCCATCTCAACTACGCCCGGAACACCACGATTACGGGGAACACCTTCCGCAACCTCGTGAACGGGGACTGCCCCGGCTGTATGCACGCGGTGTACTTCGCCAATCAGAGCAACAACAACACCGTAAGCGGCGGAACCTTCTCCAAGATCTCCGGAGACGCGATCCGGGCAGCCGACTACAGCAACGGCAACAAAGTACGGGGTGGCAGCTACAGCAGGACCGGCACCAAGGCGGTCTTCTCCGCGTGGCGGCTCGCGCGCAACACCAGGTGTTCGCACGGCAATGTCTTCTACACCACGGCCAGGACTTCCAAGAGCTACAGGGGTGCGACCATCCCCACCGTGCTGGACGGAGCCGACGACTCGACCAAGCCCCCGTGCACTCCGCGTGCCGTCGTACGCAAGAACCCCTGATCCGACCATCAGCCCGCTTGGGGTGGCTCCTGGCCCTGCCCCGGCATCCGGCCGGGGCAGGGCGGGGTCACCTGCTGACGAAGGGCACATGAGCCCGCCGAGTTCGTGGGCGCGGTCGACAGCCGCGGTGACAAGTTGGCGGCCGATGCCGCGTCGCTGTCGGCCGGCGACCTTGTCGCTAGCTAGCGGCGCGGGGGCCGGCTGACGGAGACGGGACGGGGGCCGGAGCTGGCCATCCCCGGCTCGGCTACCCTCAGCGCCACTGACGTTCACTCTGCGATCCGGGCAGACTGCAACCGAATCGTCACTCGGGAGACGCCAACGCATGAACACGCCACCGTCGCCACCTGGAGCGGAGCGGACTGATGGATCATCCGTCCGGATCGGCGCTCTCGTTCCGCTGACTCGACCTGGCTGGGTCGAGGCGGGCCGGCACTTGCTCGCTGGACTCGAGCTGGCCGTTCGCGAAGTCAATGACGCCGGCGGGATCGTCGGAACACCACTCGAGCTGGTGGTCCGAGACACCGCGGCTGATCCACAGAGGGCCGCGGCGGCCGTAGATGAATTGGCCGGCCTGGGCGTGGCTGCTTTGGTGGGGGAGTATCACAGCGTTGTCGCTCGCACCGCTGCTGCCAGGGCCGACGCCCTCGGCCTGCCGTTCCTCTGCTCGTCGGCGGTTCTCGACGCGCTCACCGAACAGCCAACGGATTGGGTCGCGCGCCTCGCCCCGGCGCAGTCCCACGGCTGGCGGATCTACGCAGATTTCCTTCTCGGCGCGGGCCACAGCCGAATCGCGGTATCAGCCGAGCCGAGTGTCTACTGGGCATCCGGTGCCCGTATTCTGCGGGACTACCTCGCTCCACGCGGCGGCACCGTCATCGAACTCGACATGCGCGCGCTCGCCCCCACGGCGGTGTGCGACGAACTCGTCGACAATCGCGCGACTGCCCTTCTTCTGCTGGTCGGCCACCCGGAGCCGGCAGTGTCGATCGTCAAGTCCGTCCGCCGCGACCAGCGCCTCGCCGAGATCATGATTGGTGCTCCGGCCGGGCAACCGGAGTTCGCCGAATGGGCGACGTTGCTGGGCGACGACGGTGCCGCGATCTCGTTCTTGCGCTACCTGCCCGAGCGCCTCAGCCCACTCGGTGTGCGAGTCGAGACGGCCCTGCGCGAGCGGCTGGCCGAAGCGCCCTCCTTCGTCGCCTTCGAGGGCTACGACACGGTTGCCGTCCTCGCCGAGGTGCTGCGTTCTCATGGCGCGGACCGGGCGCGCATTGCCGAATCCTGGTCGCGCGTTGCAGTGGAGGGCACCCGCGGGCAGATTCAGTTCTCCCGCACGCCGGGCATCAGCGTTTGGCAATGGGCTTGGACGCCAGTCCAAGTCGTTGATCGAGATCCGGCGGAACCCGATCGCTTTCGGATCCTCCACACCGGCTGAGAGAACACGGAGGTCCGTGAAGCCTCTGGCAGGATCCTCGACGGCACGCTGCTTGGGCGGGCCTGTTGCCGGGCTGGTCGGCTATCACGCTCCTCGACAGCTCGTCCAGGGGGCATCAGCTACTCAGCCCGGTTGCGCGGCCTCAGCTGGAGACGGCGTGTTGACTCCGCAACTCGGCTCCGCAGTCGTCGAGTTGACGCGTCGGCGGCCGCCCGGTCGTCGGGAAGGAGTTGGACCTTTCCTGTGCCCTCAACGGTCCGTGTCCTGTCGGCGAAGGCCGTCGAGGATGACGTTCATCAGAGGCCGTGCCATTGATTCCCACTCACCCCGGTCCAGTCGGCTGAGGTAGGCGATGAGCAGGAGGACCCCGGGGGCATCCACGTCCGTGCGGATGGAACCGGCCGTTTTCCCCGCGTCCAGCAGGTGACCGAGGGCGCTTTCGATGGGGTTGTGGCTGTGGGCGACAAGGTCCTGCCACGCCGTCGGCTCGAGCGCTGCCAGGACGCCGCGCTTGATCTCGGCGTAGTCGATCACTCGGTCGAGCCATTGGCGCAAGGCTTCCACGGGCTCGTGTTCCGCCAGCAGGGCGGAGGCGGCGGTCACGAGCTCTTCGACGTCGCGCCGGTAGACCTCGGCGAGGAGCGCTTCGCGGTTGGGGAAGTTCCGGTAGAGCGTTCCCTGTCCTACACCGGCGCGCTTGGCGATCTCGTTGAGGTGGACGTGGTTGGACTCGGCGAGGGCTGCCCGGGCGGCCTCCACGATGCGGGTCCGGTTCTGCGCCGCATCCGTACGGCGTGCTGGCGCGCTCATAGGCCTCTCCCGATGTTCCGCTCTGACAAGTGGACACGTGTCCGGTACGGTGAACCATACGGCGGACAGGTGTCCACTTTACTTGGAGGCAGTAATGCTCTCTCTTCACGACAAGATCGTCGCTATCACCGGAGCGAGCGGCGGCATCGGCGAAGCCACGGCCCGTCTGCTCGCCCAGCGCGGCGCCGCGGTCGTCCTCGCAGCGCGCCGCAGCGAGCGCATCGACGCCATAGCGCAGGACATCCGGCAGGAGGGGGGTCGTGCCGTCACGTGCGTCGTCGACGTCACCCGGGCCGGGGACCTGCAGCGTCTGGTCTCCACCACCATCGATCAGTACGGCCGTATCGATGTCCTGGTGAACAACGCCGGCATCGCCCCGATCAGCCCGCTGGCCGAACTCGACACCGAAGGCTGGTCGGCCATGATCGATGTCAACCTTCGCGGCATGCTCAACGGCGTCGCCGCCGCGCTGCCCGTCTTCCGCGAGCAAGGGTCGGGCCACCTGGTCAGCATCGTCTCCGTGGCCGGCCTGTCCGTGTCCCCCTCGATGGCTGTCTACGCCGCGACCAAGAACGCGGTGCGCACCGTCCACGAGGGGCTGCGCACGGAGTCCACCGACGGGGTGGTGCGCACGACAGCCATCTCGCCGGGATACGTCCGCACCGATCTCGCCGACTCCATGGCGGACCCGCACATCCGTGAGCAGACGCGCAAGAACATGGACGCGATGGGCATCCCTCCGGCGGCGGTTGCCCGCGCGGTGGCCTTCGCCATCGAGCAGCCCGACGACGTCGAGATCGGCGAGATCAATGTTCGCCCCACCGTCCAGGCATGACACATGCAGTCACCGGTCAAGTGAGACGGCCGCCGGCCGCTTGTGCAATGCCGCTGTCCGGCCCGACGCCTACGAGGCGGCGTTCAGCGCGTTGGCGCACCCGGCGCGGCGGCGTGTCCTGCTGACCGCCTACTTCAACGGCGGATCCATGGCGGCCGGTGAGATTGCTGCGATGTTCGCGCACTCCTGGCAGACGACCACCAGACACCTGCAGGTCCTGGAGGTCGCCGGCCTGCTCAGCAGCGAGCGCCAGGGCCGTTCGCGCATCTACCGCCTGCAACGACGTCGGCAGTGTGGAAGTCGGTGATCTCGAAGAGGCCGTAGCCTTCTACGGCAGGCTGCTGGGCCTGGAGGGGCGCAGACAGGGCGCTCGGCTGCCTGTCCACGGAACTGGTCCACGATGCTCCGGCGGGCGCGATCGCCGTCCGCCCGTGGGGCGAACGGTCGTTCTACGTCCAGGACTCCTGGGACAACCCGATGTGCTTCGTGGAGGACGACACCGTCTACCCCGGCTAATGCTGTGACCGTATGGGTTCGCCGGGTTGGCGGTCGCCACTGCGGCGTAGGCCATCGGCCTGGATCGAGGAGATGTTCCGGGAGCGCACGGACTCCGAGGAACTGCCCTCTGCCCGTGGCGAATCTGCGGCGGGCAGAGAAACCGCCTCGGGGGATCTCCTGAGGCCAAGAGTGGAGTCGACGGCATCCCTGCCTCGACAAGGAGACCAGATGACTTCACTCACCACGCTTCCGCCCCGCGCGGAGGAGGGCGACACACCGCCCAGCCGCTTCGACGACCATCTCGCGGCACAACTGCTCGCCCAGCGGATCGTCCTCCTCGGCACACAGGTCGACGACGTGTCGGCCAACCGGGTGTGCGCGCAACTGCTGCTGCTGTCGGCGGAGGACCCGCGCACCGACATCAGCCTGTACATCAACAGCCCCGGCGGGTCGGTCACCGCGGGTCTCGCCATCTACGACACCATGCGGCTCATCCCGAACGACGTCTCGACGCTGGCGATGGGGTTCGCCGCCAGCATGGGCCAGTTCCTGCTCACGGTGGGGACACCCGGCAAGCGGTTCGCGCTGCCGAATGCGCGGATCATGATGCACCAGCCCTCAGCGGGCATTGGTGGCACCGCCGCGGACATCGAGATCCAGGCGGAGAACCTCCAGTTCACCAAGGAGGCCATCGAACGGATCACCGCCGAGCACACCGGGCAGAGCGAGGAGACGATCGCGCGGGACGGCGACCGGGACCGCTGGTTCACGGCCGAGCAGGCCAGGGAGTACGGGATCGTGGACCGGGTGGTGGAGTCGGTCGCCGACATCCGCCCGGCCGCGTCGCGCCGACGGATGGGGTTGTGACATGGGGTCGTACACGGTTCCCTACGTCATCGAGCGGACCGCGCAGGGCGAGCGGTCCTACGACGTCTTCAGCAGGCTGCTGAACGAGCGGATCATCTTCCTCGGCACCGAGATCGACGACGGGGTCGCCAATGTGGTCATCGCGCAACTCCTGCATCTGGAGTCGGCGAACCCGGAGCGCGAGATCTCGATCTATCTCAACTCGCCCGGCGGATCGTTCACTTCGCTGATGGCGATCTACGACACGATGACGTTCGTGCAAGCGCCGATCTCCACGTTCTGCGTCGGTCAGGCGGCGTCGACGGCGGCGGTGCTGCTGGCCGGCGGAGATCCCGGGCGACGGTTCGTGCTCCAGCACGCGCGGGTGCTGCTCGGCCAGCCGGCCAGCGGCGGCCGGCAGGGGACGGTCTCCGACCTCAGCCTCGCGGCCAAGGAGATGGTCCGCATCCGCTCGCAGGTGGAGGAGGTCCTGTCCCGGCACACGCATCACGACGTGGCGACGCTGCGCGCGGACATGGACCGGGACAAGGTGCTCACTGCCGAGGAGGCCGTCGCCTACGGGCTCGCCGACGAGGTGCTGAGCCGACGGCTCGCGTTCGTCTGACCCCGCGCGGCCGTGGCCGAAGGCCGCCGAGCCGGCCGGTACGGCGGTGGCGCGCCCCGTCGTACCGGCCGTCGGTTCGGTCAGGCGACGAGGCAGAGGCCGTCGTACTGCGCCGTGGGCGACGTGCGGCCCCGGCCCACCCGGCTCCGGGCGTACCGGGCCAACTCGTCCTGGGTGAGCGAGAGCAGGTCGGCGAGGCCGAGCCCGAGGGCCTGGGCGGCGGCCGCGAGCACCTCGGAGGAGCCCTCCTTGCGTCCGCGCTCCAGCTCCGACAGGTACGGCATCGAGATCCGGGCCGCCTCCGCGACGTCCTTCAACGTACGCTCCTGGGCGAGCCGCTCGCGACGCAGTACATCGCCGACGAGGTCGCGCCACAGGGGCTCCCTCGGCGCGGGAGTCTGTGGGGCTCCCGCCGGTCGCTGCGGGGCGCGGGGCGCCCCGCCGGAACCGGGCGGCGGGGTCTGCGGGCGCAGGGGGATGACGCGGGCTTCGTTCGGCGCATGAGTGCTCACCCCTTCAGCCTAGGGATCCGGGGCGCCGGGGGAAGGGAGCGGCGTTCTGCCCTGGGTGAAGCCGTTTGATGAGTGTGACGTCGAGCGTCGCTCAACCGATCGCGGCGTCTCACTGCACCAGCAGAAACGCGGCGAGCACCGCGACGATCACGGAGACGCCGCAGAATGCGAGGTGCGAGCGCGGATAGGGGTAACTTTCCTGTTGCTCGCCCCTGTTGATCTCGTGGGCCCACATCACAAACAGCTTGCGCGTCGGGAACAGGCCGATTGTCAGCCCGACGAGGGCGAATGAACACAGGACGAGCATGTCGGTCAGGGCGAAGCCCTGCGACGAACCGATAGCCACTGCTCCGACACCACACAACACCCATATGAAGGGGTACACCGTCCAGAATCTCTGAATTGGCACCCATTTGGCCATGGCGGAGCAGTGGATTACGAGGGCTATGACAGCCAAGAGCCACGGCCACTCCGTGGCAAGCGACGTGAACACGGACTTTCCCCCTGAGTCACTTTGACTCCGCAGAGGTTAGCAGCGAGGTTGGTGGCGGCGGCCCGCCCGGTACGGTCGATACGCCATACCTGGGCGGCGAGGCAACCGCCGGCCGGACCGCGCCCGTCCGGGGTCACCAGGGGATGACGCCCTCGTCGTCGAAGAAGCCGCCGCGCGGTCCGTCATCCGGCAGGGTGGCGAGCCGGATTGCGATCGCGGCACCTTGCTCGGGCGTCCGTGGCGCGTTGAAGCCGGTGAAGTCGGTCGCCACGTAGCCGGGGCAGCAGGCGTTCACGATGACATTCGTATCGGCGAGTCGGCGGGCGTACTGTGCCGTGACGCTGTTGAGCATTGACTTCGACGGTGCGTACGCGGCCATGATCGGGCCGGTCCGCAGCGTCAGCGAGCCCATATTGCTCGACATGTTGACGATGCGCGGCGACTTTGCGCGGCGGAGCAGCGGCAGCATCGCGTTCGTCACCCGAACGGCCCCGAACACGTTTGTGTCAAGGACGGTGCGGACGACGTCGAGGTCGAGCGTCGTCGGATCCTGCGCGCCACCGTCGGTCCGGCCAGAGATGCCCGCGTTGTTGACGAGCACGTCGAGCCGCCCTGCCGTCTGCTCGATCGCCGCCGCCGCGGCGGCGACGCTGTCGTCGGAGGTGACGTCCAGGGCGATCCCGAACGCGTCGACGCCCGCGGCACGCAGGTGCTCGACGGCCTCCTCACGCCTGGCGTCGTCGCGAGCCCCCACCGCGACCGTGAAGCCGATCGCCCCGAGACCCTGTGCGATGGCGAAACCGATTCCCTTGTTCGCGCCGGTGACCAGCGCGGTCTTCGTGTCGTTCACTCGATCCATGCTCGGCGAGCCGCGCACAGATCGTCCAATACCGGATCAGTCCGCTGTGATACTCACCAGGTATCAGGCAGTAGGCTGCTCGCGTGGACGATCTCGAGACCCGCGAGCTCCGGTACTTCGTCGCCGTCGCCGAGGAATTGCACTTTGGACGCGCCGCCGGTCGGCTCGGGATCGCACAACCGCCGCTCTCGCGCGCGATCCGCCGGCTGGAGCAGCGGCTCGGAGTCCAGCTCCTTGACCGGGACCGTCGTGGCGCGGCGCTCACCGAGGCCGGCAGGGTGCTACTTCGGGAGGCCAGAGTGGCCCTTGACGCGGTCGCGGCCGCTGCGCGTCGGACGCGGCGTGCCGGAGATCCGAAGCGGCCGCTGGTGCTCGCGACGAAGACCGGGGCGTCCCATGAACTGCTGCGACGGCTCCTCGACACGCTTGCGAGCGAACCCGGGGCGGCACCGATTGAGGTCCTCCTGTGCGAGGTCGGCGAGCAGGCACGGCTGCTCCGCGACGGGCAGGCCGACGTGGCACTCATGCATCGCCCGTTCGACGACCTCGCCGGGTTCGACACCGAAGACCTCCGCGTCGAAGGCCAGGTCGCGATCCTTCCCGCGGGGCATCCGCTCGCGTCATGTCATCAGCTCACGCTGGCGGATGTCAGCAACGTGCCGCACTTGCCGATCGCTCGGTGGCCCCGGCTCGACGGGTCCTACCCGGACGGGCCCGGACCGGAGGTGCACACCCAGTCGCAGCTCGCTCAGCTCGTGGCGCTCGGCAAAACGCTGCTCGTCATCCCTGCCTCCAGCCGTGCCTGGCAGTGGCCCGAACACGTCGCGGTGCCCGTCGTCGACGCGCCGAAAGTCACCACGGTGATCGCATGGCCGCAGAGCAGCCGCTCCCAGGAGGTTGCCTCACTCGTCCGCTCAGCGGCCGGGCTCCGCGGCGGTTGGGGCGTTGTGCAGGTCGACCATCGTGCGTACGGGAGGCGGTAGCCAGTCTTCGGTCGGGGAGTCGTTCTGGGAGAGTTGCTCGAGTACCTCGGTGGGCGTTGGACGGCCGTTCGGGTTGTGGTCGAGGCATCGGGTGATAATGCCGACGAAGCGAGCCGGCAGCAGACTGAGGGCTGACTCCAGGGATTCGCCGTCTGTGAGCGGCGTGGCTCCGGCGGCGTGGCACAGCACCATGCCAAAGGCGTAGAGGTCCGCGGCGGGCGTGATCGATGTGCCAGTGAGCTGTTCCGGGGCGAGGAACCCCTGTGTGCCGACGACATGGTTGGTACGGGTGAGTGCGGTGCTGTCGAGGGCTCGGGCGATGCCGAAGTCGATGACGCGAGGGCCCGTACTGGAAACGATGATGTTGCTTGGTTTGAGGTCACGGTGGATGATGCCGCAGGCATGGATGCCCTCAAGTGCCTCGGCGATGCCGACGGCGAGAGTGAGAAGGGTCCTCGTGGGCAGGGCACCCTGCTGTCTGAGGACGTCGTGGAGTGAAGGGCCTGGGATGTACTCGGTGGCCAGCCAGGGCAGGTCGCCGCGGGAGTCGGCGTCGACCACCGGCGCGGTGTGGAATCCGCCGACACGGCGTGCGGCATCGATCTCGCGGGCGAAGCGTTCCCGGAACGTGGGGTCCGCGGCGAACTCCGGCCGGATGGCTTTGACCGCGACCAGGCGCTGCCCGGGAGACCGGCCCAGATAGACCGTCCCCATCCCTCCTTGGCCCAACCGAGCCGTCAGGTGGTAACGGCCGATACGGCGGGGATCGTCCTGCAGCAGTGGCTGGTGTCCGGGGACGGGACTGGCCCGGACGGGCGACTGCGGTGTGCTTCGCGTCGCTCCGCTTCCGCCGGCGAGGATGGCGGCCACTTCGCGTTCGGTCTCCGCTTTCAGCAGCGCGGCCTGCTTCTCGCCTTCGGCCTGGAGGATCGCGGCGCGCTTGTCGCGGTCGGCGCGCATCTGCCTCTCCACCGAGCCCTGGATGGAGGTGGGTGGCTCGATGGCTTTGAGTTCGGCGCGGTTGACGCGGATGCCCCACTTGCCGGTGGCCTCGTCGAGTACGCCGCGCAGGGCCGCGCTGATCTCCATGGTGGAGGTCAGGGCACGCTCGAGGTCCATGCCGCCGATGATGTTGCGCAGCGTGGTGACGGTCAGCTGCTCGATGGCCTGGATGTAGCTGGCGACCTCGTAGGTGGCGGCGCGGGCGTCGGTCACCTGGTAGTAGATGACGGTGTCGGTGCTCACGACCAGGTTGTCCTGGGTGGTCACCGGCTGCGGCGGGAACGGCACGACCTGCTCACGCAGGTCGACGCGGTTGCGGATCGAGTCGATGAACGGCACGACGATGTTGAGGCCCGCGTTGAGGGTGCGGGTGTAGCGGCCGAAGCGCTCGACGATGGCGGCGCTCGCCTGCGGGATGACCTGGATCGTCTTGATGAGTGTGATGAAGACGAGCACTACCAGGATGATCAGGACGATGATGATCGGTACCACAGCAGCCCCCGTGCCTTCTCTGGCGTCCCCGCGCGCGTCAGACGGTCCCGTGCAGGATTCTTCCAGATCTACCCCACGACTGGGCTCGAGTCCACGGACAAGGGGTCGGGTCGGGCGTCGGCGAGGCTGACTTGGAGTCCCTGAGGCTGACTTGAAGTCCTTCGGCCTCACCGAGCCGGCCTTTCCGCTCGGCTTCGGCGGTGCGCATCATGATGCGCAGCATGGGGTCGTCCGGATCCTGGTCGCTGGTGCCGGCAGGAGTGCTGCCGTGCGACACGGGCGGCACCGCCGACCGGTGGGGACCGGGAAGCCTGTCGTCCGCTGACCTGCCCGCGCTGTCAGTCGACCCGTCGGGCCAGCACCTGTCCCGGCCAGTTCCCGGACAGGAAGCGGTCGGTAGGGGCGAAGCCGTTGCGTTCGTAGAACGCGACCAGTTCGCCTCCGCCGCCGGCCCAGCAGTCGACCCGCAGCAGCCCCACACCGGCCCGCCGGGTTTCCTCGGCGGCATGGACCAACAGCGCCGCCCCGATGCCCAGACCGGCGTGGCGACGGTCGGACACCAGCAGCCGGACGTACCGCTCGGGCTCTCCGGCTGACACGATCGGCACCTGCGGGTTGGGACCCGAGCCCAGCACCAGGGCTCCGACAGGTGCTCCGTTCAACTCCGCGATGTAAGGGGCGTTCTCGGTGGTGTATCGCTCGACGCGCGCCACCCCGCCGGGTTTCTGCGAATACGGTGTCGTGCCCCACTGTTCGGTGTTTCCGCGCTCGTTCATCCATGCCACCGCGGCGTCGAGCATGTCCAGAATAGCGGGTGCGTCGGCCAGGCTGCCTGGTCTGATCCGTATGCCATGCGTGGTGTCGTTCACGGCGGAAGCATAGGCGCTGCCGGTTGGATCATGGCAGAGCCATAATCCGTCAACGGGATCCCTGCACTGTCACAGCCGGCCTATACGCTGCGAGCAATCTACGACCAGCTGACCGGAAGGCATGATGACCAGCACTCCCAGACCGCCGGTCGAAGCGATACTCGCCGTGCTTCCCGAACTTGCTCCCCACGCGCGCGACGCGGTCATATTCCATCCCGAGCGCGCTGAGCCGGACTGCCGGAACAGTTCTATCGGCGGACCACTGCTATGGCCGAGTGGCGAACGGTGGCCCGAATGCTCCTTGCCCGACGAGAACAGCCTTGCCGGCGTGCCTGCCACGGCCATGGTGCCGGTCGCCCAGATCTTCCGTCGCGACGCGCCGGGACCCTGGTGGCCCGCCGGTATCGACCTCTTGCAGATCCTTTGGTGTCCCAATGAACACTGGGATCCGCCGGCCCCGCAGGCCGATGTCAGCCCTGTGCTTGAGGTGCGCTGGCGTCGGGCCGCTGACGTGGTCGACCCATTGACGACTCCGCCGCCACCCTCGCGGTATGAGGAGGACGGCTGCCTGCCGCAGGCGTGCGCCATCACCGCCGAGCGCGTGACCGACTTCCCTTTCCGTGAGGAGCTGCCGGCAGAGCTCCGTCCGCGGCTCGAGGAACTGGTCCGCGAGACCGGCGACGGCGGTGACGCCATCACCCGCCTCGCCGGCTGGAAACTCGGCGGCTGGCCGACCTGGCACCTGAACCAGCCCACAGTCTTTGCCTGCGGTGACTGCGGCACGGCAATGACACTCCTGTTCACCGTGGCCAGCGACGACGAGACAGGGGTTGTCGTCGGCCGGTGGGGAGACTTGCGCATCTTCACCTGCCCCGCCGACTACCGTCACGCGTTCTGGGTGGACCTGCACTGACCTGCGGCCCTGAACTGTGCTGTTCCGTCGCCGAGGACGCCCGGCGGGTCACCTGCGGAGTCGATATCGACGGTCACGCCGGGGTTTGCATCCCTTGGAGCGTGAGGCTGACGAGCCGGTGGACCGCGGCCTCCGAGGGCAGATCGGCGGCGGCTGTGAGTGAGTGGAGGCAGTAGGCGGCGAGTTCTCGGGGGGCGATGTCGTCCCGGAGTGCTCTGGCGGCGGCGGCTTGCGCAATCACATCTTCGAAGAGCCGGCTGAGGTGGCGCTGTGCCTGGACGATCGCTTCGCCGCGGTGGAGCAGCGCTGAGAGTTCCTCTGTGCCCTGGCTGCGCCGGCGGTAGGAGATGAGCGCGTAGCGCTCGAGGACCGCCCGAACCCGTTCGCCGGGGTCGGGGAGGCTCTCGCGGAGTTGGTGAAGCTGTTCGATGTGGCTTGCGATATGGCCTTCGTGGAATGCGCTCAGGATCGACTCGACGTCGGGGAAGTACTTGTAGAGCGTGGCCCGGCCGATGCCGACCTTCTCGGCGATCTGCGACATGGTCACCGACATGGGTCCCTGCTCGGTGGCCAGTGACCAGGTGGTGCGCAGGATCGCTTCGCGCACCGCGTTGCGATGCTCCTCGATCGTCTCGTTCCACAGCTTCGGCACCACGCCATTGTACGCCGCGCCGCCAGTGTGACGATTCGACTTGACAGCGACAATGTGTATCGAAAAAGCTGGGTGAGCGTTGCGGGGCAGCCAAGACGGAAAGGGCGTCGCCATGACACAGCCGCATTCCCATGCCAGGGCTTCTGCTGGAGCTTCTGCCGGAGCTTCGGGGGCACTGGAGGAGCTGTACAGCAGCAGGCCGCCGTGGGACATCGGCCGGCCCCAGCCGGCGCTTCAGGCCCTCGCTGACGCGGGGGCCATCCGGGGCCGGGTGCTGGACGTCGGCTGTGGCACTGGTGAGCACACCCTGCTCGCGGCTGGTCTGGGGCTTGATGCCACCGGCATCGACCTCGCCACAAACGCCCTGCACACCGCGCAGGGCAAGGCAAGGTCACGCGGGCTGACCGCCCGCTTCCTGCGCCACGACGCCCGAGAGCTGGCAGACCTTTCAGGTTCCTTCGACACCGTGCTCGACTCCCTGGTCTTCCACAGCTTCACCAGGGAGGACCGTGCCGCCTACCTCCGCGGCCTGCGCACCGTCCTGAGGCCGGGCGGCCGCTATTTCATGCTCGGCTTCAGCGACCGGCAGCCGGGCGAACTGGGACGCCCGCACAAGCTCACGGCGCAGGAGATCCGTCTTGCTTTCGCCGAGGGATGGTGCATCGACTCCATCGAACCGGCCACCATCGCCTCGACCCGCCACCCCGACGGCCTCCAGGGCTGGTTGGTCTCCGCCACCACGACCGGGTCCTTTGAGGTCAACGATGCCCACCCTGCGGCACTGACAGAGGAAGCGGCCCCCGACGTGGGCAGCGACATGCTGACCGCACAAGCCGACATTCCAACCGACCGGGCGAGCCGGTACCTCGTCCAACTCTGCCGACACGGCAGCCAGATGACCGGAATCCCCGGCCACCGCCCGCGCGCCCACACAGCCGGCGGGGCTCCTCCCCGGATCCGGCGCGTGGAATGGTCCGACACCTGCGGCACCCTCGACTTCGGCTTCGGTCAGTGCACTCTGGAAGCCAGTCCCGAAGGGCTGACACTCCGCGCCCGGGCCGACGACGAGGAACACCTGCGGCGCATCCAAGACGGCACCGCCGCACGCATCGAGAAGATCGGCAGACGCGACAACCTGCACGTGACCTGGCATCGTTCCCAGGCTCCGGGGACAGCACCCGACGACGGCGTGGCGGGCGGGCCACCCGCCGCACGGTCACCGCTCCGCGCCCACGGCAAGACGGTCGCCTTGTCCGCCGTCGCCCTGCTGGTCCTGGCCGTGCACCTTGGAGCCGGTCGCGCCCTGGTGGGCTCCTCCTGGCCAAGCTGGGCACTCGTCACCATCCTCGGCATTGTCGCAGTCAAGGCCGCTGTCATCACGACCGTGGTCATCCGCCGCCGCAAGACCGCCAGAGCACGCCGCTGAAGCCACCGGCGCGGCGGGCCGGCATCGGCGACCGGCCTGCCGCGCCGGTCAGCGCTGCCTGCCGCCAGCCGCGGTCAGGGCACTGTTCAGCTCGGCGTGGTCTGGGCAGGCTCGGTCGAGGGTGCCCCGTGCCGCGATGAGTTTCGGCCGGGTCGGGAGTCTGTTCTGGTGACCGTTGTAGGGCGTCGTACGACGC
>NZ_MUNE01000560.1:0-399 GCF_002154605.1 Streptomyces milbemycinicus | reverse complement strand
CGGCTGCCGATGGTGGAGCTCGACGGGACGGTCGAGGTCGTCGGACCCGACGGGCCGGTCCCGTTCCTGGACCTGTTCCAGGGCCGCGACGAGCTCGTGGTCTACAAGCACATGTGGTACGACGGCGCCCCGCACCAGGGGCAGTGCGAGGGCTGCACCACCACGGCCTGGCACCTGAAAGACGCCGCCTACCTCAACGCCCGCGGCGTCTCGTTCGCCGTCCTGACCACGGGCCGCTGGGACGAGGTCGCCTCCTACGTCGCGTTCATGGGCTACACCCAGCCCTGGTACTCGGTGCGCGGCGTGGACGTGCCGGTCGGCGGCGACATGGGTTACCTCACCTGCTTCCTGCGCGAGGGCGACCGCGTGTTCCTCACCTACTCCACGACCGGCCGCGGC
>NZ_MUNE01000056.1 GCF_002154605.1 Streptomyces milbemycinicus | reverse complement strand
CCTCGGGGGAGTCGCACGCGGCCCAGGCCCAGTGCATGCCGACCCGCTGCGCGAGCCCGCCCCCGACGTTCTCGTCGCCCTCCGCCCACCCCTCCTGCCGCCCCAGCACCCCCCGTGCCCGCCGCCGCCCCCGCCCCCGCGCTCCCGACCCGGGACCGGCTCCTCGACGCCGCCGAGCGGCTTTTCGGCGAACACGGCTTCGCCGCCACCTCGCTGCGGACGGTGACGGTCGCGGCCGACGCCAATGTGGCCGCGGTCAACTACCACTTCGGGTCCAAGGAGGGGCTGCTGCGCGCGGTTGTCGAGCGCGCCATGGCCGCGGTCAACGGCGAGCGCCTGCGCCTGCTGGAGGAGTTGCGCGCCTCCGGCGACCGGCAGCCCACCGTGGAGGAGCTGGTGCGCGCCTTCGTCATGACGGGCGCGCGGCTCGTGGAGCGGAGCGGGGAGCGGGGGGTGTCGGTCGCGCGGTTCCTGGGCCAGGTGATGTCCGAGCCCGACCCCGCGATCCGGCGCCTCTTCGCCACGGAGGTCGGTCCGGCGGAGGGGCAGTACCTCGACGCCTTGCGGGCCGCGCTGCCGCAACTACCCGCGGCGGAGGTCGCGTTCCGCTTCCGTGCCATGGTCGGACTGCTGGGCCTGTATCAGTCGAGCGCCCTCGGCGATCTCCACCCGGGTGACACCGCCGAGATCGTGGCGCCGGCGGGCGACGACGCCGGGCGGCTGGTCACCTTCCTGACCGCGGCCTTCCACGCGCCGCCCACCACCGACGAGCACACCGCCTCACCCGGCTGACGACGACAAGCCGGTGTGCGCGCATACGAACGGGCCGCCGTCCCCATCAAGGAGGACGACGGCCCGTCGATGCGAAGAAGCCGAGGCGTCAGTGGCCGCCGGGGGCGCCCGCCGTGGCCGGGGGGAGGTCCGCCTTGACGCCCGGGTCGCCCGGGTCGCCCGAGTCCGCCTGGTAGTCGGCGGGGGAGGTCTCGTCGATGCCGTCCGGGGCCTTGAGAGCGCGCAGGACGAAGGTGAGGACGACCACCACGGCGACGTTGAGCACAAAGGCGGTGAAGCCGATGTAGCCGATCTCGCCGATGCCGGGGATGTTCGCGACGTTGCCGAAGTGCTTCTGGGTGGCGGCCGGGGTGTCCCACGCCTTCCAGGTGCCGTAGATCATGCCGACCGCCCAGCCGCCCAGCAGCGCCCAGCGATGGAACCAGCGGGTGAACAGGCCGCCCACCAGGGCCGGGAAGGTCTGGAGGATCCAGACGCCGCCCAGCAGCTGGAAGTTGATGGCGACCGTCTTGTCCATGCCGAGGACGAAGATCAGCGCGCCGACCTTGACCAGCAGCGAGACCAGCTTGGAGACCTTGGTCTCCTGCTCGGGCGTGGCGTTGGGCCGGATGAAGTCCTTGTAGATGTTGCGGGTGAACAGGTTCGCCGCGGCGATGGACATGATGGCCGCCGGGACCAGCGCGCCGATGCCGATGGCGGCGAAGGCGACGCCGGCGAACCAGTCCGGGAACATGTCCTCGAACAGCTGCGGGATGGCGAGCTGGTTGTTGTCCACCTTCACACCCGCCGCGATCGCCATGAAGCCGAGCAGCGCCAGCAGGCCCAGCATCAGGGAGTAGAGCGGCAGGATCGTGGTGTTGCGGCGGATCACCTCGCGGCTGCGGCTGGAGAGCGTCGCGGTGATCGAGTGCGGATACATGAACAGCGCGAGCGCCGAGCCGATCGCCAGGGTGCCGTAGGCCCACTGCGCCTTCTCGCCGCTGGCCAGGGCGCCGCGTGGCGCCCCGGTTTTCGGGTTCGGTTCGGAGAACCAGTGGCCCGCCTTGGCGAAGATGTCGTCGAAGCCGCCCAGCTTGATCGGGATGTAGATGATCGCCACCACGATGACGATGTAGATCAGCGCGTCCTTGACGAAGGCGATGAGCGCGGGGGCGCGCAGACCCGAGGAGTAGGTGTACGCGGCGAGCACGCCGAAGGCGATCAGCAGCGGCAGGTCCTTGATGAACCAGTTGGTGTTCTCGCCGCCACCCACGCCCATCACGTCCAGCACGGCCTGGATGCCGACGAGCTGGAGGGCGATGTACGGCATGGTGGCGAGGATGCCGGTGACCGCGACGGCCAGCGACAGGCCCTTGGAGCCGAACCGGCCGCGGACGAAGTCCGAGGTGGTGACGTACCCGTGCTTATGCGACACCGACCACAGCTTGGGCAGGAAGAGGAAGATCAGCGGGTAGACCAGGATGGTGTACGGCACGGCGAAGAAGCCGGACGCGCCCGCCGCGTAGATGGCCGCCGGGACGGCGACGAAGGTGTACGCGGTGTAGAGGTCGCCGCCGAGCAGGAACCAGGTGATCCAGGTGCCGAAGCTGCGGCCGCCCAGACCCCACTCGTCGAGGTTGTTGGCGTTCTCGGCCCGCCGCCAGCGCGCGGCCAGGAAGCCCATGACCGTGACGGCCACGAAGAAGAAGATGAAGACGGCGAGTGCGACGCCGTTGACGTCCTTCATTCCGCCGCACCTCCCTTCTGTGCCGGCTCCGTCGCGCGCAGCGCCCGCTTCTCACGGCGGACCAGGATGTACGCGACCGTCGTCAGCAGGGCCGAGACGGGCACCCAGAGCATCTGGTACCAGTAGAAGAACGGGATACCGATCAAGGTGGGCTCGATCTTGGCGTACGAGCCGACCCACAGCATCCCCACGAAGGGGGCGATCAGGCACAGACCGGCGACGACGCGCGAGGGCGTGACGACCGGTCTCCTGCCTTGCGTACCGGATGTTCCTGACATTGGCGGCTGCTCCGTCCCGCGGCTTAGCCCCTGCGTATGAGACTGATCGTTTGCTTAATGCGCAGGAAATCTAAGCCAGAGGTCAGGCGGACGTCACTACCCGTCCGTATATCGGTATGGGAAAGATAAGGACGTCGGCCGTGGCTCGGGTGGCGTGGGCCGAGCCGTCAGGTGTCGTTCCGGCGGTGTGGGTTCAGCCGTTCGGCCGCTGTAGCCGGGCCACGAACTTGTAGCGGTCCCCGCGGTAGACCGACCGCACCCACTCCACCGGCTCGCCCGCCGCGTCCAGCGAGTGGCGCGAGAGCATCAGCATCGGCAGCCCGACGTCCGTGCCCAGCAGCCCCGCCTCGCGCGGGGTGGCCAGCGAGGTCTCGATGGTCTCCTCGGCCTCCGCGAGGTGGACGTCGTACACCTCGGCCAGGGCCGTATAGAGCGAGGAGTACTTGACCAGGCTGCGGCGCAGCGCGGGGAAGCGCTTCGCCGACAGATGGGTGGTCTCGATGGCCATGGGCTCGCCGCTGGCCAGCCGCAACCGCTCGATGCGCAGCACCCGGCCGCCGGCCGCTATGTCCAGGAGCCCGGCGAGCCGGTCGTCGGCCGTGACATAGCCGATGTCCAGGAGCTGGGAGGTGGGTTCCAGGCCCTGGGCCTTCATGTCCTCGGTGTACGAGGTCAGCTGGAGTGCCTGGGAGACCTTGGGCTTGGCCACGAAGGTGCCCTTGCCCTGGATCCGCTCGAGCCGTCCCTCGACGACCAACTCCTGGAGCGCCTGCCGCACGGTGGTCCGGGAGGTGTCGAACTCGGAGGCGAGGGTGCGCTCGGGAGGGACCGGGGTGCCGGGCGGCAGGGTCTCGGTGATCTCCAGCAAGTGCCGCTTGAGGCGGTAGTACTTGGGCACGCGCGCGGTGCGCGTCCCAGCGGAGCTGTTCCCGGTGCTGTTGCCCGAACTGTTCCCGGTGCTGTTCCCGGTGCTGTTTCCGGCGCTGCTGCCGGAGCCGTGGGCGGAGCGGGTGCCGCCCTCGGCTGTGGCTGTCGTGGCTGTGGTGGCTGTCGTCCCCGTCGCGGCCGCCGCCGTTGCCCCCTCGGTCTCCATCGCGCGCCTTTCCGACCCCTGGTCTGCTGCCGTCACCGGCTCCTCCGTTTTCAGCGGCTCACATCGTGGCATGGCCTCGGCCGTAAGCGGCTGCTCAGCCCGTATGTCGTCAGGTGTCGGTCCGGTAACGGAGCCGATGGCGGCTCTTGGACACCCTTGACACCCCAAAAGGTCTAGGCCAAGCTGCGGGCACTGGTCTAAACCATTAAACCTGTCTTCCGGTCCTTTGGGGAGTGTGCTGTGAAGCGTGGGCTGATAGCGGCGACGGGTGTCGCGGCAATGCTGGTGACCGTCGCGGCCTGCGGGTCCGGCGATGACGACGAGAAGACCGGAGCGGACGGCTTCAAGGGGGAGACGCTCACCGTATGGGCGATGGACGGATCCACCCCCGACGGTTGGACGAAGGACGTCAAGGCGGCGTTTGAGAAGAAGACGGGCGCCAAGCTGAAGCTGGAGGTCCAGCAGTGGAACGGCATTCAGCAGAAGGTGACCACCGCGCTCTCGGAGTCCGATCCGCCGGATGTGATCGAGATCGGCAATACCCAGACCCCGGCGTACGCGCAGACCGGCGGCCTCGCCGAGCTGACCGATCTGAAGGAGTCTGTCGGCGCTGACTGGGCCGACTCCCTTAACAAGTCCGCGGTCTACGACGGCAAGCAGTACGCCGCCCCGTGGTACGCGGCCAACCGCGTGGTGCTCTACAACAAGAAGATCTGGGCGCAGGCCGGGATCAAGGACACCCCCAAGACCCGGACCGAGTTCTTCCAGGATCTCAACGCGATCCAGAAGAAGACGGACGCCGAGCCGATCTATCTACCGGGCCAGAACTGGTACTTCTTCGACGGGTTGACCATCGGCACCGGTGCCGACCTCGTCAAGAAGGAGGGCGACAAGTGGGTCTCCAACCTCGCCGACCCCAAGGTCGCCAAGGCCATGGACATCTACAAGCAGTACCAGTCCTTCAGTAAGGCCCCCAAGGACAAGGACGAGGCCACCCCGCAGCAGGCCGACGTCTTCGCCAAGGGCAAGACCGGCGCCTTCATCGGGATGGGCTGGGAGGCGGCGACCGCGATCAAGGCCAACCCGAAGATCGAGAAGGACATCGGCTACTTCACCATCCCGGGGGAGACCGCCGACAAGCCAGAGGGCGTCTTCCTCGGCGGCTCCAACCTCGCGGTCGCGGCGGGCAGCAAGAAGCAGGAACTCGCCAAGGAGTTTCTGAAGATCGCGCTGTCGGACACCTACGAGGGGCAGCTGGCCAAGGAAGGCGGCGTGATCCCCAACAAGGAGTCGCTGCAGTCCCAGCTCAAGGGCAACGCCGCGGCCGAGGCGGCGGCGCCCGCCGTCGCGGGCGGCGGCACCACCCCGCTGATCCCCGAGTGGGCCCCGGTGGAGAACGCCCCGAACCCGGTCAAGGCCTATATGACCGCCGTGCTGAAGGGTAAGTCCCCGACGGACGCGGCCAAGTCGGTCGAGGACGAGATGAACAAGCGCCTCAGCCAGGAGCAGTAACGGCGATGGCTGTAGCGACCACACGCACCACTCGCAAGGACCCCGGCCGCCCCGCGGCGGCCGGGGTCCCCGGGCGAGGGGCGCCGCCGGGCCGTACGCGTACGGGCGGCGGAACGCCCCCGGGGCGCGGCCGGCTCATCGGCACCGCGCCCTATCTGCTGCTTCTGCCCGCGCTGGCCGCCACCGTGGTGCTGCTGGGCTGGCCGCTGGTGAAGAACGGCATGTTGTCGTTCCAGAACCTCAATATGCGGCAGCTGATCCAGCACCTCACCGAGTGGAACGGCGTCGACAACTACCGCGAGGCGCTGACCAGCGAGGACTTCTGGCGGGTCACGGCCAGATCGGTGGTCTTCACCTCCGTCAACGTCGTGCTGATCATGGTGCTGGGGACGCTGATCGGGCTGCTGCTGGCCCGGCTCGGGACGAAGATGCGGCTGCTGCTGTCGACCGGTCTCGTACTGGCCTGGGCCATGCCGCCGATCGCGGCGACCACCGTCTACCAGTGGCTGTTCGCCGCCCGCTTCGGGGTGGTCAACTGGGTGCTGGACAAGCTCGGCTGGCACTCGATGGCCGACTACAACTGGACCGGCAGCCAGTTCTCGACCTTCTTCGTCATCACCGTCCTCATCGTCTGGCAGTCGATCCCCTTCGTGGCGATCAACCTCTACGCGGCGACCACGACGATCCCCAAGGAGCTGTACGAGGCGGCGGCGCTGGACGGTGCCGGGGCCTGGCGCTCGTTCACCTCCGTGACCCTGCCCTTCCTCAAGCCGTTCCTCCTCGCGACGGTCTTCCTGGAGGTGATCTGGGTCTTCAAGGCGTTCCCGCAGGTCTTCGCGATCAACGAGGGCGGCCCGGACCGGCTCACCGAGACCCTTCCCGTCTATGCGTTCATCGAGGGCGTGGGCAATCAGCACTACGGCATGGGCGCGGCGATCTCGCTGCTGACCATCGTGATCCTGCTGGCCCTGACCTCCTACTACCTTCGGATCGTGCTCAAACAAGAGAAGGATGAGGGGGGCGAGCTGTGAAACGCTCGGCGGCAGGGCGGCTGTGGCCCAATGCGACGGCGATCGTCCTCTTCGTCGCCTTCGCGTTCCCCGTCTACTGGATGTTCAGTACGGCCTTCAAACCGACCTCGGACATCATCTCCGAGGACCCGGTGTGGTTCCCGACCAACGCCACCTTCGAACACTTCAAGACGGCGACGGACGCGGACAACTTCTGGACCCTGGTGCGGAACTCCCTGACCGTCACCGTCTCGGCGGTGGCGCTCTCCCTGGTGCTCGCGCTCCTCGCGTCCTTCGCCCTCGCCCGGATGCGCTTCAAGGGCCGCCGCGGCTTCCTGGTGACGTTCATGATCGCCCAGATGGCGCCCTGGGAAGTCATGGTGATCGCGATCTACATGATCATCCGCGATGGCGAGATGCTGAACAGCCTGGTCCCGCTGACCCTCTTCTACATGGTCATGGTGCTGCCCTTCACCATCCTCACCCTGCGCTCCTATGTTGCCGCCGTGCCCAAGGAGCTGGAGGAGTCCGCGATGGTCGACGGCTGCACCCGGCCGCAGGCGTTCATCCGGGTGATCTTCCCGCTGCTGGCGCCCGGACTGATGGCCACCTCGCTGTTCGGCTTCATCACGGCCTGGAACGAGTTCCCGCTCGTACTCATCCTGAACAAGGATCCCGAGGCCCAGACGCTGCCGCTGTGGCTGTCCAAGTTCCAGACGAACTTCGGCGACGACTGGGGCGCCACCATGGCGGCCGCCTCGCTCTTCGCCATTCCCATCCTGCTTCTCTTCCTGTTCCTGCAACGCAAGGCGGTCGGTGGTCTCACTTCCGGCGCTGTGAAGGGATGATCCTTCTCCATGACGACCCTCGCACGCGGCTTGGACACTCTCACCAGGGACGCCCTGGCGGTTCTGCAACCCGGATTCACCGGCACCACCGCGCCCGACTGGGTGCTGCGGCGGCTCGGTGAAGGACTCGGCTCCGTCGGCATCTTCGGCCGCAACATCACCTCGTCCGAGCAGCTCGCCGCCCTCACCGCCCAGCTGCGGGCCGAACGCGAAGACCTGCTCGTCGCCATCGACGAAGAGGGCGGCGACGTCACCCGTCTTGAGGTGCGGACCGGCTCCTCCTTCCCCGGCAACCTGGCGCTGGGCGCGGTCGACGACACCGCCCTGACCCAGGCCGTGGCCCGCGAGATGGGCCGCCGGCTCGCCGCATGCGGGGTCAACCTCGACTGGGCGCCGTCCGCCGACGTCAACTCCAACCCCGACAACCCGGTCATCGGCGTACGGGCCTTCGGCGCCGACCCGCAGCTCGTGGCCCGCCACACCGCCGCGTACATCCGGGGCCTCCAGGGCGCCGGGGTCGCCGCCTGCACCAAGCACTTCCCCGGGCACGGCGACACCGCCGTCGACTCCCACCACGCCATGCCGCGTATCGACGCCGACCTCGACACCCTCACCGCCCGCGAACTGATCCCCTTCCGGGCCGCCGTGGCCGCCGGCACCAAGGCCGTGATGAGCGCCCACATCCTGGTGCCCGCCCTCGACTCCGCCCTGCCCGCCACCCTCAGCCCGGCCGCGCTGCACGGTCTGCTGCGCGCCCCCGTCAGCGAGGGCGGCCTCGGCTTCGAAGGGCTCATCGTCACCGACGGCATGGAGATGCGGGCCATCTCCGCCGCGTACGGCATCGAACGCGGCAGCGTGCTCGCCATCGCCGCGGGCGCCGACGCGATCTGCGTCGGCGGCGGACTCAGCGACGAGGACACCGTGGTGCGGCTGCGCGACGCGCTGGTGGCCGCGGTACGGGCCGGGGAACTGCCCGAGGCCCGGCTCGCCGACGCCGCGGCCCGGGTGCGCGCCCTCGGCGACTGGGCGCGACAGACCGGAGGGCCGGGCGCGGCAGAGGGGATCGCGCCCGCCCCTGAGGCCGGGCTGCGCGCCGCCCGCCGGGCGCTGCGCGTCACCCCGGGCGACCAGCCGTACGAGCCGCCCACCGGGCCCGCGTTCGTCGCCGCCTTCACCCCCATGGCCAATATCGCCGTCGGCGACGAGACCCCCTGGGGCGTCGCCGCCGAACTGGCCCGGCTGCTGCCCGGCACCGGCACCGCCACCTACGGCCAGCGAGACGCAGAGGGCGCAGAGGGGGCTGCGGACGGCGCGACCGGCGGTGTGCCCGCCTTGATCGCAAATGTACTCGGGAAGGCGGCTGACCGTAGGATCGTCGCAGTGGTACGCGATGTCCACCGCCACCCCTGGATGGCCGACGCCCTGGACACCCTGCTCGCCGCCCGGCCGGACACGGTCGTCGTCGAGATGGGCGTGCCCCAGGCGCCGCCGACCGGGGCGCTGCACATCGCGACTCACGGCGCCGCCCGGGTCTGTGGGCTGGCCGCCGCGGAGGTCATCACCGGCGGCGTGGCCGGGGGATGACGCCACCACCCGGCTCGGCCCGCACCGCGGGCACAGCACAGCACAGCCAACTGGAGGCACCCAGCATGTCCGCCACGACTCCGGCCCAGCACAGCGACCAGCCGGGCCGGATCATGTCCGGGGAGATGGCCGAGCAGCCCGCGGTGCTGCGCCGGATCCTCGACGAGGGCGCGCCCCGCATCCGCGAGATCGCCGAACGCATCGCCGCGCGCAACCCCCGCTTCGTGCTCCTCACCGCGCGGGGCACATCCGACAACGCGGCGCTGTACGCGAAGTATCTGATCGAGGTCCTGCTGGGCAAGCCGTGCGGCCTCACCTCCATGTCCACCACCACCGCGTACGGGGCCGAGCAGGACCTGACCGACGTACTGGTGATCACGGTCAGCCAGTCCGGCGGCTCCCCGGACCTGGTCGCCTCCACCGAGGCCGCCCGCGAGGCCGGCGCGATCACCCTCGCGGTCACCAACAACCCCGACTCCCCGCTGGCCGCCGTCTCCGAATTCCACATCGACGTCCTGGCCGGCCCGGAGAACGCGCTCCCCGCGACCAAGACCTACACCGCCGAACTGCTCGCCCTCTACCTCTTCGTCGAGGGTCTGCGCGGCGGCGACGGCGCGGCCGCCAAGATCCTCCCCGAGCTGGCCCAGCAGATCCTGGACCGCAAGGACGAGGTCAAGCAGCTCGCCGGCCGCTACCGCTTCGCCGAGCGCATGGTCATCACCTCCCGCGGCTACGGCTACCCCACGGCCAAGGAGGCCGCGCTGAAGCTGATGGAGACCAGCTACATCCCGGCGCTGTCCTACTCGGGCGCCGATCTGCTGCACGGCCCGCTCGCCATGGTCGACAACATCTCGCCGGTGATCGCCATCGTCACCGACGGCAAGGGCGGCCAGGCGCTCCAGCCGGTCCTGGAACGGCTGCGCGGCCGCGGTGCGGACCTGGTCGTCATCGGCCCTCAGTCCGAGGTCGACCGGGCCTCGGCGGGCTTCGCGCTGCCCACGGACGGAGTGGCCGAGGAAGTCCAGCCGATCCTGGAGATCCTGCCACTGCAGCTGCTCGCGTACGAGGTGACCATCGCCCGAGGCCAGGACCCCGATGCGCCGCGCGCGCTGGCGAAGGTGACGGAGACCAGGTGAGGCCCTGAGGCCGCCACCCCCCACCGGCTCCCGCGCTTCCCCGCGAAGCGCGGGAGCCTTGTGTTGGGGAGGCCGAGGGGCCGAGCAGTGCGAGGGCGGCAAAAAAGGGGGGAAAACACCCGCGGGCCGCGGCGCCAGAGCGGGACCCTCAACCCGCCCGGCACCGCAGCCCGGAGTTGCATCGGCCGCAGCCGGCCGACCTGAGGCCCCCGGAGCGGTCAGGGCAGAGCACCCCGTGTGCCTCGATCCACCCTCCTGTGCGGGGAGGGCGGAAGATCGTAGTGCGCCCTATTCTGGACTAGACCACTCTCGCCTGTCCACGGCTCTGCGCGGAAAGGCTGAAACGCACGTGCGGGTAGGCTCACAACGTGCCCTCCATGAACGACCTCGTACGCCAGCACACCGCACTCAGCGACTCCGACCTCGAGTGGCTTCACCTGCTGGTATCGGAGTGGCAGCTGCTCTCCGACCTTTCCTTCGCCGATCTCGTCCTGTGGGTCCCCACCCGGGACGGCACCCGCTACGTATCGGTGGCGCAGATGCGCCCCAACACCGGGCCCACCTCCTACCAGGACGACATGGTCGGCCATCTCGCCCCGCGCGGCCGCCGGCCGATGCTCGACGCCGCCCTCGACGAGGGCCGGATCGTCCGGGAGGGCGATCCGGAGTGGCGGGAGGAGGTCCCGGTCCGGGTCGAGTCCATCCCGGTCCGCCGCGAGGGCCGGGTGCTCGGGGTGATCGCCCGTAACACCAATCTGCTGACCGTACGGACCCCCAGCCGGCTCGAGCTCACCTACCTCCAGAGCGCGTCCGATCTCGCGCAGATGATCGCCGCAGGATCGTTTCCCTTCCCCGAGCAGCAGGTCGACATGGACGCCTCGCCCCGCGCGGGCGACGGCCTGATCCGGCTCGACGCGGACGGCGTCGTCCAGTACGCCAGCCCCAACGCCCTGTCCGCCTACCACCGCCTCGGCCTGGCCGCCGACCTGGTCGGCTGCCACCTCGGCCAGACCACCGCCGAACTCGCCCCCGTACGCGGGCCGGTGGACGAGGCGCTGGTCAAGCTGGCGAGCGGCTGGGCGCCGCGCGAGTTCGAGGTGGAGGGCGACGAAGGGGTGATCCAGCTGCGGGCCATCCCGCTCAAGCCCAAGGGCACCCACATCGGTTCGCTCGTCCTGCTCCGGGACGTCACCGAGCTGCGGCGCCGCGAGCGCGAGTTGATCACCAAGGACGCCACCATCCGGGAGATCCACCACCGGGTGAAGAACAACCTCCAGACCGTGGCCGCCCTGCTGCGCCTCCAGGCCCGCCGGATGGACTCCGACCAGGGGAGGGACGCGCTCAACGAGGCGGTACGCAGGGTCGGCTCGATCGCGATCGTGCACGAGACGCTGTCTCAGAATCTGGACGAGCAGGTCGAGTTCGACGAGATCGCCGACCGGGTCCTGGCCATGGTGGCCGAGATATCCCCGGGCAAGGTCACCGGCCATCGCACCGGCCGCTTCGGCATCCTGGAGGCCGAGGTGGCCACCCCGCTGTCCATGGTGCTGACCGAGGTCCTGCAGAACGCGCTGGAACACGGCTTCGGGCCGGGGGAGCAGGGCACGGTCGAGGTGACGGCGGTGCGCTCCGCCACCGGCGGGGAGGGTCGGCTGCTGGTCACCGTCGAGGACGACGGGCGCGGGCTGCCGGAGGGGTTCGACCCGCAGCGGGCGGGAAACCTCGGCCTGCAGATCGTACGCACGCTGGTGGAGGGGGAACTGGGCGGGACGTTCGATATGGTGCCCGCGCCCGAGCGCGGCACCCGAGTCGTCCTGGACATCCCGGTACGGGTGGATAAGCACTGATCCGGTGGCCGGGGCAATTCCCGGATGGGATCGCGTAAGACGGCGTGAGACCTTGAGCACACCACTCACATAGTGAGCAGATAGTGAGCACGCCACTCACATGGTGAGCACAGCACTGAGCCCCGGACCGGGAGTGGTCCGGGGCTCAAAGCTCACGTTGCTGTGCGCATCGGGGTTACTGCGCGCTGCGGCTCGGGGGCCACGGGGTGTGGGCGTCAGGCGCTGGCGTTGCGTGCCCGGTTGCGAGCGGCACGGCGCTTCATCGCGCGGCGCTCGTCCTCGCTGAGTCCACCCCAGACGCCGGAGTCCTGGCCGGACTCAAGCGCCCACTGCAGGCACTGCTCCATGACGGGGCAGCGGCGGCAGACGGCCTTGGCTTCCTCGATCTGCAGCAGCGCAGGACCGGTGTTGCCGATGGGGAAGAACAGCTCGGGGTCTTCCTCGCGGCAAACGGCGTTGTGACGCCAGTCCATGGCTGCTCCATCTCCTCGTGTTGCATGTGGATTGCTTGTGAATGTGAACGCTTTCACGAACCCCTCGACAAGGGTAGGGACGTCAACCAGTTGGGGCTGGTGCGGTCCCGTGGAATGAGGAAGGGGATTCGGGCTCTCAAGGGGGCCTTCTGGAGGCCGTCCCGATCGCCAAGAAGAGATTCGCAAACCTCGGCGGCGGATACAACCCCTTCCGGAAAGTTTTTTTTGATTCCTTGGTGTCGGCTCTGTCACAGCCCTACTTCCGGGGGGTGGAAGCCAGGCTAAACGTTCGACTGGAAGGACTTTTTGCGGTCTCACTCACACAATCACACGCAGTGCACGGCGTACGCCTGTGAACGTCACGCTCGTACGCAGTCCCAGGTGGTCACCGTCCATCTGAAACGGCAGTGGCGCCTGCGATTGCAAGGTGAAGTCCGTCAGGTCGTGCAGGGAGGCCGCATGCTTGCCGCGGGGCCCCCGATCGGGGCTGGAGGTCAGCAGCTGGGTCGCGTACCGGGTGGCCGCCGAGGTGGACAGTTTCGAGAGTCCAAGCACGTCAAGGGCGGTGTCGAAGGATGCGCGCGGCGTGGCGTAGATCGGGCGGTTGCCCAGGAACGTCCAGGGGACGGTGTTGCAGATGATGGCCAGCACCAGTTGTTCGATGGGGTCCTCGTCCGGCCGCTTGAGGGTTATGGTCCCCTCCCGGCGGTGCGGATCGCCGAGGAATTGACGCATCACCTGGCGTATGTAAAGCGCATGGGTCGAGCGCTTACCGCGTTCGCGCTGTTGTTCGACTCGGCCGATCACGCCCGCGTCGAAGCCGAAGCCCGCGCAGAAGGTGAACCAGCGCGCCGGCACCGACTCGTCCGGGGTGCCCGGGGTGCCCCCCGCGAGCCCGAGGCCCACGGTGCGCTCGGTGCCGTCCCGCAGGGCGTCCAGCAGGGCGCCGGTGGCCTCCACGACGTCATTGGGCAGGCCGAGGGCGCGGGCGAAGACATTGGTGGAGCCGCCGGGGACGACGGCCAGACGGGGCAGCCCGTCCGGATCGGGGCCGTGGTGCAGCAGCCCGTTGACCACCTCGTTGACCGTGCCGTCACCGCCGAGGGCGACGACCAGTTCGTGTGTGCCCCCCTCCGCGGCCTGCCGGGCCAGGTCGCGGGCGTGCCCCCGGTACTCCGTGGTCGCCACGTCCAGCTTCAGATCGCTGGCGAGCGCGTGGATCAGGACGTCGCGGGTGCGGGCACTGGTGGTGGTTGCTGCCGGATTGACCACGATGAGCGCGCGCATGCTCAGCAGCCTACCCACTAAGGGTGAATCGGCCGCAATCGCGGCCTGGCCCCGGCCTGGGCGGGCGGCGGCTACGCTGCTGGGGTGAGCAGTAAGAAGTCCGCCACCGCCAAGAAGGCCAGGGCCGTGAAGACGGCCAAGCCGACCGCCCAGGCCAAGGGGACCACTCAGACCAAGGGGACCGGGGGGACCAAGGCCGCCAAGGCCGCCCCCGTCGACGAGGCCCCTTCCGGCCCGCGCCCGACCCGGATCACGGCCGCCGCGATGCTGGCCGCCGCCGAGGCCGTGGTGCTGGTGGGCCTGGGGGTGTATGTACTGATCATGGGGCTGACCGGGGACCCGGAGAGCCCTCAGCAGGCCGAAATGCTCGGCGTGACCGTGCTGGCGCTGGCCGCGCTGCCGCTGGCCGCGGCGCGCGGGCTGTGGCAGCGCCGGCGGTGGAGCCGCGGGCCCGCGATGATCACTCAGCTGATGGCGCTGCCCGTGGCCTGGACGCTGGTGCAGAACGGCGGCGGGCTGATCGCCGTCGGGGTGGCCACCGCCGTCGCGGCCTTCGCCGTCCTGGCGCTGCTGATCAACCCGACGGCGACGGAGGCCCTGGGCATCGGCCCGCGCGACGCCTGACCTTCTCCTCTCGCTCCTCTGCCCTCTCGCTCCTCTGCTCTCACTCCTCTACGAGCAACCGCTCCCGCAGCTGCGCGAGGGTACGGGCCAGCAGTCGCGAGACATGCATCTGCGAGATGCCGACCTCCTGCGCGATCTGCGACTGGGTCATATTGCCGAAGAAGCGCAGCAGCAGGATCTTCTTCTCGCGTGGCGGCAGATCCTCCAGCAGCGGCTTCAGCGACTCGCGGTACTCGACGCCCTCCAGCGCCTCGTCCTCCGCGCCGAGCGTGTCCGCGACCGCCGGGGACTCGTCGTCCGTGTCGGGCACGTCCAGGGACAGCGTGCTGTACGCGTTGGCCGATTCCAGGCCCTCCAGCACCTCCTCCTCGGAGATGCTCAGCTGCTCGGCCAGCTCATGGACCGTGGGGGCGCGGCCGTGCCGCTGGGAGAGCTCTGCGGTGGCCGTGGTCAGCGAGAGCCGCAGCTCCTGCAGCCGACGCGGCACCCGCACCGCCCAGCCCTTGTCGCGGAAGTGCCGCTTGATCTCGCCGACGACCGTGGGGGTCGCATACGTCGAGAACTCCACACCGCGGTCCGGGTCGAACCGGTCCACGGACTTGATCAATCCGATGGTGGCGACCTGGGTGAGGTCGTCCAGCGGCTCGCCGCGGTTGCGGAAGCGCCGCGCCAGGTGCTCCACCAGCGGCAGATGCATCCGCACGAGGGTGTTGCGCAGCTCGGCGCGGGCCGTGGAGCCCTCCGGAAGGCTGCGCAGCTCGACGAACATCGCCCGCGCTCCGCTGCGATCATGCGGATCGGGCTGCTCGCGCCGCTCGTGGTGATGCTGATCCATGTGGTCCGCCCGCTCTGGTCGGTCTCCTGCCGCCTCCGGGTCCGCGGGATGCGGCTGGGCCGGAGGGTGCGGGATGGCCGGGGTACGCACTCCCCGCGATGATGCGGTGCTCACGGAGCCCCCCTTTCCGTCACGGCTGTCCGGGGCCGGCGCCGCGCTCCTTGTACAGGCTGATACTGACCGCGCGGTCCTCGGCGACGGTCGAGTCGACCTTGCCGGCGAGCGCGGAGAGCACTGTCCAGGCGAAGGTGTCGCGCTCGGGGGCGCGCCCGTCGGTGGTCGGAGCCGAGACGGTCACCTGCAGTGCGTCGTCGATCAGGCGGAAGACGCAGCTCAGCACACTGCCAGGCACGGCTTGCTGCAGCAGGATCGCGCACGCCTCGTCGACGGCGATGCGCAGATCCTCGATCTCGTCGAGGGTGAAGTCCAAGCGGGCTGCCAGGCCGGCCGTGGCCGTCCGCAGCACCGACAGGTAGGCACCCTCAGCGGGCAGCCGGACTTCTACGAAGTCCTGGGTCCCGGGCTCGCCTGCGATCTGGGACACCCTCACCTCCAAGGTGACACAAGCTGATTGAGCTGAGCTGATTGGAGCGCCGGTCGTGAGCCCTTATGGTGGAGGGGGTACGGACCGACGCGGCACGTGGTTCGGCTGCGACGCTATCGCGATCTGCGGCTCGGTGTCGCCCGGACGAAGCACGGCCCCCGTCATGGGTGAACGCCGACCCGAAGGTCCTCGATATCACTCAGTGTAAGCACATGAGTACGCACAGTGGCTAGAGGTCTGCGGTCTCAATTCGAAAGAGATGTCGCCTCGTTGAAGGAACCGCAGGTGACAGGCTCCTTTCCGGCCCTCTCCCCGCTGAAGGCATCGCTGCTCGGATCATGAGCAAGGCTAGCTGCCGCACCGGCGATGCGGCAGTCATTAGAGGATCATGTAGTCCACGTAGCACCAGCGCCAGTCCTCGCCGGGCTCGAAGCTGCGCATCACGGGGTGTCCGGTCTCCTTGTAGTGCTCGGTGGCGTGCTGGAACGGCGATGAGTCGCAGCAGCCCACATGCCCGCAGGACAGACACAGCCGCAACTGCACCGGGTGGCTCTCCACGGCCAGGCACTCCCGGCAGGTGTCGTACCTGGGCTCCGGTTCGGGCACCGGAAGCTCGGGAACATGCGGACACTCGTTCATGATTGCCAGACTAGTCCGACGACGACTACCACCATCGGGACGGGCTGGTTCATGGACGTATTTCCACTGCTGGCGCTGGTCGCGGGCAGCGCGGCCGTCGCGGGCGCGGCCCGCCGCACACCGGTGCCCGCCCCGCTGCTGCTGGTCGCCGTCGGGCTTATCGCCTCGTATGTGCCCGGGGTGCCCGAGTACACGCTCGACCCGCATATCGTGCTGCCCCTCGTACTGCCGCCCCTGCTGCACACGGCGGCGCTCGACAGTTCGTACCTGGACCTGCGCGCCAACATCCGTTCCGTCGCCCTGCTGTCGATCGGATATGTGCTCTTCGCGACCCTCGTGGTCGGCTGGCTCGCCTATCTGCTGGTGCCGGACCTGCCGCTGACCGCCGCGCTCGTCCTGGGCGCGGTCATCGCCCCGCCGGACGCGGTGGCGGCGACGGCCATCGCCCGGCGCGTCGGCCTGCCCTCCCGCGTGACCACCGTCCTCCAGGGCGAGTCCCTGGTCAACGACGCCACGGCCATCACCGCCTACAAGGTGGCGCTGGCCGCGGCGGTCGGCGAGGGGGCCACCTGGGCAGGGGGCCTGCGGGAATTCGCCCTCGCGGCCGTCGGCGGCGTCGGGGTCGGTCTGATCCTGATGGTGCCGCTGCACTGGCTGCGCACCCATCTGCGCGATCCGCTGCTGCAGAACACCCTCTCGCTGCTCATCCCCTTCGTCGCCTACTTGGCGGCCGAACAGGTCCACGCCTCGGGCGTGCTCGCGGTCGTCGTGGTCGCCCTCTACCTCGGGCACCACTCCTGGCAGGTCGACTTCGCCACCAGGCTCCAGGAGTCGGCGGTGTGGAAGATGATCGCCTTCGTGCTGGAGTCCGCGGTGTTCGCCCTGATCGGGCTGCAGCTGCCGGTCGTGCTGCGGGGCCTGGGCGAGTACGGGGCCGGCCAGGCGGGCTGGTACGCGGCCATGCTCTTCCTCGCGGTCGTGTGCGTACGCTTCCTCTGGGTCTTCCCGGCGGCCTTCCTGCCCCGGGCGCTGTCCCGCCGGATCCGCGAGCGGGAGCCGGAGACCGACTGGACCGCGCCGGTCATCGTCGGCTGGGCCGGGATGCGCGGGGTGGTCTCGCTGGCCATCGCCTTCTCGATCCCAATGACCGTGCACGGCGGACTCCCCTTCCCGGCTCGTAACCTCATCCTCTTTCTGACCTTTACGACCGTCATCGGCACCCTCGTCATCCAAGGGCTCACCCTGCCCACGCTGATCCGGCTGCTGCCCGTGCCCGGCCGTGACGTCCAGGCCGAGACCCTGGCGGAGGCGCAGGCGCAGAACGAGGCGTCCCGGGCCGCCGAGCGCCGCCTCGACGAACTCCTCGCCGACGAGCGCAACGCCCTGCCCCAGCCGCTCGCCGACCGGCTCCGCGCGGTGCTGGAGCGGCGGCGCAACGCGGTATGGGAACGGCTGGGGGCGGTGAACGAGGTGACGGGGGAGTCGGCCGACGACACCTACCGCAGACTGGCCCGCGACGTGATCGGCGCCGAGCGCGCGGTGTTCGTGGAACTCCGCGACGCCCGGCGGATCGACGACGAGATGCTGCGGACGCTGCTGCGCAGGCTGGACCTGGAGGAGGCGACGGCCTACCGGGAGGAGAACACGGACGGCTAGCCACGACGGCCGCCGGCCGGTCGATGGCCGACGGCCCCTCGCTCGCGCCGGCCGTTTCTGCCCGTCGCCTCAGCCGGTCACTTCAGCCGGTCGCGGATGCGCGCCCGCATCGAGGCCATGGTGAAGCCGCGCGGGTCCGTCTTGCCCGGCTGCCATTCGAGATGGCCGATCACCGAGCGCTCCGTCCAGCCATGATGGCGGCAGATCGCCGCCGCGGCCCGCTCGATCGCCTCCAGTTGGGCCTCCGGCCAGGGGTCCTTTCCGTCGCCGAGGTTTTCGCATTCGAAGCCGTAGAAACAGCGATTGCCGTCCGTGTTCGCCTCGTTGTCCGGAGGCAGGGCCTTCTCGGCGATCACGGCGCGCAGCACCTCGTCGTCGCCGAGCCCCGCGTGGTTGGCGCGGCCGTAGCCGACCAGGTGCACCCCGCCGTCCTTGGCGATCACGCCATGGCACAGCGGACCGGGCAGCGCTTCGAAGCCGTCCCGGCAGATCCGTACGGTCAGATCGGTGCCCGAGGTGACCGTGTGGTGGATCATGACGCCGTGCACCTCGCCCCAGGGCCCCTTGTGGTTTCTGTTGTGGTGCCGCCAGTCCCCGACCTGCACCACCCGCAGGCCCTCTCGCTGCAGAGCCGCCAAGAAGTCCCCTGCGGACATGGGTGAGGCCATGGCCGCCTCCGTTCGCGTCGTGCGGGGCCGCCCACCGCGGCCCGACTGTCACCCCCTGCATACCCACGAAAACACTCGGTGATGAATCCCTGGTGCAATCGAAGTGGGGCACTCCGGTTATGGTGCGTTCCGATCCGCTCGACGATGCGCAGGAAGAAGCACGCCACCATGGACTACCAGGGACTTCTGGAGGAGGTCGCGACCCACGTCGCACCACATATCGGCCAGGGCGAGGTGGCCCAGTACATCCCCGCGCTGGCCTCGGTGGACCCGCGCCGGTTCGGCATCGCGGTCGCGGACGTGGACGGCACGGTGACCGGGGTCGGCGACTGGGAGGTCCCCTTCTCCGTACAGAGCATCTCCAAGGCGTTCAGCCTCGCGCTCGTCCTCGAACAGGACGGCGAGCGGATCTGGCGCCGGGTCGGCCGGGAGCCGTCCGGCAACCCCTTCAACTCCCTGGTGCAGCTGGAGTACGAGAACGGCATCCCGCGCAATCCGTTCATCAACGCCGGCGCCCTGGTCGTCACCGACCGGCTGCAGACCCTGACCGGCGACGCCAGCACGACCATGCTGGAGTTCCTGCGCGCCGAGAGCGGCAACCCCGACCTCGCCTTCGACCAGGCCGTCGCCGCCTCCGAGTCCGAGCACGGCGACCGCAACGCCGCCCTCGCGCACTTCATGGCGAGCTACGGCAACCTCGACAATCCCGTCACCACCGTCCTGGAGCACTACTTCTGGCAGTGCTCGATCGAGATGAGCTGCCGCGACCTGGCCGTCGCGGGCGGCTTCCTGGCCCGGCACGGGCTGCGCGCGGACGGCTCCCGGCTGCTGTCGCCGCGCCAGGCGAAGCGGATCAACGCGGTCATGCTCACCTGCGGTACGTACGACGCGGCGGGCGACTTCGCCTACCGCGTCGGCCTGCCCGGCAAGAGCGGCGTCGGCGGCGGCATCGTCGCGGTGATACCCGGCCGGTGCACGCTGTGCGTCTGGAGCCCGGGGCTCGACGCGCGGGGCAACTCGGTGGCCGGGATGGCGGCGCTCGACCACTTCACGACGCTGACCGGCTGGTCGGTTTTCTAGGCGTGCCCGGGCGTGATGGTGCCCGCTGGCCAACGGCCGCCGCGGGCGGGACCATGGAGAGAGCAGGAGGTGTACGCATGCAGCACGAGATGCGCGCCGAATACGAGGAGGGCAGCTCCGGGCGGGTGGCCGCCGCGCCGGTCAAGATCTGGCACATGGTCCGCGCCAACGGCACGACCGCGATGTGCGGGCGCGAGCTGGACCCGGATGCCGAGACGCAGTCGGCGGAGGTCTGGGCCACGGACGACTCGGTGCCCTTCTGTCATTCCTGTGGCGCGATGTATCTGCGCGAGGTTCCCTGACGAGGTGCTGTACCAGGAGCTGTACCAGGAGTGGGGATCCAGGCCGCTGGGCGGCCGGGCGGTGGTGTGGTCCCGTACCGCCGGGGCCGGGCCGCAACGGGTGCTGCCGGACGGCTGCACCGATTTGATCTGGAGCTCCGCAGATCCGGCTGCTCCGGCCGCCCCGGACGGGGAGCTGTTCGTGGCCGGCCCCGACACCCGGGCCCACCTCGCCCAGGGCTCGCCGGGCGCCCGCTGGGTCGGACTGCGGTTCGCCCCCGGCGCCGGCCCCGATGTGCTCGGGGTGCCCGCGTGCGAACTGCGGGACCAGCGGGTGCCGTTGGCGGCGCTGTGGCCGGACGCCGAGGTGCGGCGGCTCACCGAGCGGCTGGCGGAGGAGGCGGCCCGCGGCGGTACGGGTCCTCATGGGGTCGGCCGGCTCCTGGAGGCCGTCGCGCTGGACCGGCTGCGCCGTGCGGAGCCGCCCGATCCGGCGGTCGGGGCGGTCGTCGCGGGGCTCTCCGGCGGCCGGTCCGTGGCGGAGGTGGCCGCGGCGGTGGGCCTCGGGGAGCGGCAGCTGCACCGGCGGTCGCTCGCGGCGTTCGGCTACGGCCCCAAGACGCTGGCCCGGGTCCTGCGGCTGAACCGCGCGCTGGACGCGGCCCGGGTGGGGACGGCCTTCGCCGAGGTCGCGGCCGTCACCGGATACGCCGACCAGGCCCATCTCGCACGCGAGGTCAGGGCGCTGACCGGGGTGCCGCTGGGCCGGCTGCTGACCTAGGCCCAATGCCGGTGCGCCCCGCCTCCGGCCCGCCTGCGGTCAGTCGGCCAGGGGCGCGAACAGGTCGACGCCGTTGCCGTCCGGGTCGAGGACGGTCGCGTAGCGGTGGCCCCAGAACGCGTCCCACGGCTCCTTGTATCCGCGCGCGCCCGCCTTGATCAGCTCGGCGTACGTCCTGTCCACGTCCGCCGGGCTGTCGCAGGCGAAGGCGAGCCCGATCTGTCCCGACCCGCCGGATGACGGCGTCCAGTCGGGGTCGAAGGAGCGGACCGTCTCGATGGGGTCCCACATCAGGCGCAGCCCGCCGGGCAGGGTCGCCTCGACATGCGGCTGGGTGTCGGCGTCGGCGGGAATGTCCAGACCGAGGCGTCGATAGAAGGCGAGAGACGCGGCCAGGTCGGTGACGACGAGGCCGATGGCGTCGAATCGTGCTGTCATGCGGGCAGCGTAGGCACGCGGGCGGCCGCCGGTCTTGAACGAATCGGACGCGGCGGGCCGCGCGCTCATGGGCAGCGGATGACCTGACCCGCGTACGACAGATTGCCGCCGAAGCCGAAGAGCAGCACCGGCGCGCCCGGAGCGATCTCCCGCCGCTCGACCAGTTTGGACAGCGCGAGCGGCACGCTGGCCGCCGAGGTGTTGCCGGAGTCGACGACATCGCGTGCGATGACCGCGTTCGTGGCGCCGAGCTTGCGCGCGACCGGCTCGATGATCCGCAGGTTCGCCTGGTGCAGCACCACCCCGGCCAGCTCCTCGGGGGTGATCCCGGCCCGTGTGCACACCTCGCGCGCGATGGGCGGCAGTTGGGTGGTGGCCCAGCGGTAGACGGCCTGGCCCTCCTGCGAGAAGCGGGGCGGGGTGCCCTCGATACGTACGGCGTGGCCCATCTCGGGCACCGAGCCCCAGACCACCGGACCGATCCCCGGGACGCCGTCCCCGTCCGCCCCCTGTGGCCGGTCATCGGCCACCACGACCGCCGCGCCGGCGCCGTCGCCGAGCAGCACGCAGCTGGAGCGGTCGGTCCAGTCGGCCGCCTCGGTGAACTTGTCGGCGCCGATGACCAGGGCGGCGGTGGCCGCCCCGGCCCGGATGGTGTGGTCGGCGGTGGCCAGGGCGTGGGTGAAGCCCGCGCACACCACATTGACGTCCAAGGTGGCGGGGGAGCCGAGACCGAGCCGGGCGGCGACGCGGGCCGCCATATTGGGGCTGCGGTCGATCGCCGTGGACGTGGCGACGATCACGAGGTCGATGTCGGCGGATGCGAGCCCGCTCGCGGCGAGCGCCTTGCTGGCCGCCGCGGCGGCCATCTCGTCCACCGTCTCGTCCGCGCGGGCGATGTGCCGGGTGCGGATCCCGACCCGGGTGCGGATCCATTCGTCGCTGGTGTCGACGATGGCGGCCAGATCGTCGTTGGTGAGCACCCTCGCGGGCTGGTAGTGGCCGACGGCGGCTATGCGTGAACCCGTCATCTCTGCCCCTTCGCGCGGGTGTCGTCCATCCGGCCGTCGCCCGGATATGCGGGGTGGGCGGCGCCCGGTCGGGCTATGCGGCCCAGTCTTATGGGGCGCACGGGCCCCGCGCGCGCCGTTACGTACCAACATTGCGCCTCGAGATCTGGAGCTTTCCACCTTTCCAGCCAAGGAACCGGATCCCTCGTTGCCACCGTCTGAGGACATGTCCGCCGGTCAGGCGGGTACGGGCACGGTGAACATCACGGTGATACGCGGTATGGCCGAGCTGGAGCCGCGGGCGGGGGAGTGCGGAGTGCGGTACGTCGGGGGACGGATATCGCGGCCGGGGTGGCAGCGGACCTGGCTGGTGGTGCTGGCGCTGGTGTCGATCCAGCTCGGATCACTGGTCTGGCCGGCGTACGCCTGCGGCTGCGGCGGGTTGGTGCCCGGCCGGAACACCACCGTGGCGGTGGCGCGGGAGACATCGGTGGTGCGCTGGGACGGCCACACCGAGGAGATCATCATGAGCCTGACCGTGGGCGGCGACGCCCACGAGGCGGCGTGGATCATGCCGGTGCCGAACCGGGCGACGGTCCGGCTCGGGGATCGCGCCCTGTTCGACGAGGTGGGCGAGGTCACCGCGCCGGCGCACCGGACGCGCCACTACTTCTGGCCGAGGACGGGCGACTGGCCCTTCGACGACCGAAAGATCCGATACGTGGATGGGGCCGGGGCCGGGGCGGGCGCCCCGCCGAGCGCGCCCCCGCGCGTGGGTGTCGTCGGCCGTGAACGGCTCGGCCCGTTCGACGTCGCCCGGCTCACCGCGACCGACCCGGACGCGCTGCGCGACTGGCTGGAGAAGCACGGCTTCCAGCTGCCGGACCGGCTGGCGGACGGGCTCAAGCCGTACGTACGCGCCAAGTGGGAGTACGTGGCGGTGCGCCTGGCGCCCGCGGCGGTCGCCGACCGGGGCGACGGGGCCAAGGACGTGCTGGGCGGGACGCTCGACCCGCTGTGGCTCACCTTCGACTCGAACCGTCTGATCTATCCCATGCGGCTGTCGCGGCTGGCGAAGACGCCGCAGAACCTCGAGCTGTACGTCCTGGCGCCGCACCGTATGGAGCCGCGCGGTGACATCGGGGGCGGGGCGCCGCGGGTGACCTACGCCGGGTGGGTCACCCCGGGGCAGGCGCCGCGGGGTGACCTGGCGGAGCTGGCGGGGAAGCGGATGTTCCTGACGAGCTTCCAGCAGTCGTTTCCGCGACCGGAACTCATCTATGGGGACCATGAGTTCCGGCGGGCGGAGAAGGACGACACCTATCAGCGCGTCACGTACGACCACGAGCTGCTGACCATCGGGGGCGTCCCCGCGTGGCTGCTGACCGTGGGCGGCGGCCTGCTGGCCGTGCCGGCCGCCGCGCTCACGCTGCTGATGGCGGCCAGGCGGCGCAGGCGGGCGGCGCGTTTCTGGGGGCCGGGAGGCCCGCCCGGGCCGGGGGACTCACCGGGGTATCCGCAGCACCTGTCGCCGGGTCAGGACAGCTTGCCGTCGTAGTGCGGGGGCGTTGTTCATGACGCCACCGCACATACGCCAACGACACTTGCCCGCCCGTTCGTTGACTGGTGGGCGGATAGATGGGTATGTCATGTACTGACGGGGTCGCGCCTCCATTCACCCCAAGGGGGCTTTCATGTTTGACGATCGGCCCGCATTCGGTGTGCGTGTGCGTGTGCTCGGCGGCGTCACGGTGGCTGAGATCACCGGTGAGCTGGACATCTTCGCCGCGGCGAGGATCTCCCCCCGGCTCGATTCCCTCGCCCGGGAGGCGCGGCCGAACCTGGTCCTGGACCTGCGGATGGTGACGTTCCTCGACTGTGCCGGGGTGTCCCTGCTGTGCCGCCTGCGCAATCGCGCGCTGGAGCGCGGCGGGCGGCTGCGGCTGGTGATCGTCGACCCGCGGTTCACCCGGCTGCTGCGGATGGTCCGGCTCGAGGACGCCTTCGAGGTCGTGGACGACCTGGCGCTGGCGGTCGCGCGGTCCGGGGAGGTGAGCGCCGGAGGGAGCAACGGCGTCATCGCCTGAACCGTCGCAAGCATGGTCCGACCAAGTGTCAATAGTAAGAACAGAAATTCACTCGTACGAGCGCATTTACTCTGGGAAATATGGGGTGCCTACCTCCGTAACCGGCGGTCACCCCTCTACGCTCGCGGCACGTCACCCAGGACCCGGTGGTATCCGCCCCGATGCAGACTGTGCCCGCTTCCGGGAGCCTATCGATGGTGAAAGGGGGCAGTGTGCCGTTCCGAGGTGATTTCGCGATGACGCAGCAAGGCGCTCCCCGTCGGGAGGCGCCTCCGCCTGCCGCGATCACCCCCGAGCGCTTCCGCGCCGACCGGAGCGCGACGCCTCACGCCTGCGCGTACGGCGTCGGCGGATACACGGTCGTGGAGCTCCACGGCGAGATCGACATCGTCGGCCGGGAGTGCGTCGGCCTGGAGCTGGACCGGGCCACCTCCCCGCCCGCGCCCTCCGTCGTCATCGACCTGACCCCGACGTGCTTCTTCGACTGCTCGGGGCTGGAGCTGGTGTGCCGCGCCTACCGCCGGGTGCGGGACCGCGGCGGCCGGCTGCGGGTGGTCTGCGACAGTCCGCTGATCCTGCGCACGCTGCGGGTGGGCGGGCTGCTGGACGTGGTGTGCCCGGTGCCGACGCTGGCGGACGCGTTACGGGACGACTGACGGGCGGGACCGGGGCTGGGGGCTGGGGCTCCCGGGTCCGTACCGCTCAGGCTCGCCGCTTCCGGCCGGAGCCGACGCGGTGGCCAGGCCGCCGGCGGCTGAGGAGGCGATGGTGCCGCAGGGGGCGTTGTCCGGGCGGGGTGTCGCCGTAGCGCAGAGCGGAGACCCGATTGCCGTGCTGGGCGTTGAGCCGGTGGATGACCACCACGCCCACGACGATCAGCGCGGCGATCACGGCCACGGTGACGACGGTCTCCATGGTGCTCACTCCCCGCGGCCGGACCCCAGCCCCAGGGGAATCCGGCCGGTATGTGCGAAATGCTCTCGGTGCCTTTACCGTACTCCCGGCGGACACCGGACCGCACCCGGCGTGCAGCGGGTGCCGGGTGCGGTGCGAGGTGCGGTGCGAGGTGCTGGTGATGGTGGGGCTATCGGGCGCTCACCTCGAGCGTCTTGGCGAGGCCGGCCAGGCCGTTCGCCCACAGCTGGTTCACCCTGCTGATCTCGGCCGCGTTGGGCTGTGAGTTCTTGCAGGACGTGCCCGGCCCGCCGCCGGACATCAGCTCGCTGCACGGACCCGAGTAGTGGTCGGGCAGTCCGAGCACGTGGCCGGTCTCGTGCGCGGTGACACGGGTGGAGTCGTACTGCTGGTTCTGTGCGTAGTCCAGGAAGATGTAGCCGCTGCCATGGCCGTCCGTGCTCGCGTACGAGCCGGCGGGGTCGTTGCCCTCGCGGTACTCGAAGTCGGCGTTGCTGCCCTCCTGGAGCTTCACATTGCTGACCGAGGAGTTCCAGATCTGGGTGGAGCGGGCTATCACGGACTTGAAGCTCGGGGCCCTGCTCGTGCTGTAGGTGACGGTGACGGCCTGCGTGCCGGGCACCACGCCCCGCTTGGCCAGCACCGACTTGATCACGGCCTGGAGGAAGGCGTCGGTGTCGCCCCGGCTCTCGCCGCTCGCGACGTATCCGGACTTGGCGGTGTGGCTGACGGTGCCGCTGTCGGGTGCGGCGGCGGAGGCGGGTACGGCGGACAGGGTCGAGGCCAGGCCGAGGCCCAGGGTGGCCACGAGCGCAGACGTGGAGAATCTCATGTGGGGGGCTCCTCATCGTCCGTCAGGCCGCGGCCGGCCGCCGTGGTGTGGGGTGGCGGGCCGAGGCCGTGGGATGAACGCTTGGTGCCCCGAAGTCTTGGTGAGATCCGGCGCTACGCGGAGATACCAACAGGCGATAGCACCATCACATAGCCCCCGCACTCCGCCGCATTTCCGGCCGTCCCCATGACGTGACCGACCGCCAATTGGCCGCCCGGGATGTGGTGTTCGTGTGGGTTGAGTGTCTGGTGTGACGTCCTGATGCCCCGTTAAGCTCGCGCCGTGGAGCTCGAGGTCAGGCACCTTCGCGCACTGTGCGCCATCGCCGACACCGGCAGCTTACGGAAGGCCGCACGGCAACTGGGCATGAGCCAGCCCTCGTTGACGACTCAGCTCAGGCGCATCGAGAACGCCATCGGCGGTTCGCTGTTCTCGCGTGAACTCACCGGCAGCCGGCCGACCCCGCTCGGACGCTCCGTGCTGTGCCGGGCCCGGCCCATCGTGGCCGAGATGAACGCCCTGGTCGCCGAGGCCAAACAGGAGGCCGGCCGGGCCACCGGCGCCCGGCTGCGGG
>NZ_MUNE01000559.1 GCF_002154605.1 Streptomyces milbemycinicus | reverse complement strand
ATCTGCCCGTCGCCGTCGGCGCGCTCCACGGGCACGCCGACGGCGACGGGCAGATGGAAGAGGGAGCCCACGGAGGCCCGTACGGACTTGGGGTTGTACAGGTCGACGGAGGCGTCGGTGAGCACCACGGCGTCCGCCCCCGCGGCATCCGCGCAGCGCAGCACGGTGCCCGCGTTGCCGGGGTCGCGGACATGCGCCAGCACCGCGACCAGCCGGGGGCGGGCGCGCAGTATCTCCTCGAACGGCGTGTCCAGGAAGCGGCACAGCCCGACGATGCCCTGCGGGGTCACGGTGTCCGACATCTCGGCGACGACCTCGTCGGTCGCGGTGAGCACGGGGGCGCCCGCGGCGCGGGCGGCGGCGACGATGTCCGCGTGGCGCGCGGCGGCCTCCGGGGTCACATACACCTCCACGAGGTGCGCCATCGCCTCCCGGACGGCCTGCGGACCCTCGACGAGGAACCTGCGCTCCTTACCGCGGAAGCTGCGCTTGGCGAGCCGTCTCGCCGCGGTGACGCGCGGCGATCTAAGGGAGGTCAGCTCGGGGGTCGCCATGGGAGTGTGCTCTCAGTTCTGTTGTCCGGTGCCTACCGACACGTACGGACCCGCAGGTGAGCGATCACCTGCGGGTCCGTAGCCGTACAGCTCAGCGCAGCGATTACGCAGCCTTCGGCGCGTTCACGTCGCTCGGCAGCGCCTTCTGCGCGGCCTCGACCAGCGCGGCGAAGGCGTTCGCGTCATTGACCGCCAGGTCGGCCAGGATCTTGCGGTCCACCTCGATGTTGGCGGCCTTCAGACCCTGGATGAAGCGGTTGTACGTGATGCCGTTGGCGCGGGCAGCGGCGTTGATCCGCTGGATCCACAGCTGACGGAAGTCGCCCTTGCGCTTCTTGCGGTCGTTGTAGTTGTAGACCAGGGAGTGGGTGACCTGCTCCTTGGCCTTGCGGTACAGGCGGGAGCGCTGGCCCCGGTAACCGCTGGCCTGCTCGAGGATCGCCCGGCGCTTCTTGTGGGCGTTGACTGCCCGCTTGACGCGTGCCACTTGTTTAACTCCTTGTACGGGGCCGCGGCTCACTCACGCGGCCCGGAAACGAATAGGTCCCGGTCGGCTCGGTGCACGCCCCGCCGTAGCGGGGCGTGGCATCACTTGCCGAGAAGCTTCTTGATCTTCTTGGCGTCGGCCGGGGCCATCTCGGTCTTGCCGGCCAGGCGGCGCGTCAACGTGGACGGCTTGTGCTCGAGAAGGTGGCGGCGACCGGCGCGCTGGCGCATCACCTTGCCGGAGCCGGTGAGCTTGAAGCGCTTGCTGGCACCACTGTGCGTCTTGTTCTTCGGCATGTCGCCGTTCTCTCCTCGTCGGGACGCCGTCCGGCCGCTGTGGGCACGGTGAAGCGTCGGGATGTTTCGGGTTGTGTCCGGGGCACGCGGCCCCGGGGTGAGGCTCGCGCCTCGAATCACGCCTCGGCGGGCTCCTCGGCGGGCTCCTCCGCGTGGCTGTGGCCCTGACGCTCCGCCTTGCGGGCGGCCTGCGCCTCGCGGGCTTCGGCCATCGCCTCGGTCTTCTTCTTGTGCGGACCGAGAACCATGATCATGTTTCGGCCGTCCTGCTTCGGGTTGGACTCCACGAAGCCCAGCTCCTGGACGTCCTCGGCCAGCCGCTGCAGCAGCCGGTAGCCGAGCTCGGGCCGGGACTGCTCACGGCCGCGGAACATGATCGTGATCTTGACCTTGTCGCCCTGCTTGAGGAACCGGACGACGTGACCCTTCTTGGTGTCATAGTCGTGCGGGTCGATCTTCGGCCGGAGCTTCATCTCCTTGATGACCGTGTGCGCCTGGTTCTTGCGCGCCTCACGGGCCTTCATGGCCGACTCGTACTTGAACTTTCCGTAGTCCATGAGCTTGCAGACCGGCGGGCGTGCGGTCGCCGCCACCTCGACGAGGTCGAGGTCGTACTCCTGCGCAAGCTCCAGGGCCTTGGCAAGCGGCACGATGCCGACCTGCTCGCCACTGGGACCGACGAGTCGCACCTCGGGGACGCGAATCCGGTCGTTGATGCGGGGCTCGGCGCTGATGGGGCCTCCTCGGTTGCACCACGCGACCGTCTGGCGGACTGCCGCGTAACGTCTGTTCTTGTCGGACCACCGCGCCGTGACGTGAAAAACGCCCCGGACGGTACGCAGGCGGGGCTCCTCATAGACCGGGAGCACCGCCGCGATATCACCGCGGGGCGCAGCCTGACCGATGACCTGCCGACCCGGGGGTCGGTTCAGGTGGGAGTCCGGAGCCTCCACTTGCGGGCCGGGCACACGAGTGACCGGCCGGTCGTTTATCTACGATACCAGGACTGGCCGAGAATGCTCACCGCGGAGGATGCCCACCGCGGTGAGC
>NZ_MUNE01000558.1 GCF_002154605.1 Streptomyces milbemycinicus | reverse complement strand
GCGATCGCCTTCGACGCGGCCGACGGGATGCTCACCGCGCTCACCGCCGCCTAACTGCGCGCGCGCCGCGACAGCAGCGCCACCGCCGCGACCGCGCCCAGCGCGACGACTGCGATGCCGCCGAGCAGCGCGTTGGTCATGCCGCTGTTGAACGCCTCACGGGCCGCGTCGGCCAGTCGGGCTCCGGTCCGGCCGTCCAGTTCGGTGGCGGCGCGCAGCGCGCCGGCCAGGGAGTCGCGGGTCGCGTCCGCCGCCTCGGCCGGCAGGCCGTGGGTCGTATCGGCGACGTCCGAGCGGTAGGTGGTGTTGAAGACGCTGCCGAGGACGGCGATGCCGAGGACTCCGCCCAGTTCGCGGGTGAGGTCGTTGAGCGCGGAGGCGACGCCCTGCTTTTCGGGTGGCAGCGCGGCGACGATGGCCTCGGTGGCGGGGGTCGCGGCGAAGGCGATGCCCGCACCGAGGAGGGTGGTGCTGGCGAGGAAGGACCACAGGCCGCCGCCGTCGACCGTGGCGGCCAGGACACCGAGGCCGCCAGCGATCAGGGCCATGCCCAACCCCATCACGGCACGCATGCCGTACCGCTTGGCGAATCCAGGAGCGACCGGCGAGAACAGCATCGCGCCGAGTGCCATGGAGACGAGGGCGAGCCCGGAGCGTATGGGGGAGTAGCCGAGGATCTGCTGCAGATACTGCAGGCCGAGGAAGAAGAAGCCGTACATGGCGATCGACTCGGCCGTGATGATCAGTGAGCCCGCCGAGACGCCCGGCAGCCGGAACACCCGTACGTCCAGCAGCGGGTGCGCGGTCCGCAGCTCCCAGCCGACGAAGGCCGCGAGCCCGACGGCGCCCAGGGCGAAGCCCGTGATCACCGCGCCGTCGGACCAGCCGAGCTCCGGGCCCTCCACGATGCCGAAGACCAGCGCCCCGATGCCGACCACCGACAGCAGGGCGCCCACGACATCGAGCCGCGCCGACTCCGCCTGCTTCGAGGCCGGGGCGATCACGGCGGCGACGACGAGGGCGAGGGCGGCGAGCAGGGCGTTCGTCAGGAACACCGAGCGCCAGGAGTACGCCTCCAGGAGGCCCCCGGCCATCAGCACGGCGAGCAGACCGGATCCGAAGCTGACGCCGGACCAGATGCCGACGGCGCGGCCGCGCTCCTCGGGCGGGAAGACATGGGTGATGATCGACAGGGTCATCGGCATGACCAGGGCCGCGCCCACGCCCGCCAGGGCGCGCAGGCCGATCACCAGCGTCACATCGTCGGTCCAGACGACGGCGCCCGAGGACAGCGCGAAGAGGGCGAGACCCGCGAGCAGGACGCCCTTGCGGCCGTAGCGGTCGCCGAGGGCGCCGCCCAGGAGCAGCAGACCGGCGAAGGCCACACCGTACGCGTTCATGATCCATTGCAGCTCGGACTCGGTGGCCCGCAGGTCGCGGGCCATGTCGGGCACGGCCACCAGGAGCGAGGCGAGCATCCCGACCACGACGGCGAGGGCCAGGCACATCACCGTCAGGACGGCCGTCCGTTGGGCGGTGCCGGGGCGCGGCGGTGCGGTGGGCGGGGCCGTGGACTGCTGCATGGCGATCACTCCGTCAAAGCGAGCGTTTCAATCGAGCATTTCAAACGATCGTTTCAAGTGGAGCATGGATCGCTTGCCTGAATCAAGCGCTCGTTTTACTTTGGTGCCGATGAATGAGCCTCAGCCCGCCCCCGCCCCCGCCCCCGCGCTCCCGACCCTGGACCGGCTCCTCGACGCCGCCGAGCGGCTTTTCGGCGAACACGGCTTCGCCGCCACCTCGCTGCGGACGGTGACGGTCGCGGCCGACGCCAATGTGGCCGCGGTCAACTACCA
>NZ_MUNE01000557.1 GCF_002154605.1 Streptomyces milbemycinicus | reverse complement strand
GGCCGCGGGATCCCGCGGCCCCTCATACGGCCGGGTCTGCTCCGTGGCGCGGTACTCCGTGGCGCGGTGCTCGGTGCCGGGCCGCCGGAGCCGGACCCGGCGGGTCCACCGCGTTGTGTTGTGGCTACTCTCGTCTCTCCATCGATGCATCGATCGTGACCGCAGGAGAGCAGGCCATGCGCAACGCCGCCGTAACGCCCGAGGGCGACCGGATCCGGTGGGTCGAGCTGCCGGGGCAGGAGCCGCCACGCGTCTATGTGCACGGCCTGGGCGCCACATCGCCCGCCTACTTCGCGGAGATCGCGGTACACCCCCTCCTGACCGGCCGCCGCTCGCTGCTGATCGACCTGCTGGGTCACGGCATCAGCGACCGGCCGACGGACTTCGACTACACACTTGAATCACACGCCGATACCCTCGCCGCGGCGCTGACCAGCGCAGATGTCACCGGCGCCGAACTGATCGCCCACAGCATGGGCGGCTCGGTCGCCATCGTCCTCGCCGCCCGCCACCCCCACCTGGTCTCCCGCCTGGTCCTCATCGACGCCAACCTCGACCCGATCCCGCGCAAGCCCGGCTCTTCGGGCAGCAGCGGTATCGCCGCGTACACGGAAGAGGAGTTCCTGGTGGACGGCTGGGAAGAGGTCCACGACCGGGTCGGCCCCCACTGGTGGTCCACCATGCGCCTGGCCGGCCGCGAGGCGCTGCACCGCAGCGCGCTCCACCTCACCCGCGGCACCGTCCCCACCATGCGTGAGCTGCTGCTCGACCTGAAGATCCCCCGCACCTACCTGCTCCCCGAGGCCGACGCCCCGCTCCCCGGCGCCGAAGCGCTCACCGAGGCCGGAGTGTCCGTCGTCGCGATCCCGGACTGCGGGCACAACATCATGCTCGACAACCCGGAAGCCTTCGCCCGCGCCACGGCGACGGCACTCGCGGCCCCTGTCCAGGGCTGACCGGCCGCGTTATCCGCCACCGGGCCGCGGCACCCCGTCCACCCGGGCCAGCACCACGTCCGCCAACTCGCCCACGGACCGTTCCCCGTCCAGGAAGACCGTGTCCGCGGGCAGCGCGTCCGCCACGGCCGTACACAACGGGATCTGGGCCTTGCACCACCGCTTGACCTCCTCGTCACGAGCCAGATCCGCGTGATGGACCCGGGCGTCGATACGCCGGGCCAGGACTTCCGGGGAGACCTTGAGGAAGAAGTGGTGCACGGCCACCCCAGCCGTCCGCAGCGGGCCGAAGATCTCCTCCGCGTACTCGGCCTTGACCGTCGTCATCGGCGCAAGCACCGGCCGCCGCTCGTAGTCCTGCGCAAGGCCGAGTGCCATGTGGGCGACCTGACGGCGCCAGAGCGGCAGGTCCTGGAAGTTGCCGGTGGGGATGTCCACGATCTCGCGGAGCACATAGCCAATGTGCTCGGGGTCGAAGACCAGCGCGTCCGGCCGCCGCCGGTGCAGTTCCTCCACCAAGGTCGTCTTCCCGCTGCCGAACGCACCGTTCACCCACACGATCACGCGCCGCGCCCTCCCATGCCGCCACATGACGGCGTCCGCCGTCGGCTCACAGGCTAGGCTGCGCGCCATGGGGGCGGTGCTGGCCTCAAGCGGTCGCTATTGGGGAAGTCGGTCGAAGTCGCCGCGCTTGACGCCTCGTATGAAGGTGGCCCACCGGGCCGGGGCGGTGCTGATGACGGCGGTCGGGTCGTCGCTCTCGCGCAGGAATATGCGGTTGTGCGGCGACGCAGCGACCTCCAGGCAATCGGAGCTGATCTGACCGCTACTGAAGCTTGACTTCCGCCACGAAGGCATGAGTGAGGTTCCCTTCACAGTACGTACAGCAAGTGCTGGATGAGCTGGAGCGAGTCTCGCTTCGTATGGCACTCGCGCCCAGCCCGAAGCGCAATCGGCGACAGCGCCACCGTACTCAGGTGCTCGAAGGCGGCGTTGTACTGGGCAAGGTGCTCCCGGTCGCCGAGGAAGACGGACGAGACCGGATGCTCTACGTAGACGGTACTCAGCTCTGGCACCCGGCCGTCCAGGATGCCGAAAGGGACGCCAGGGGTAGCGGCCGCGTTGACGGCCGCCTGGAACGGGAGCAACTGAATGCGCACCTGAGGCATCTCGGCCATCGTGACAAGATGCTCGATCTGGCGGCGCATGACGTCAGCGGACACGAACTGCATGAGCAGAGCAGCCTCGTGGATGACCGCGTGGAAGTGCTGCGCTCCATCGAGCAATACCTGCTGCCGCCGCAGTCGGAACTCGACAGCCCTGTCGACCACTTCAGGGCGGTTCGGCCGATTGCTCTCGAAGAGGCTATGCATGTAGTCCGGGGTCTGGAGCAGACCGGGCACGTACATCCACTGGAACGAACGGTGTGTCGCAGCGCCCTCCTCCAACTCCGTGAGGTCGAAGGCTCGGGCGTCGTGGGTCTCCTTGTAGGCCGACCACCAGCCCCGCCCCGTGGCGCGACTCATCTCGCACAGCCCATCGACCAAGGGATGGCTTGTGCAACCGTATACGTCAGCAAGTGCCCGCAGCTTCTCCTCGGGGATGGCCGTTCGCCCCGTCTCGATGTGACTCATGTGCGCCCGCCCCAACCCCACGTGGGCACCCGCTTCCGTCGCGGACAGCCCACTCGCCTCGCGCAACTTCCGCAGCTCTTCGCCCAGCCGTCGTTGCCGTTGGGTCGGGTTGGCCCGTAGCCCCATCGCGCGACTCCCTTCGTGGATCACGCGCAGTCTGCCCGCCTCTGGGGCGATGGGTCCACTCGGGAGGGTTAAATCCCCAGAATGAGTTGCGCTAGCTAAACCATCAACTCTACCGTCGGAGACGAATCGCCCAACCGGCGCACGCCATCCGGCCGTTGGCCGAAGGAGGCAACATGCCCACGAGCCCCGAGCACCCCCGTGCCGACTTCTCCCTCGTCTTCCCACCCGACCCCACCTGGGTCCGCACCGCTCGCGAAGCCGTACGTACCGCCCTGCGCACCGCCAACCGCCCCGACCTCACCGACACCGCCCTCCTCCTCACCTCCGAGGCCGTCACCAACGCCGTCACCGCCTGCCTGCACAGCGGTTGCGCGGCACCCGTCACCCTCTACGCCGAGTGGGCCGCCCTCGGCACCCTCCGCGTCCTCGTCAGCGACGACGCGCCCGGCATGCCGTCACCACGCGCCCTCGCCAGGGCCACGACAGACACCGAAAACGGCCGGGGCCTGTTCCTCATCGACAGCTGCGCCGCCGACTGGGGCGTCTGCCACCATGGCCCCGGCCCGGGAAAAGCGGTGTGGTTCCAGGTCGGCGGCGCGGGCACATGACGAACGCCATGCCACCTCAGACGAGACCAGAGGGCCACCGGACACAGTCATAGGCATACGGGTGTGGGTGCGCTTCGCCTGCGCCTATGCGCCATCTCGCGGCATTCGGCTCGGGCGGGTGCGGGTTTCGTCTCGGACCCTCCGGGTCCAAAGCGCCAGCAGGAGGAGGGAGGGGGCGGCCGGCTCGTTGTCCCGATTCCTCGGCCCGGCGGACAGTTGGGCTCAAGACAGGCTCCGCTGCGCTCCGCCGCGACTGCTGCCGCGCGGTGGCGAGCCGGTCAGCCCAGCGGTGCGCTGGACCGGAGGCGCGCGAGCGTGACGAACGGGCCGGCGACCGCCGGACGGCATGGTCCGGCCGCCGAGTGCGGGCATCGTCTTGCGCCTTCGGCGCAGAGCGGCCAGCAGCGGAAGAAGGGCGGAGGCATCGTTGCCATCCAGCCCAATGGGCCCTCACCGGCCGGCGTGCGGCCGCCGACGGCCGGTGGCCAGCGGTGGATGGTCGCTCGGAGCGGTGGACGTCGGTCCGGTTCGGGCCTCCCCCCACCCCCTCTCAAAAAAACACTTGCTCTGCATCAAGCGTTTTTCTGAGAGGGGGTAGGGGGAGCGCCGATCCCGCCCGCCGGTGCCCGCCACCGCGCGGCAGCAGCGGAGCTTGTCCTGAGCCCGGCCACCCGCCGGGCCGAGGAACCAGGACGACAGGCCAGCCGCCCCCTTCCCCCTTCCTGCTGGCGCTTTGGACCCGGAGGGTCCGAGACGAAACCCGCACCCGCCCGAGCCGAATGCCGC
>NZ_MUNE01000556.1 GCF_002154605.1 Streptomyces milbemycinicus | reverse complement strand
GCGCAAGCACGCGCCCGACGCGGAGGTGACGGTGACGGCGTCGGGCGCGTGCTTGCGCGCGTTGGTCAGCCCCTCCTGCACGATCCGGTATGCCGTACGGCCCGTGGCGCCCGGCACGGCAGCCGCGCCCGCCCCGGCGACGCCCGCCGCGTCCGCCCCGGCGACGCCCGCCGCGTCCGCCCCGGCGACGCCCGCCTCGTCCGACAGCGTCACCCGCATGCCTGCCCGGCGCGACTCCTCCACCAGCCGCGGCAGATCGGCGAGGGTCGGCTGCGGCCGGTCGGGCGGGCTGCCCTCGGCGGTGGCGTCGGAGTCCGGGGCCCGCAGCACGCCGATCACCTCGCGCAGATCCTGCAGCGCCTGGTGCGCGCTGCTGCGTATCACCCCGGCGGCCTCGGCCACCTCCTGCGGGGAAGCATCGGCCCGGTACTCCAACGCGCCCGCGTGCACGCTCAACAGGGAGAGCCGATGGGCGAGCACGTCGTGCATCTCCCGGGCGATCCGCTCACGCGTCAGGCGCTGGGTCCGCTCGGCGCGCAGCGCCGCCTCCGCCTCGGCCCGCGCGGCTCGCTCGCGCAGCGATTCGAGCAGCAGACGCCGTGAGCGCACGAACATGCCCCAGCCGATGGCGCCGCTGACGAGCAGGGCGCCGAGCAGCACATCTCCGATGTAGTCGAGGTCGGGGTCGGGGTGCACCGCAGGGGCGGCGAAGATCTGGGCCAGCGCCGCCCCGCCGACCCACGCGACCGTACGCAGCGGCCGGTGCACCGCGACCGTGAACAGCGCCACGAGCAGCGGCCCCGCGACGTAGTACGAGACCACGCCCGCGGCCAGCAGCACCAGCGCCAGCTCGACCGGCCTGCGGCGGCGCAGCCACAGCGCGAGACAGGCCACCACACCGGCCATCAGGTCGGCGAACAGCGCCTCGTCCGACACCGACGGGTCGGTGGCCATCGACTCGGAGGCCGTCAGCGAGAACAGGGCCGCCAGCGAGATGCAGCACACATCCACGATCCAGTCGCGCAGCGTGCGGCGCGTCCTGACGCGCTTGCTGTCGCGCGCCCCCTCGGCGCTTCCCGTCCGCGCGGCGTCTGAGCTGCTCATACCGACGAATCTACTGACGAGCGGGGGCGCGGTCGCCGCCTCGGGCGCGAGTATCGACCAAAGTCGCAGGGCCATAGACCTTTGGCTGACCCGCGCCCGCCGGACCGCCGCCTAGCCTCGAACACATGAGAAAGGCATGCGAGTTGGTGGGCGGCTTTCTGCTGTTCCAGGGGCTCATCGGGATCGTCCACGAGCTCATCGGCTGGTTCCGGCTGATGGCGATGATCCGTCTTCTGCCGTTCCTGGATGGCTATGAGCTGTATACGAGTATCGGCCTGGCCGTGGTCGGCTTCCTCGTGGTGGCTGTCGCCGAGGAGTCGGGCAAGTCCCCGTCCGGTCCGCTCATATCTGATGCAGACCGCGCCCGGCCAGAGTGAGGAAGGCTTCGCCGACGGCCTCGGAGAGCGTGGGGTGCGGGTGGATGTGCTGGGCCACATCGGAGGGTTCGGCGTCCCAGCCGACGATCAGCTGGCTCTCGGCGACCATCTCCGAGACATGGGGGCCGACGAGATGGACGCCGAGCACCTGGCCGGTGCCCTCGCCCGCCCGCTCGGCGACGACCTTCACCATGCCTCCCTGGCCGTGCACCATGCCCTTGGCCACGGCGGTCAGCGGCATGGTGTTGACGACGACGTCCAAGCCCCGCTCACGCGCCTGAGCCTCCGACAGGCCGACGGCGGCGGTCTGCGGACTGGAGTAGGTCACCCGGGGGACGGTGTCGTAATCCACGGGCCGGGGTTGGGGTGAGAGGCCCGCCAGGGTCTCGGCCACCAGCAGCCCCTCCGCGAACGAGGCATGGGCCAGCCCGAGGGAGGGCGGCGGCAGCAGATCGCCGACGACATGGATGCCCGGCACCGCGGTCTCCAGCCGCGACCAGTCGGCGGGGGCGATGAATCCGCGGTCGTCGGTGGTCAGCCCGGCGGCGCCCAGGTTCAGGCCGTCGGTGACCGGGGCGCGGCCGACGGCGACCAGCAGCCGCTGGGCGTCGAGGGTGCGCGGCTTGCCGCGGGCCGGGCGGACGGTGGCGCGCACCCCGTCCGGGTACGGCTCGGCGTGCTCCAGCCGGGCGCCGGTCAGCACCTTGATGCCGCGCTTCTTCAGCCCGCGCGTCAGATGGCGGCTGACATCCGCGTCCTCGAGCGGCAGCAGCCGGTCCGCCGCCTCGACCAGGGTGACGTCCGCGCCCATGGAGCGGTGCAGTGAGGCGTATTCGACGCCGATCGCGCCGCCGCCCAGCACCAGGACGGAGGCCGGGAGTCCCGGGGCGAAGAGGGCGTCGTCGCTGGTGACGACCCGTTGGCCGTCCGGCGCCAGCCCGGGGAGGGTGCGCGGGCGGGAGCCGGTCGCCAGCACGATGCCGCGCCGCGCGGTCCACTCGCCGCCAGCGTCTGCGTCTGCGCCTGCTCCCGTGCCCATGCCTGCGTGCGCGCCTGCGCTGATCGCCGTGCCGGTCGCCGTGCCGGTCGCCACGCCGACCGGCGTGATGCGTACGGTGCGGGGGCCGGTCAGGGCGGCGGAGCCGCGGACCACGTGGACGCCCGCGTGGGACAGATGGCCTTCGACGCCGCGGTGGTTGCGGGCCACGATGTCGTCGCGGGTCGCGGTGAGGGCGGACCAGTCCACGGCCTCCAGGGTGGCCTTCACGCCCCATCGTTCGCGCGCCTCGGAGATGCCGTCGACCAGCTCCGCGGCGTGCAGCATCGCCTTGCTGGGGATGCAGCCGCGGTGCAGGCAGGT
>NZ_MUNE01000555.1 GCF_002154605.1 Streptomyces milbemycinicus | reverse complement strand
CCCCTGCCCGGCTCGCCGACCCGCCCCGCGATCCCCGCCGACTCGCCGACGACGCGCCGCGCCCGTACGGACGGCAGCGGCTCCCTGGACGGCGGCAGCGGATGGGCGGGCGGCCGCCCCACGGCCGCCACGTCTCCCGTCACCGGCACCACGCCGCCCAAACCCTCCGCGGTGTCATGGCCCCACAGCCACAGCCCGAGCAGCAGCGCCGCCCAGGCCACCCCCACGACCGGCCGGCCGACCCGCCCGAAGCCCTTCCCGTACACCGCCGTCAGCCCGATGCCACTGCGACCGGGCGACGGCGGCGGTGCACCGCGAGCCCGGCGACGGCCAGCGCCGTGCCCCCGGAGAGCACCAGGCCGTACGCCTCGGCCCCGCCGAAGTCCTGGCGCGCCGCATCGTCGGCCGGGGCGATGCCCGGATGGGCGTGGTGGGCGGGGTGGGCGCGGTGTGCCGGGCGCGCGGGGGCGTTGTCCTCCTGGTCCGCGGCGGCGGGTCCGGCGATGGCCATGACCACCACCGCCGCACAGACGGCCATACGGAGCGTGAGGGCGAGCGAACGCATGGTGAAACCTCCTGACACCACCGAGGCTCACGCGCGCCGCCGGGAGCCGCATCCGCTGCGGCCCCCGGCTGCTCCGTATGGGTCAGTCCGTACAGGTCAGCGGGGGCCCGCCGACGTCACACCCGCTCGACCAGGTCCGCGATGGAGTTCACGACCGTGGACGGCCGGAACGGGTGCCGGTCGACCTCTCCGATCTGAGTGACCCCGGTGAGCACCAGGAAGGTCTCCATGCCCGCTTCGAGACCGGCCAGCACATCGGTGTCCATCCGGTCGCCGATCATCGCGCTGGTCTCGGAGTGCGCCCCGATCGCATTCAGCCCGGCGCGCATCATCAGCGGGTTCGGCTTGCCGACGAAGTACGGCTCGGCCCCCGTCGCCTTGGTGATCAGCGCGGCCACGGAGCCGGTCGCGGGCAGCGCACCCTCGGCGGAGGGCCCGGTCTCGTCGGGGTTGGTGGCGATGAAGCGGGCGCCGTTGTTGATCAGGCGGATGGCCTTGGTGAGCGCTTCGAAGCTGTAGGTACGGGTCTCGCCCAGGACCACATAGTCGGGTTCGACGTCGGTGAGGACATAGCCGATGTCGTGCAGGGCCGTGGTCAGCCCCGCCTCGCCGATGGCATACGCCGTACCGCCGGGCCGCTGGTCGTCCAGGAACTTGGCAGTGGCCAGCGCGGACGTCCAGATGTTGGCGACCGGCACGTCCAGGCCGATCCGGGACAGCCGGGCGTGCAGATCGCGCGGGGTGTAGATGGAGTTGTTGGTGAGCACGAGGAAGGGCTTGCCGGACTCGCGCAGCCGCTTGATGAAGGCGTCCGCCCCGGGCACCGGGATCCCCTCGTGCATCAGCACCCCGTCCATATCGGTGAGCCAGGACTCGATCGGCTTGCGCTCTGCCATTGCGGACTCTCCTGCCGTGCACCAATAACGTCTGAGTGGGGACACCGACCGCGCAACTGCGGGCGGGCCGAGTGTCCAGCGTAGCCAGCCGGGCCGGGACCCGGACCGCCCCGGTCCCGTCTGACCTCGGCAGACGGGACCGGGGCGGCCTCGTGGCAAGCGCTCCAGCGCGACAGAGCCGGGCGGGCGGCCGATCCTGGTGGTGGAGGCGGCGTCGGGCACAAGGCCGCTTCCGCTCCCCGCGAAGGAGATTTCAGATGGGCATCAAGGACAAGCTCAAGGACGCGATCAACAAGGGTCAGGACCGGGCGCGGCACGCCGCGCGCAAGGGCGGCAAGGGCACCGCCGACCAGCCCCGGCGCGGCGCCGAGAAGGCGGACGAAGAGCTGCGCCGCCGGGGCGAGCCGCCCAGGGCGCAGTAGCGGCGGCCGGGTCTCACCGCCTCGGACGCCGGGACCTGATCACCAGCGCGGTACCGGAGACGACGAGCGCGCCACTGATCACGGCGAGTCCGAGGAGTACGACGCCCCGGCCCGTCGCGGCGAGTTCAGGCGGCAGATGGTCGCGACTGCTGCCCTCGCCGCGGGGGCCGGGGGTGGCGTCGGCGCGGGCGGGCGCCTCCTCCTTCCCGGGGGCCCCGGTTTTC
>NZ_MUNE01000554.1:11451-11636 GCF_002154605.1 Streptomyces milbemycinicus | reverse complement strand
GCGCGTCCCGGTGCTGGCGCGGGCGGGTGCGGTGGTGCCGGTGGCGGGCGCGGACGGCGGGGTGGAGCTGGAGGTGTGGGCTCCGGCGCAGGCCCGCGGGCGCGGCTGGACACTGGTCGTGGACCCGGGCGACGGCTGGGACAAGCCGGAGTCGGTGCGGTTCACCACGCGGCTGCGGGACGGCG
>NZ_MUNE01000554.1:0-11352 GCF_002154605.1 Streptomyces milbemycinicus | reverse complement strand
AGGCTTGGCGGGGCTTGATCCGGACCGGCCGGGGCTTGTGCAAGGCTTGGCGGGGCTTGATCCGGATCGGCCGGGGCTTGTTCGGGACCCCGCCGCCCTGATATCTGAGGGGGCCATGCCGAGATTCACTGCCGCGCTGCGCGCGCTCGCCCTGCCCTTCGCCGCCCTCCTGGCCGTCTCCGCCTCGCCCGCCCCCGCGCAGGCGCGGGCCGAGTCCAAGGCCCCGAAGGAGTTCGTGGCGCTGAACGACGTGGACCCGACGATCCTTCAAGAGATCCGCTACTACACCCCGCACAACTTCACCGGCCACCGCGTGGACGGCTACCGCGAGCCGCTGTGCATCCTGACCCGCCCGGCCGCCAAGGCGCTGCACCAGGCGCAGCGCTCCCTGTTGCGGCAGGGCTACACGCTCAAGGTGTACGACTGCTACCGGCCGCAGCGCGCGGTCAACGATTTCGTCGAGTGGGCCAAGGACCTCGACGACCAGGCGATGAAGGGGGAGTTCTACCCGGACGTCGACAAGACGCGGCTGTTCGAGGACGGCTACATAGCGGAGAAGTCGGGGCACAGCCGGGGCAGCACCATGGACCTGACCATCGTGAAGCTGCCCGCCGTGCCGACCCGTCCGTACGAGCCGGGCGAGAAGCTGGTGCCATGCTACGCGCCGAAGGACGAGCGGTTCCCGGACAACTCGGTGGACATGGGCACCGGTTACGACTGCTTCGACACCCTCTCGCACACCCTGGACCCACGGATCCAGGGTGCGCAGCGGGCGAACCGGCTGCTGCTGAAGGACACGCTGGAGGGTCTGGGCTTTGTGAATCTGGCCGAGGAGTGGTGGCACTACACCTACAAGCCGGAGCTGTTCCCGGACACCTACTTCGACTTCCCCGTCTCGCACAAGTCGCTGCGCGGAAACTGAGCCCGCGGGCGCGCCCGGTGGGCGGCACGGCTCACAGCCGTCCGCCCACCGGGCCGGCGGAGAGCCGCTGCGCGACGTAGACCGGTGTCTGACCGCGTTCCGTCACCACAAGGCCCCCGACCAACGCGCGGCGGGCTGGGCCTGGGCATCGTGCCCCAACGATGCGTGCGGGTACAGCACCGGCAGGGACCACGCCGCCTGGTATGGGGTATCCCCTGCTCGAAGAGCTTGGGGAAGCATCGGCGCCCGCGGCCTGACCCACCAGCACAAGACCAGACTCGACCGCACCAGCAAAACTTTCGTCATCCGCACGGTCGTCGACGCGGTCCAGCCGCGCCGGGAGGCGTCCTGCGTACCGGGGTTACGTGCCCCGAGGCCGCTGTGCCACACTTCTGACGTACCGTCAGCTAATCGATTCCGCAGTCTGGGAGGCGTTGTGCCGCGCACCCGTACCCCGCTGGTCCCCGGGTGGTTCACCACCGAGGGCGAGGAGTTCCGGCTGCTGGGGACGCGGTGCCGGGTCTGCGGCTCGGTGTTCTTCCCGCGCGAGGACTCCTTCTGCCGCAGCCCCGACTGCGCGTCCACCGAACTGGACGAGGCGCCGCTGTCCCGCCGCGGTCGCGTCTGGTCGTACACCGACGGGCGCTACCGGCCGCCCGCGCCGTACGTCAGCGACCCGGACGCCGAGTGGCAGCCGTACACGCTGATCGCCGTGGAGCTGGCGGCCGAGCGGATGGTGGTGCTCGGGCAGGGCGCGCCCGGGGTGACCCTGGCCGACCTGGCCGTGGGGATGGAGGTGGAGGCGGTCCCCGGGGTGCTGAGCGAGGACGCCGAGCACATCTGGACCACCTGGAACTGGCGGCCCGTCACCTCCGGCAGTGAGGAGCGGTCATGACCGGCGACGGCCGCGACGTGGCGGTGCTGGGCGCGGGGATGCACCCGTGGGGCAAATGGGGCCGCGGCTTCGTCGAATACGGCATGGTGGCCGCGCGCGCCGCGCTGGCCGACGCCGGTCTGGACTGGCCGGCCATCGGGTCCGTGGTCGGCGCGAACACCGTACGGTCCGGCTACCCCGGACAGGTGGCGGGCGCGACCTTCGCGCGGGCGCTCGGCTGGCAGGGGGCGCGCGTGACCAGCGTGTACGCCGCCTGCGCCTCCGGTGCGCAGGCCATCAACACCGCCCGCACCCAGATCCTGGCCGGGCTGGCGGACACCGTGCTCGTCATCGGTGCGGACGCCGCGCCCAAGGGGTTCTTCGCCCCCGTCGGCGGTGACCGGCCCGACGACCCCGACTGGCTGCGCTTCCGGCTGCTGGGCGCGACCAACCCTGCGTACTTCGCGCTGTGGGCGCGCCGCCGGATGGCCGTATACGGCGACACGCCCGAGCAATTCGCGCGGGTCAAGGTGAAGAACGCGGCCGCGGGAGCCGCCAACCCCTACGCCCGCTACCGCACGGCCGTCACCGCCGAGGACGTCGCCGCCTCCCCGGTCGTCGCCGACCCGCTGCGGCTGCTGGACATCTGCGCGACCTCCGACGGGGCGGCGGCGCTCGTGCTGAGCAGCATGGACTTCGCCCGGCGGCAGGGCGTCCCGCGGCCGGTGCGGATCCGCGCGGTCTCCACCGTCACCCCGCGCTATCCGCGCACCGCGCTGGACCTCCCGGACATCGCGACCGACTCGGCGGCGGCCTCCCTGGACCCGGAGCCCGACACCTTCCGCGCCGCCATCGCGCGGGCGGCGTACGAGGAGGCGGGGCTGGGGCCCGAGGACCTGTCGCTGGCGGAGGTGTACGACCTGTCCACCTCGCTGGAGCTGGAGTGGTACGAGGACCTGGGGCTGTGCGGGGCCGGGGAGGGCGCGAAGCTGCTGTGCGAGGGCGCCACCACGCTCGGCGGGCGGCTCCCGGTCAACCCGAGCGGTGGCCTCGCGTCCTTCGGTGAGGCGGTCCCGGCGCAGGCCATCGCCCAGGTGTGCGAGCTGACCTGGCAGCTGCGGGGCCTGGCCGGGGAGCGGCAGGTGGCCGGGGCGCGGGCCGGAATCACCGCGAATCAGGGGCTGTTCGGGCACGGGTCGTCGGTGATCGCGGTCCGCTGAGCGGGCCGACGGGCGTCGGCGCGTGTCAGGCCAGTGACAGGAACAGCTTCTCCAGCCGCGCCCGTGTGCGCTCCTGGGTCTGCGGCCGGGCGCCGTTCTCCTCGGCGAGGCAGTGCTGCAGACCGTTGGCGATGATCGCGAACCCCGCCCGGTCCAGCGCCCTGGACGCGGCCGCCAGCTGGGTGATCACCTCTTCACAGTCCCGGCCTTCCTCGATCATCCTGACCACCCCGGCGATCTGCCCCTGGGCCCGGCGCAGCCGGTTCAGCACCGCGGTCAGCTCCTCGGCCGCCAGCTCCAGCCCCAGTTCCGGCTCCACAGCCCCTCCTTCCAGATACCCGGCGGGCGACCTGCCCGGCCGGAGAAGACCCGAGACACACCACGGCCCGCACCCCGGACGGCGGGGTACGGGCCGTATCGCCGACGCGGCCTGGCGGCGGCTTTGACGACAGACGCTAGCGCCTGGCCGCGGAGGCCATCATCGCGTGCTCGACGACCGAGATGAGCACGCTTTTGACGGATTCCCGCTCCCGGGCGTCGCACAGGATGACCGGTGTGCCCGGGTCGAGGTCGAGCGCGTCGCGCACCGCGTCCTCCGGGTAGCGGTTGGCGCCCTGGAAGCAGTTGACCGCGACCGTGAAGGCGATGCCGCGCCGCTCGAAGTAGTCGACCGCGGCGAAGCAGTCCTCCAGCCGCCGGGTGTCGGCGAGGACGACGGCACCCAGCGCGCCCGTCGCCAACTCGTCCCACAGGAACCAGAAGCGGTCCTGTCCCGGGGTGCCGAACAGATAGAGCACCAGGTCCTCGCGGAGCGTGATGCGCCCGAAGTCCATGGCCACGGTGGTGGTCGTCTTGGCCTCCACCCCCGCGATGTCGTCGACCGGCCGGCCCGCCTCGCTGAGCAGTTCCTCGGTGCGCAGCGGTTTGATCTCGCTCACCGCGCCCACCAGAGTCGTCTTGCCCGCGCCGAACCCGCCCGCCACCAGAATCTTCAGCGTGATGGGGTCAACAACATGAGAGCGGCCCATGTCAGAGTGCCCGTAGACCATTGATCACCTCGCGCAGAATCCTCTCGTCCGGCAGTTCCGCCGGAGGTACGGGCCGGGACACTCGGATGAGTGCCGCGTGCAACAGGTCTCCGATGAGCACCCGGACGACGCCGACCGGCAGGTCGAGTTCGGCTGCCAGTTCGGCGACGGACTGAGGGGAGTCCCGGCTCAGCTCGACGATGTCGATGTGCTCCGGGGACAACGTCTGGTCGGCGACGGGCATGTGGTTGACGCTGTCGGCGACAACCACCGCGATGAGGTCGAGCTTTCCCTCGGCGGCGCTGCGGGTGCGACCCCGTGTCATCGCGTAGGGACGGACCACCGGTCCCGCCGCGTCGTCGAACCAGCGGGCGTCGCCTTCACCGTCTGCGGACATCTCCCCTCTCCCCCGTCACCCGCCGGCTCGAGGCGCGCTGCCCAGATGCACGCCCACCCGCTTGACCAGCAACGTCATTTCGTACGCCACCTGTCCGACGTCCGAGTCGGCGTCGGCGAGCACCGCCAGGCAGCTGCCGTCGCCGGCCGCGGTGACGAACAGGAAGGCGTCGTCGAGCTCGACGATGGTCTGGCGAACCCGCCCGACGTCGAAGTGGCGGCCGACTCCCTTGGCGAGGGAGTGGAAGCCCGAGGCCACGGCCGCCAGGTGCTCGCCGTCCTCGCGGGACAGGTCACGGGATCCGCCGGTGGGCAGGCCGTCGCCCGACAGCACCAGCGCCTTGCGGATGCTGCCGACGCGCCCGACCAGTTCGTCGAGCAGCCAGTTCAGCTCGCCAGAACCTCTCGGCGAGGCGTTCCGTGCTGCGTGCGGTGCGGTCATCGACCGTCCCCCTCATGTGTTGTTCCAGGTGCTGTGTCCGACCCGCCGTTCCCAGTGGCCGTCTGGCGCCGGCCACGCTGCCATCCCCGTTGGAGCGAGGCCATGGTGGCCCGCGCCTGTTCGGCGTCGCGCTCGGGGTCGGTCTCGGCAGGGTATCGGTCCGCCTCGGTCTGCGGAGCGGGGTCGTTCTTCAACTGGGGTGCCAAGCTGGCCTGCCGCACCCGCTTGGGCAGACCGGACGCCGACCGCTGGGCCGGCGCCGAGCGCTCCGGTCTGGTGCGCTCCCCGTTCCAGGCCGCCTGCGCCTGCTGCTCGGGGGCCGGGGCTCGGCCCGCGTTCCAGGACGCGGATCCACCCGGGCCGTCGGCCGGGCCCGGGCCGTCGGAACGGCCCTCCCTCTGGGCCCAGGACGGCTGCTGCGCACTGCTCTGCGGACGGGGTGACTGTCCGCCGTTCCGGGGCGGCTGGCCGCCGCCCTGCTCCGGACGGGCGTGCCGGCCACTGCCCGGGGCGCCCCGTACCGGGCGGCCGTTGTCGGACACCAGCACCGGCGGGACGCGGCGGGGCAGCGGCGCGGGGCCCTGGTCCCGGCCGCCCGGCGCGCCGTCCCGCGCCTGCTGGTGCTGCGCCTCGGGCATCCGCTGATGCGGCACGGGCCCGGTGGGCCTGGCGGCCGCGGACGGCGTCTGCGACAGCCCGCGGGCGCGGAAGATCGCGCCCACTTCGTCGTCGTCCTCGACGGCGTCCTCGGCACCGGCCTGTGCGAGCGGCGCGACGGACGGCTCGAGTTCGACCGGCCCGTCGACCACCGACACCTTGCGGCCCGCCCGGTCGGAGAAGGAGACCGGCGGCTCCTCGACGGCCTGCAGCCTGCTGTCCGGACCCATCCTGACGTCGGAGACGCCGCGCCCGCGGTCCCGGCCGCTCTCGTACGCACCGCTCTCGTAGCTGTCGTCGGCCTCCTGGCCACCCTCACCGCTGTCGGTGAGCAGGGCCGAGGGGATGAGCACGATCGCGGTGGTGCCGCCGTACGGGGAGGGCTGCAGCGAGACCCGTACGCCCTGCCGCTGGGCGAGCCGGCTGACCACGAACAGGCCGAGCCGGTCGGTGTCGGACAGCTCGAACTCCGGGGTCTCGGCGAGCCGCTGGTTCGCCTCCAGCAGCGCGTCGGACGTCATGCCCAGGCCCCGGTCGTGGATCTCCAGCGTGAACCCCTTGGCGACCCGCTCGCCGTGCACCTGGACTGCGGTGTGCGGCGGCGAGAAGACGGTGGCGTTCTCCAGGAGCTCGGCGATGAGGTGGGTGAGGTCGCCGACCGCGGGGCCGTGGACCGCGAGCCGCGGCATGCGCCGGACCTCGATCCGCTCGTAGTCCTCGACCTCGGCGACCGCGGCGCGGACCACGTCCATCAGCTGGATCGGCTTGCGCCACTGCCGGGAGGGGGCCGCGCCGGAGAGGATGACCAGGCCCTCGGCGTGCCGCCGCATACGGGTGGTCATATGGTCCAGGCGGAACAGGTCGGCGAGCTCATCGGTGTCATCGGTGCGCCGCTCCATCGAGTCCAGCAGGGTCAGCTGGCGGTGCAGCAGCACCTGGCTGCGGCGGGCCAGGTTGACGAAGACGTCGGAGACGCCCTGGCGCAGCTCGGCCTGTTTGACGGCCGCCTCGACGGCGGCGCGCTGCAGGGTGTTGAGGGCCAGACCGACCTGGCCCATCTCGTCCTGGCCGAACTCGCGGCGGGGCGCCTCGGTCTCCACGTCGATCTGCTCGCCGGCGCCCAGGCGGCGCATCACGTTCGGCAGCCGCACGCCGGAGGCGTCCTGGGCGTCCTTGCGCAGCCGGGACAGGTCGCGGATCAGACTGCGGCCGATCCTGAACGACACGAAGATCGACACGAGCAGGGCCAGCAGACCGAGGATTCCGGCGGCACCGGCCCTGAGCATGACGTCGTCGGCCACCGGGTCGATGCGCTTCTGGAGGCGGTCGGTGGCCTCCTTGCCCAGCCGGTCGTAGTCGTTGAGCATCGGCTGGGCGGCGGCCTCCCAGTGCTTCCGGTCCAGGACACGGAGCGCGTCGGACGGCTTGGTGGAAGCCATGAGCTTGCCCTCGGCCAGGCGCAGCGCGGCGGGCGCGGCGTTGTTGCGCCGGTAGTCCGAGAAGATCTTCTGCTCGGAGGCGGGCAGGATCGGCAGGCTGGTCTCGTACAGCAGATTGCGCTCGGCGATGAGGTCGGAGATCGCGTGCAGATCCTCCGGGAGCATCTTGCGCGCCGTCAGCGCGGAGACGTACAGCGCGTCCTCGCGGGACAGCGCCTCGCGGGCACGGATCATGGCGACCAGCGCACGGCCCTGCTTGTCCAGGTCCGTGTCGGGCACGGCGTGCAGGGAGCTGCGGAAGGTGTAGCAGAGGTCGACGAGTTTGTTGTAATACTCATATGCCGCCGCGCGGCCGGTGCCGCGGTCCTCCGCCTTGCGGCGCAGGCCGTCCAGGCCCTCGGCCGCCTTGAGAATGGCGGCGAGCTGATCCTCCGAATCGGAGTTCATCATTTCGCGCACATCGCCGTCCGCGGCCGCGTCCCTCAGGACGCCGATGACCTCGTCGGTCTTGCGCTGCAGCGCGTGGAGCACGGGAAGTGCGTCGGCCTGGCGCGGATCGGCCAGGAGGACGAGGGTCTGCCGGCGCTCCTTCTGAATGGCGTGAACGGCCTCCTCGGCCGGCTGACCGGCCTTGTCGATGATGTCGGAGGCGTCCAGGAGCCGAATCGCCTCACGAGTGGTGATCACTGTAGCGAAGGCCCAGATTGCCGTCAGCGAGACAAGTGGCACCAGCAACAGCGCCACGATCTTCCGGCGGATCGATTTCCCGCGAAAGCGCATGGCCTCCCCAACGTCAACCCCGTTGTACGGGGGCGGTGTTCGAGTTCCGACAACAAGCGGCGCGAGCCTACTACTGCCCGTTCGACAACTCGAAGGCATGTCCGCTTGATGCCGGGACCGGTCACCCGGCCACCATCACGAGTTGTCCGGTGATGGGCTGACTTACCCCCCGGCGCCCAACCCTCTTTTGTCGGCCCCAGCAGGCTGGAATGAGTCAACGCTTGGCTGGATTTCCCCTCTCCGAGGGAACCTCCCGCCGCTGTTATTCGTGCACTGAGGGGGCACACTAAGGGGGAATACGACCCATGTCCCGCTTTCTGAAACCGCCGGACTTGGGCAGCCGCTGAAAGGTGTAGGGGCTTCATGGACGCCATGGACAAGGATCGCGACATCCCGCAGCGCGCGGTTCGGCCGCTGTGGACAGAGGAGCCGGCCCGAAGGCGCCGGCTCCCCGATCCGGTCCGTACGGCGGCGGTGCGCGCGGTCATCATCGTCGCGGTGACCCTGGTGCAGGCGATGATCGCGGTGCTGAGCGCGCTGGCGGGCTCGTGGCTGGCCTTCCCCTCGGTGCTGACCACGGTGGGCAGCACGGTTCTGGCCACCTGGGGCGTGCTGGACGTCTGGGTGACGCGGCAGGTGTGGAACCAGCGTTACGGGGTGGTGTCCCGGCCCAGCAGCACCGCGCGGCAGCTGCGCCGGCAGCGCCGCCGGGCCCGCAAGGCGGGGCCGGTCGGCGCGCCCCCGCGGGCCGCGGAGCGCGGGCCGGCGCGGGGGGCGGCGGCGTGAGGGGCGGCGGGCAGCGGCGTGAGGCGTGGGTGGCCGGTTGAGCCCCGCGGCCTTGGCTATCCGGCCGGGGCCTCCGCCGGATCCGGGGCGTCCGGGCGGCGGTACATGCGGGTCGCCGTGATCTGCCCGTGCACCTGGCCGTCCTCCAGGTCCCGCTCGGGCAGCCCCGGCCGCAGATGCTCCTCGACGCTGATGTACTTCAGCCCCGCGCGCAGATCCGCGTCATTGCGCAACCGGATGACCAGCGGGAACTCGGCGAGCGCCGTCGTGTCGAACAGGCCCGTGGTGTAGAGCAGCTGGACGCCCAGCGCATCCGACACCGCCCGCTGAAGCTCCAGCAGATACGTCGCGTTGGCGCGCCCGATGGGGTTGTCGAGGAACAGCGTGCCCGCGTGGCGGTGCCGGTCCCGGCCCCGGTCGTTGCTGCGCAGCGCCGCCATCGTGCAGTACAGGGCGATGGCGGCGGTCAGCAGCTGGCCGCCGGAGAAGACATCGCCCATCTGCCTGACCGGCACCCGCTCGGCCCGCAGCACCGCGTCCGGCTTGAGGATTTCCACGGCCACACCGCGCGGCTGAAGCGCCGCGTGCACCCCGCGCAGCAGCAGCGACATGCCGTCGCGGCGCAGGTCGGAGTTCTTCCGCACGGCGGAACGGGTCGCCTCGTCGATGACCTCGCCAAGCCGCTCGGCGAGCGTCGCCTGGTCCGGGTCCTCGAAGCGGATCCGCAGGAACTCCTGCCCCGACCACTCCCCGAGCCCTTCGGGCAGCCGGGAGAGCCGCTGGGCCGAGCGCAGCGTCGCCAGCGACGACTCGACCAGGCCGCGCAGCCGGTCCACGATGCTGCCCCGGTTGCGCTCCAACTGGGCCAGCTCGTCGGTCAGCACCCGCAGCCGGGGCGCGAACGCCTCGGCCCAGGCCGCGGCGTGCTCCGGCAGGGCGGACGCGGGCAGCTCGCGGATCTGCTGCCGCGCGGGGGTGCGCACCTGCTCGTAACGGTTCGCGTTGGCATGCCGTACGAGCACATCGCTCGCCTCCCGGACGGCGGCCTCGGCCGCCGACAGGTCGCCCGCGCAGCCGCGCAGCGAGCGGCGGGTCTCGGCGGCCGCCTGCCGGGCCTCCGCGAGGCTCCCGGCGTACGCCTCGGGCTGCTGCTCGCCGTCCGCGTCCTGGTGGTCGCGGAGCAGGTCCCGCAGCAGCGCGGCGGTCTCCTCGAAGCCGCCCGCCGCGTCCTCGGCGGCGCGGTGGGCGCGCAGCAGTTCGCTGTGGGTGGTGCGGGCGGTCTCCAGCGCGTCCGTACGGGTGCTGAGTTCGGCGTTCGCCGAGCGCAGCAGCTCCTTGGCCTGCTCGGCGTCCTGCGGGACCATCCCCTCCGGCAGCTCGGTGTGCGCCTCGCCGTCCGCAGGCGCCAGCCGCTCCGCCTCGCCGCGCAACCGGCCCAGCTGCTCGCTCGCCGCCGACGCGCGCGTCTCCATCATGTGCACCAGCGACTCGGCGCGGGCCGCGGCCGCCTGGCGGGACGGACCGTCCGCGCCGTCCGTGCTCTCCAGAAGCTGGGCGGCGCGGGTGCGGACCTTGTTGGTGAGCCGGTCAAGGGTGGCCAGCGCGGCGCTCTCGTCGCTCTCCGCGCGGGCCTGTTCGGCGCGCAGATCGGCGCCGACGCCGACCTTCTCGTACACCTGCGAGGCCGCGCGGTACGCCTCGCGGAGCGCGGGCAGCGAGGCGGTGGGCGGCGCGCCGTCCGCCACGTCGTCGGGCGCGCCCGCGATCTCGGCGCGCTCGGCGCGCAGCGCGCGGGCGGTGCGGTGTGCGTCGTCGGCCGCGCGCTGGGCGGCGCGCCGGTCCTCGTCCGCCGCGCGCGCCCGGTCCACGCACGCCGCGGCCCGCTCCTCGTACTCCGCGGCCTCGTCCGCCAGTTCGCGCAGCCTGGTCTGCCAGGCGGCGCGCTCCCGCAGCCGAAACGCGAGCCCCGCCAGCGCGTCGGCCACCCGGCGGGCCCGCTGCGCCGCCTCCTGCCGCTCATCGCGCACCCGGGCCGCCTCCCCGGCCGCCTCGTCCGCCTCCACCCGCGCCGTACGGGCCTCCGCCAGCTCCCGCTGCGCCTCCTCGGCCACCTCGCGCGCCCGCTCGGCCGCCTCGGCCAGCTCCGCAAGCCGCCCGGGCGGGCAGCCCGTACGCCACGCCGACAGCCGCGCCGCCAGCGCCCGGTCCCCCGCCAGCCGGGCCGCGAGCGCCCGGATCTCCTCGTCCCGCGCGGTGGCCCGCGCCCGCAGCTCCCGCCGCTCGTCGTCGGCGGCCCGCTCGTCGTGCATCGCCGGGTTCGGCGGCACCAGGAACACGCCGCTGTCCTGCGCCCCGGGCGGCGGCGTCGGCGCGAGCAGCGCGGCCGCCGTCCCGACGGCCACGGCGGAACGCGGCAGCAGCGACGCCGTGCCAAGCACCTCGCGCGCCCGCACATGCGTGTCGGGATCGGTGATGACCACCCCGTCGACCAGCTCCGGCCGTGCTGCCAGCACCGCGGCGTGGTCGACGGGGTCCACCGCCTGCGCCAGATACCGCCACCCGGGCAGCGCGGGGATGCCGTGCTCGCCCAGATACTCCACCGCCGCCAGCACATCGGGGCTCGGCGGCAGCAGCCCGCCGTCGCCGAGCGCGCCGAGGATCCGCGCGTCGTCGGCCGCGGCCGTACGCAGGTCGAAGAGCTGCCGCTCGGCGGAGGCGACGCTCTCGTCGAACAACTCCCGCAGCCCGTCGGCGTTCCGGTCCAGCTCCTCAGCGCTCAGCGGCCCCTCAACAACCGCCCGCCGCGCG
>NZ_MUNE01000553.1 GCF_002154605.1 Streptomyces milbemycinicus | reverse complement strand
GGAAGAGGGTCGGTGGCGGGGGCGGCCGGGGACGGCCATCCGCCGGCGCGCTCCCGGACCCGCCGCGCCACCTCGGTCACCGACAGCCCGCTGGTGTCCACGCACACGTCGCCGATGCCGCTCGCGTCCATGGCCTCGGCGTCCCGCGGCGCGTCCGCCATGACCACGGTCGACCCCGTACGCCCCAGCAGCCGCCGCCTCAGCTCGTCCTGGCCGACCCGCAGCCGGCATACGGTCAGCGCGGCGCCCGGGATTTGGTCGGCGATCCGGTCGACGTGCACACCACGAGCGGTGTCGACCACACCGGACACGACGACACACCGTGCGCCCGCCGCCCGGTAACCGGCCACCACCGCACCGACGTTCCGCGCCTGCATCAGGTGGCGGCCCGGGTCCGACGCCGGTTCGGGGTAGCAGATGCCCACCTGGTCGACGTCCACATAGCCGGCCGCGACACCGGCCCGCCCGAGCTCGGCGTAGATCTCCCAGCCGACCTCGGACTTCCCCACCCCCGGCGGGCCGCACAGCCACAGCACGGGGATCGGCTCGCCGCTCACCGCGACACCACCCGTTCCCGTTACGCAACCATCTGTCACGCCACCACCGGGCCCCGCCCCGGCGCCCCCGCCTCGTAGTCCAGCCGCGGGTCGGACGCCAGCACCGCCTGCTGGAGGCGCTGCAGCTTCGCCGACGGCTCGATTCCCAGCTCCTCCGTCATGGCCAGGCGCAGCCGCTGGTAGACCGCGAGGGCGCGGGTGCGCTGGCCGGAGCGGTGGAGGGCGAGCATGTAGTGGCCGTGCATGCCCTCGTGGAAGCGGTGCTCGACGACGAGCGAGGCCAGGTCGCTCAGCGCCTCCTGGTGGCCGCCGAGCCGCAGCCGGGTCTCGATGCTGCGCTCGGTGACCGTGAGCCGGGACTGTTCGAGCCGGGCGACCTCGGCCTGCAGGGGGCGTCCGTGCGGCGCGACGTCGACCAGGGCCGGGCCCTGCCAGACGGACAGGGCCTGCCGGAAGGCCGTATCGGCGGCCCGCTCGTCGCCTGCCTCCAGCGCGTGCTCGCCCTCGGCTACGCGGTCGCGGTAGCGGTGGACGTCGAGCTGGCCGTAGCGCAGCGCCATGGCGTAGCCGCCGGGCCTGGTCTGCAGGACGTCCCGGGCGACCGCGGCCGACGGGACGCCGAGCGCCTGGGTGAGCAGCTTGCGCAGGTGCAGGACGTACGTCTGGAGCGTGGTCAGCCCGGTGCGCGGCGGCCGCTCGCCCCACAGCTCGGTCATCAGGGACTGTACGGGCACCATCCGGCCGTCGTTGAGCAGCAGCAGGGACAGGACCTTGCGCGGCTTCATCGCGCTGGGCACCGCCGACTGGTCGCCGTGGCGCAGCGTCAGCGGTCCGAGGACGCTCACATGCATGGGTGGAGCCACCTCCTCACACATCACCTGCGGTACGCGCGTACGAACAGGTCGGCGGCCCTCTCGCAGATGACCGCGGCTTCGTGCCCGGGGAGCGGGCGGGTGCCGTACATCGACTGGTGCAGGCCCTGCTGGACGAGCAGGGCGACGAACTGGCGGGCGACGGTGGCCGGGTCGTCGACGCTCAGCTCGCCGCGCGCGGTGCGGTGGGTGAGCAGGTCGACGAGGTGTGTCACGAGCTGCTGGGGCTCGCCGTCCGCGCAGGCCGGGCGGAGCGAGGGATGGCGGGCCACCTCGGAGATGACCAGGCGGCGCAGTGCGGAGGCGCGCTCGTCGAGCAGCACCTGGAGCACCCGGTGGCCGAAGGAGACCAGGGCCGTCCCGGCGTCTGCCGCGCCCTCGCCTCCGGGTTCGCCCTCGCCCCTGGCTTCGTCGGCGAGCTCAGGAGTGAGCTCTGGAGTGAGCTCAGGGGTGAGGCCGGCGGTGAGGCCGGAGGTGAAGCGGGCGGCCACGCGCTCCCGTTCGCCCTCGACGGCCGCGAGGAACAGCCGCTGCTTGTCCCCGAAATGGTTGTAGACGGTCTGCTTGGACACCCGGGCCTCGTCGGCTATGACGTCCACGCTCGCCCGGGTGTAACCCTCGCGCAGGAAGACGGCGACGGCCGCCTCCAATATGGCCTGCCGCTTGGCGGGCTGTGGGCCCGCCGGCCGGCCCACGGCGCCGCGTGGCCGCGGCGCGCTGTCCGTCCGCAAGGCTCCGTCCTCCTGACTCATCGACTCCGATGCGCACTTGCCCCGGGTGGACTTGCGAGTCTAGCCTTCCATCACTTCACTGGACTAGTCGGTCCAGTCCAAATAATTACGGCCCACGCCCCACGAGGAGAGAGCTCCATGAGCGCACCGGAGAACAGCGACGCCCTGCGCCCCCTCACCCTGGCGCCCGAGGCGCAGAACCAGCTGTTCCTGGAGGCCCGTACGGCCAACACGTTCACCGACGAGCCGGTCACGGACGAACAGGTCCGCGCCATCTATGAACTGGTCAAGTTCGCCCCCACCTCGATGAACCAGCAGCCGCTGCGCGTGGTCCTGGCGCGTTCCAAGGAGGCCCGCGACCGCCTCGTGTCCCATATGACGGGGCGCAACCAGGAGAAGACGGGGAAGGCGCCGCTGGTCGCGGTTCTCGCCGCTGACCTGGACTTCCACGAGGAGCTGCCCAAGCTGGTGCCGTTCATGGAGAACCCGCAGGACATCTTCGCGGAGCCGAACGTCCGCGAGGCCTCCGCGCGGTTCAACACCGCGCTGCAGGTGGGCTACTTCATCCTGGGCGTGCGTGCGGCGGGGCTTGCCGCCGGGCCGATGATCGGCTTCGACCAGGAGGCCGTGTCCAAGGAGTTCTTCGAGGACGGCCGGCACCGGGCGGTGTGCGTCGTCAACATCGGCAGGCCGGGACCCGACGCCTGGATGGGCCGGCTGCCGCGCCTGGAGTACGACGAGGTCGTCACCACGGTGTGAGCGAGCCGCCTCAGATACGGACCGCCTGTGCCCCGACGGCGGGGCACAGGCGGTCGCCCTGCTGATTCCCGGAACTCAGCTCTCGATCAGCTCATGGAACGCGACGGTGTCGAAGATGTCCTCCATCCTCGTCGCCCTGCCGTCCCGCATCGTCCAGGAGTGGACGAAGTTCAAGGTCGCGGTGGTGCCGGTGCGCGAGGTCACCTCGCGGGTGCCCAGGACGATGACCCGGTCCCCCTGCTCGATGAACTCCTGAGGGCTGAGCTTCATCCCGCCGAGCACGGTCGGGACATGAGCCAGGAATTCCTTGATCCCGGCATGGCCCAGCTTGGTGCCGCCGAGGCCGTACTTGGCCATCCCGTCCGGGTGCACCCACTCCACGTCCGGGTGCATCCCCGAGAGGATCCCCTCGACGTCCCGGTCGCGGAAGCCCGCGTAGCACGCCCTGATGGCCTCGATGTTCTGTGACGCCACGGTTGTTCGCATCTCCTCGGTGTCTTCTCGGTGTCTTCTCGGTTCAGGTGGCGGACGCGTCCGGGCGCGGCTTGACGTGGTCGGGGTACAGCGCCTCGAGGGTCTGCCGTACGCCCTCGCGCCACGGCACCCGGCAGGGGCCGGTGAGCTCCAGGCGCCGCGCGGGGTCGAACTGGTAGGTCTCCCGGGTGACCTCGCTGGGCACCAGCTTGGCCTCGACGCCGGTGAGCTCTTCGAGGTAGCGCACGCAGTCCGTCATGCCCACCGGTTCGTCACCGCCCCAGTTGACCAGCGTGGCGGGCACGGACGCGGCGGCCCACAGCTTGGGCACCTGGCTGACCAGGTCGTCGGTGTGCAGCAGCGAGCACCAGTTCTGGCCCTCCAGCGGCACCGGTATCGGCTCACCGGCCAGCATCCGCTTGAAGTAGAGCATCGGCACCCCGCCGTAGCCCCCGGGCCCGTACGCGATGTTGAGCCGGGCGATGGTGGTGGGCAGGTTCAGCACGCTCGCGAAGGCCCGTACGGCGCCTTCGGCGGCGATCTTGCCCACGGGGTAGGCGGGCAGCCAGTCGGCGACCCCGTCGACCGGGTCGTCCTCGGCGTACGGGTGGTCCAGGGTCTGCCGCTTGTAGAGCGCGCCGGTGGAGACGTACAAAAACGCCTCCGCGCCGCGGCAGTGGGTCATCAGCCGCCCGCAGGCGACGGAGTTGACCTCGACCGCGGCGTTGAAGTCACCGTCCTCGCCGCGCCGCACCGCCGAGTGGATGACGTGGGTGAAGTCGTCGGGGAGTCCGTCGTACGCGGCGCCGCCGAGGTCGTTCATGTCCCAGTGGTACGTCCTGATCCCGCGGGCTCTCAGCTCCTCCTCGACGCCCGGGGTGGCGAACCGGCCCAGACACCAGACCTCGTTGTGCTCGGCCAGCGCCTCGGCCACCGGGCGGCCGACCTGTCCGCTGCCGCCCGTGACCAGGATCTTCTTGCCTTTCAACGTGCTCTTCTCCTCTTGCCGGCGCTACTCGCGCGCTCGTTACTCGCCGCCGCTCGTCACTCGCCGTCGCCCAGCGCGCGGTCGAGCTCCCTGCGCAGAATGGCCTGGAAGGTCGCGACGTGCTGGGGCCCCATCAGGGTGTAGTGCTCGCCGGGCACGTCGATATAGCGGTTGGCCTCGGTGGTGTGCTCGTCCCACCTGCGCAGCTCGTTGTTGAGCCAGTCCTCCTTGGTGCCGCGCAGCGGGATGGCGTAGAAGACCGTCATCGAACGGGTGGTGCCGGTGGGCGTGTAGCTGCGGCCGAGGTCGGTGAGCCCGTTGGCGAGCTCGGCCCAGGCCGTGAACTTGTCCAGGTCCAGATCGAGCTCGGCCAGCCGGCCGGGCGGGGCGATCGTGAGGAAGTGCGCCAGTTGCTCCTCCTTGGGCAGCCCGCGCAGCTGCCCGGGGAGGTCGAGGGACTGCTTCTTGTTGATCAGGTCGAGGAAGAACGCGAGGTTGGTCGCGGTCTCGATGAAGTCCAGTTCGTCCATGCGGGACTTGATATGCGGCGGGAGGTTGAAGCTCCCGACGAAGTCGACGCGCTCGCCCTGCGCCTCCAGTTCCTTGGCGATCTCGAAGGCCACGGCGCCGCCGTACGAGTAGCCGGCGACTGCGTACGGGCCATGGGGCTGGGTGGCGCGGATGGCCCCGACATACGTGGCGACCATCTCCTCGAAGCTCGCGAAGGGCCGCTCGCCCTCGTTGAACCCCCTGGCGCGCAGCGCGTAGAAGGGCCGGTCGCCGACGAAGTACTTGGCGAGGTTGACGAAGACCAGGACCTCCCCGACGCCCGGGTGCACACAGAACAGCGGCGTCTTGTCGCCGGCGGCCTGCAGCGGGACCACCGGGTCGTACGCCGCGACCGCCGCCGAACCGCCCTCGCCGAGCCGGGTCGCGAGGGCGCGCACCGAGGGGGCGGTGAGCACGGTGATGATCGGCAGGTCCACGACGCCCAGGCGGCGGCCGACCTGGCGGCGCAGCCGCAGGATGTCCAGCGAGGTGCCGCCGAGGTCGAAGAAGCTCGCGGTGACGCTGACCTCGTCCGGGGCCATGTCGAACATCTCGGCGTAGATCTCGGCGAGCACCCGCTCGGTCTCGCCCTCCGGCGCGGTGTATCCGCCGAGTCTGCGGGTGGTCAGCTCGGCGACGTGCGCGATGACGTCGTCGAAGCCGCCGGACTCCAGGCGGATGCGCATCCGCTGGCGCAGCGTCTTGCCCAGGCTGGTCTTGGGGAACGCCTCCTTGGGCAGCGGCAGGACGAGGGAGGGCCGGAACCCCCAGTGCATCACCACGGTCGAGCGCACGGCGGTGAGCAGCCGGTACAGGCCCGCCTCGTCGCCCTCCGCCACCTCGGGGCCGACCGCGATCACCAGCTGCTCGGTGTCGCTGCCCGGCCGCCGGGTCGGGAAGGCCGCGACATAGCCGCCGGCCACGCCGTCCAGCTGCTCGAGCGCCGCCTCCATCTCATGGCTGAAGTAGTTGACGCCATTGACGATGATGCTGTCCTTGCTGCGCCCGACCAGGGTGAGCCGGCCGTCGTCGATACGGCCCAGATCGCCGCTGCGGAACCAGCCGTCGGGGGTGAAGGCCTCGCGGGTGGCCTCCTCGTTGTTGTAGTAGCCCGTCGTGATCATCGGGCCGCTGAGCTGCAACTCCCCCACCTCGCCCGCGGGCAGCGCGCGATGCTCGTCGTCGGCCACCCGGATGGTCAGCGCCTTGACGGGCGTGCCGAGGTTGGCGAACTCCTGGCCCGCGTCGGCGTCCGGGAAGTCGCGGTTGTAGATGCTGCCGGCGCAGGTCTCGGTCATGCCGAAAGCGGGCCACAGGGCGGACCGCCGCAGTCCGTACGGGGCGTAGTTGGCGAGAAACGCCTCACCGGTGGCGACGACATTGGCCTCGCCGCCGCTCACGATGTGGCGCAGCGCGCTCAGATCAAGCCGCTCCCCGTCTTCCCCGTCCTCCCCGCCCGACGCCGCCCCCTCTGCGAATTCATGGGCCGCGGAATTAAGCGGGCCGAGGAGGAAATTCGGGGTGAAGGTCATCGTCACCTTGTGGCGGGAGATGATGCGCAGGAACCGGTGCGGCTCCTCGAGGATGACGGAGGCCGGGGCGTGCAATTGGTTCGCGCCCACGTAGAGCGGCAGCAGATGCGCTTCCAGAAGCGCCGCGACATGGTCGTAGGAAATCCAGTTGAAGGTGGTGTCGGCGGCGGTGAGCCGCTGCTTGTCCGACTTCCCCGCCATGGATGCCAGAAGGTTTCCATGGGAGAGCATCACGGCTTTGGAATTTCCGGTGGAGCCGGAAGTCAGCACCAGCAGGGCGAGCTCTTCCGGCGCGGCCCGGTGGATGTCCGGCGCGGGTTCACCGCCGCCGAGCCCTTCCACCGGCGCCACGGCGAGCCCCGGCACATCGGGCAGCTCGGCGCGCGTCGCCTCGGTGGTGACCAGCAGCGGACGGTCGAGCAGCCGGTCGACATGGGCGAGCTGCGCGGCCCAGCGGGCGGGGTCGCCCGGCACCGGCGCCATGGGGCAGGGGACGAACCCGCCGAGCAGACAGGCCCAGAAAACGGAGAGGAATTCCCGCTGGTCATCCAGTAGCAGCGCGACCTTGTCGCCGGCCCTCAGCCCGCGGGACCGCAGGCCGGTGAGCAATCGGAGCGCGGAATCGAGAAGTTCAGCATAGGGCGTATAGGGCTGGCGTATGGATTCGCCCTCCGCACCGTCGGGCAAGTAGCCTACCCCCGAATAGGGGTACTCCACCGCTGCCCTGACCAGCAGCTGGGCCACGGAACGCAGTTCCTGGGCATCTTCGGGCGTTGAGTATTTCAAGGACTGTCTCGACATGACCCATTTGACCCTTCCCCCCCGATTCCGAGGCCCTGAAGGTAACAGCCTCGAACATTCGCACTCCATGACTCTCCAGTCAGGCTCTAGCGGCGCTCTAGCGAATCCCGGCCGGCCGCCGCCCGCACCGAATCAGCCACCCCGGCACCCCTGGGGTCACCGCTTGACTCCTCGGATCCGCGATATATCGTGTCTACTAGAAGACGCGATATGTTGCGTCGCGTCTGCCGCGGGGTCCGGTCAGGGGTCCCGCCAGCGCCCAGCCAGGGGAGGCCAGGGATGTCAGGCCAGTCCAAGTGGTCGTTGACCGAACCACAGAAGCTCACCTTCGACGACCTCGTATCCACCCTTCAGGTGCGCGTCGTGGGCGGCACCGTCAACGTCGTCGGGACCGACACCGGCCCCGCCCGCCTGGAGCTCACGGAGATCGACGGCCCGCCGCTGACCGTCACCCACGAGGACGGCACGCTGAAGGTCGGATACGACGACGTGCCATGGAAGGGCTGGCGCAAGTGGCTCGATCACAAGGGCTGGAACCGTACGGTCCATCTCACCCTCGCCGTCCCCACCGACACCAGCGCCTCGGTCGGCGCCATCGGCGCCGGAGCCGTCGTCTCCGGGCTCACCGGCCGCACCGATGTGCACGGCGTCACCGGCGACATCACCCTGCTCGGGCTGACCGGCCCGGTCCACGCCGACACCGTCTCGGGGCGGGTCGAGGCCCAGGCCGTCACCGGGCGGCTGCGCTTCAACTCCGTCAACGGCGACCTGACCGTCATCGAGGGCTCGGGCCAGTCCGTCCACGCGGACACGGTCAGCGGCGACATCGTGCTCGACCTCGCCGCCACGACCACCTCGGGCGGCGCGGACATCGCCCTCAACACCGTGTCCGGCGAGATCGCGATCCGGCTGCCGCACCCCGCCGACGCCGAGGTCGAGGCGCACACCACGAGCGGAGCCGTCTCCAACGCCTTCGAGGATCTGCGGGTCACCGGCCAATGGGGGGCCAAGCGCGTCTCGGGGCGGCTCGGCGCGGGCAGCGGCCGGCTCAAGGCCACCACCGTCACGGGCGCGATAGCGCTGCTGCGCCGCCCGCCCACCGAAGAGGACGCGCCGACGCGCCCGTCGCCCGGCCCTGACCGCCCCGAAGGAAAGGTCCTCTGATGGCCCCCGTATTCGCCCACGGCCGGCTGCGGCTCTACCTCCTCAAGCTGCTCGACGAGGCGCCGCGCCACGGCTACGAGGTCATCCGCCTGCTGGAGGAGCGCTTCCAGGGCCTGTACGCGCCCTCCGCCGGCACCGTGTACCCCCGCCTGGCCAAGCTGGAGGCCGAGGGGCTGGTCACGCACACCACCGAGGGCGGCCGCAAGGTCTACTCCATCACCGACGCCGGCCGTGCCGAACTGGCCGACCGCGGCGGCGAGCTGGCCGACCTGGAGGTCGAGATCCGCGAGTCCGTCGCCGAGCTCGCCGCCGAGATCCGGGAGGACGTACGCGGCTCCGCCAGCGATCTGCGGCGCGAGATGCGCGAAGCGGCGCAGCAGGCCCGTACCTCAGGCAACACTTCCGACACGAAGGGCGGGAAGCGCGGGCCGTGGGAGGGCCCGTGGGGGGACAAGGAGGCGTGGCGGCTGGCGAAGGAGGAGATGCGGCGCGCCAAGGACGAGTGGAAGGAGCAGGCGCGCCGGGCCAAGGAGGAGAGCCGCCGCGCCCGGCAGGACGCCCAGCGCGCCCGGCAGCAGGCGAAGGACGCCCAGGACCTGGCGCGCGAGGAGGTCCAGCGGATGGCCCGGCGGCTGCAGGAGCAGACGCAGGAACACCTGAGGACGGGCGACTGGCAGAGCGCCGTACGCGAGGGGCTGGCCGAGGTGTCGCGCGGCATAGGGCGTATCTCACGGCAGGGCGCGGGGGCCACGGAGCACGCCGAGCCGGAGTACGTCGTCGAGCGCGCGGACGCGCCCAAGGCGGCCGGGCACGAGCCCAAGGCTGCGGGACACGAGCCCAAGGCGGCCGGGCAGGAGCCCGAGTGGGCCCGGGACTTCACCCCGTCCCGCGACCCCGCCCGCGATCTGGACCGGCTCCTGGACCGCTTCCGCGACGACATCCGCGACACGGCCCGCGACCACGGCGTGAGCGCCGCCCACGCGGCCGAGGCCCGGCGGCGGCTCGCGGCGACCGCGGCGCAGATCACGGCGCTGCTGCGGGGGCAGGCGAAGGAATAGGCCCCCGCCCTCCCCATGCGCTGGCTATCCTTCGCCCTCGGCTTCCCCCCACTTCCGCCGCCTCGCCAGGTTCTCGCCCGAGTCTCATCCGAAGAGGTAAAAGTGACGCAGTACCAAGCCCTCGCCCGCCGCATGTGGCACCAGCTGGAGCCGGTGCACGCCAGCCTCTACTTCGCCCCGCAGGCGTACGAGGAGGCCGCGGCGCTCGGCTACGACGTCGAGTCCCGCTGGCCCAGCTACTTCGCCTGGCGGGCCGCCCCGCTGGGCGCGGTCGGC
>NZ_MUNE01000552.1 GCF_002154605.1 Streptomyces milbemycinicus | reverse complement strand
CCCGCCCGTACGGCCGCCACCAGGGCGTGGGCCCGTTCGAGCAGCGCGGCCACCGCGCCGCGCCCATCTGCCTCAGAAGCGTCGAGCCCGGCCGCCGAGACCACCGCCGCCACCGCGTCGGCGAACTCCTCGCCGTCCCCGTGCGCGGCGGCGTGCAGCGCCCACCACCCGTCGGCCAGCTTGGACACGGCGCGCTCGGCGGCCTCCTCCCGTACTCGCTTGCCCTCCAGGCCGACGATCGTGCGCTGCCCCAGCTGCAGCAGCAGCATCTCCTGGGATCCCTGACCGGAGATCAGGCCCAGGATGTCGCGCATGAACCGCTCCCACGGGAACGCGGACATATACGCCTCGCCGCCCTGGAGGCTCATCACCAACTGGCCGACGCGCAGCGCGCACTCGGACGCGTGGTGCTTGGCGACGGTCGCGTACTCGTCGAAGTACGGATCGCGGTCCGGCGATCTGGTGCCGTCCAGCGCCCGGTAGACGCTCGCGCGGGCCGACTGGAGCAGCATGCGCATCTCGCCGACCGACCGCTCGACGTTGGGGTATTCGAGCACCCGACGCCCGCCGCGCTTACGGGGGTTCAGCGCCTCCACACAGTTCTCGATCACCCCGTCCAGCGCGCCCAGCACCCCGCATGCGCTCATGGTCCGGCGGATGCGCGCATAGGTGTTCAGCTCGCTGAGGGCGTCCGCGCGCCACACGAGCCGCGCCGCGGGCAGCCGCACGTCGTGCAGGATCACCTGGCCCAGGCCCATGGTGTGCATGCCCATGGTGTCCATGTGTACGGAGGTGACGCCCGGGTCGTCCTTCTCGACGAGAAACGCCAGCATGTCGTTGGACGCCTCGTCGCGCAGGAACAGCACAAAGAGGTCGGCGAAGCGCGCCCCGGCAAGAAACCGCTTGGCGCCGTTCAGCACCCAAACGTCGCCTTCCAGCCGCGCTGTGGAGTGGTAGTCGTACGGGTCGCGGCTCTCGTACGCGCCCTGCACCCCGAACCGCCGGCCGGCCACGAGATCCGGAACGTAGGTCTCGATCAGCTCCGGTGTGCCGCTGGACAGGATCAGCTCGGTGATCTCGACGCTGATGTCGAGCAGGACGGCGAAGCCGGGGTCGCGCGAGAGGCGGGCGATCTCCTCGACCACCACGCCCCACGCCAGCTTGTCCCGCCCCTCGCCGCCGATCTCGGTCGGCAGCGAGAACCCCATCAGCCCCAGCTCACCGGCCTGTTCGAAGACCCGGTTGTCGAGCGGCCGGCACTCCTTGTTGCGGAAGTGCGAACCGGGGTTTGCGATATCCAGGACGAAGCTGCCGAACCGGCGCCGGGCCTCGCGGCGGATCCGCTCGATCTCGGCGTCGAGGGTGTGGTTTCCGCTCTTTGGGGACAGGGCTGCCCGGTTCATCACATCGGCGGCGTGGGCCCGGCCCGTCATGCCCCGGCCCGTCATGCCCCGACCTCCTGTGTGTCGGCGTCCAGCTCACGTACCAGGTCCGCAAGCGTCTCCTCGCCGAGGAACCGCTCCAGCGGGATGGTGGCGCCGGTGCGCTCCTCGACCTCGACGGAGAGCTGGGCCGCGGTGAGCGAGTCGATGCCGATCTCGCCCAGCGGCCGGTCGGCGGGCAGCCGCTGCCCGTCGAGGCCCAGCAGCTCCCCGATCAGCGAGGGCAGCCAGGCGTCGGCGGACTCGGCGGTGCCGTCGCGGTGTTCGGTGGTCATGGCGTCGTCCTCCTACAAGCGGCCTACGAGCGGCCTCAATGCGGCCTGAATGGGGCCTAAATGCGGCCCGGCGCGGACCCCCGGTACTGCGGGGCGAGCCGCAGCGGTACGAGGGAGAACGCCCGATCGTCGTCGTCGAGGTCTTCGAGCCGGCGCACCAGCCGGTCCTCGGCCTCCCGGTCCGGTCCGGCCGGGAACCCCAGCCGTTCCACCACGCGGCGCAGCGCGACCGAGAGCCAGGCCCGGTCGGCGGCCAGGCCGCCGAGCGCGTCCCGGCGCCTCAGCCAGGTGTGCAGACAGCAGGCGCCCGCGTGCACCAGACAGTGCCGGCGGGCCGCCTTGTACGTCTCGGTGGTGCGCGCTGTACCGAGCCCGCGCAGTGTCTCCCGCGTCTCGTCGCGGACCTTCAGCAGCGTGTGCCCGAGCGAGAACAGCTCCTGGTCGTCGCCCAGCGCCGCCACCGCCTCGTCGAGGAGGTCGACCACCTCGTCGGCGGCCCCGTACGTGAGCGACGGGCGCTGGTCCCGGGGCGCCACCGGGGTCACCGGCTCGCCGAACCCGAACAGCAGCGGCAGCGGAACCTCGGCCCGCTGCGCCCCGGCGCGCCGCCGCGCCCCGCTGACCAGTTGGGCGCGGACCGTGTCCAGCTGCACCAGCTGGGTGCCCTCGAACACGGGGGTGATCGCCACATCGCGCACCAGCTTCTGGAACGCCCCGTCCGCGACCCCCTCGCGCAGATAGGCCCGCGCGCTCAGCACCTCGCCGCACGCGTTCACCGCGTCCACGCAGAGCGCGGGCACCACGTACTTCGCCACCGCGGACCACAGCGCCATCCGCTGCCGCGCCACATCGAGGGCGCGCGCCGCGGCAAGACCGGTGCACTCCGCGATCAGCAGATCGGCGAAGGCGCGCGCCAGCAGCGAGCGCACCGGGGCCAGCGCCAGCGCCGGCTCGCCGTACAGCATCCGCCCGCGCGCATGCCGCAGCGCGATACGCAGCGCCGTGTCGGCGGCGCCGAGGCTGCTCCCGCCCACCAGCGTCCGGGTGAACTGGAGCATGCCGGTGACCATTTCGATGCCGCGGCCCGGCCGCCCGATCACGGCGCCTGCGCCGACCCGGCAGTCGTCGAGGACGAAGCCGCTCAGATCGTGGCCGCGCAGTCCGTGGGTGGGCACCTTCGGCAGCCGCCGCACCGCGTCGCCGCCGACGGCCTCGAAGTCGATCAGGAACAGCCCGAAGGACGGGTCGGAGGCGGCCAATACGGTGGCGAACGAGGACCGTCTGCCATTGCCGACCAGCCACTTCTTGCCGTTCAGCACAAATCCCTCGCCCATGGGCGCCGCGCGGGTGGCGGTGGCGAGCAGATCGCTGCCCGCCGCCTCCTCGCTGATACCGGCGGTGCCCCAGGCGCGGCCGAGCGCGAGCTCGGCGACCCGGCGCCGCTGGGTGTCGTCGCCCCAGGTCCACACCGGCGCGGTGGCCAGCAGCGTGGAGCCGAAGCCGACCGAGACCGCGAGCTCCCGGCGCGAGGCGGCGCGCACCACGGCCAGCAGCGATTCGAACGAGCCGAGCCGGCCGCCCTCGGCGACCGGCACCAGATGCTCATGCAGCCCGGCCGCCCAGGCCGCCTCGTACGCCGCGGTGGGTTCGGCCTCCAGATCGTCCGCGCGCACACCGCGAGCCAGCGACATACCGGTGTCCGGATCGAACGGGCAGCCCAGCGCCCGCTCCAGCTCCTCAGCCGCCGCAAACGCCGAAAACGCCGAAAACGTGGTCAGCGATGCCCCGGTCATACGTGCTCCACCACGATCGCGTACGGCCCGCTGCCGTCGTCACTGTCGAGCCCCAGCTCATGGACGAACGCGACCCGGCCGTCATGGCGGTAGACCGTGGTGCGCACCCGCAGCTGATCCCACAGCTGACCGGCCCGCAGCCACGTCGCGTCGACCCGGCGGATCCCGTCGGCCAGCGCACGCCGCAGCTCGGGCGCCTTCCCGCCGTGCCGCATCACGCACTCCTCGCGCGCACCGCCCGCGAACCCGAGGGATTCGACCCAGTACCACTGGTCGGCCACCTCGCAGTGGTGGCGGTGGACCCGGAACGTCGTGGTGTGGGAGGCGATGCGCTCGCCCTCGCGCTCGTACGCGCCCAACAGCCCGCGCACCGGCGACAGATACGGGGAGCGCTCGACCTCGTCCTCGTGGAAGCCCGCCACGAACGAGTCCGGCAGCGTCGTCGGCGCGCCCGAGAGGGCCTGGTCGCCGCTGAGCCGCAGCGGTACCGAGGTGGCGCGGGTGCGCACCGCCACGCCCGCCGGGCCCGAGACCGTCATCTCCATCTCCAGCTGCGACGAGCGCGGCCCGCGCACCTGGGCCCGCACCTCGACCTGCGCCTCGTCGGCGTCGAGGAACCGCAGCGGCCGCTCGTACTCCAGCTGCCAGGCCCACAGCACAAACCCCACCTGGTGCTCGGACACCAGCGTGCGGTGGCTGCACACATGGTCGCGCAGCCAGCGGGTGCCGGCCTGGAACGCGAGCCGTCCGACGGCGGTGGGCTGTAGCTGGGCCGGGGTGAACAGGCTCGCGTCCAGCACGACCTCGTACGTGGAGCTGCGCGGCATCGGCGCTAGCCCCCGGATATCGCGGTGACGATGTCCACCCGGTCGTCCTCGGTGGCCTCCCGGTCCAGCTCGTGCAGGGTGAGCTTTTCGCCGTTGAGGGCGATCAGATGCGTGGCGCGGACGCTTCCCTCGCGGTCCATCAGCACCTCGGCCAGGTCCGGGTAGCGTTCGGTCAGCGCCGCCAGCCCGTCCCGCACGGTGTCGCCGCCGACCTCGATCTCGCTCTCGTAGTCGGTGAACCGGAGCAGGACGCCCCGCACTTTGACGATCATGTCAGTTCCCCCTCGTGGATGTGGTCATATCGGGTGCGGGCCGGGCGGGAGCCTGCCAGCGGGTGAGTTCGTCGAGCTCACCGGCGAGGAATTGGCGGCGCGCCAGCCAGCGCTGCACCTTGCCGCTCGATGTCTTGGGGATGGTCCGGGGCCGCACCAGGACCACGGTGTACGGAGGGACGCTCAGCTCCATCGAGATCGCCCGCCGGATCCCCTCGACGGCCGCCGCGTACTGCTCCTCTTCTGCGGGATCCACCTCGTAAACCAGCACCAGCCGCTCGGCCGCGCCCTCGTCGTCCTCGACCGCGAAGGCGGCGCCGCAGTTGCGGCGGATGCCGGTGACCTCGGCCTCGCAGACCCGCTCGATGTCGACGGGGTGGTAGTTGCGCCCGTTGACGACGATCAGGTCCTTCAGCCGCCCCGCCGGGAACAGCTCGCCGTCCAGGACGAACCCGAGGTCGCCGGTGCGCAGATACGGGCCGTCGCCGGTGGTGGTCGTGGCGCCGAACATTTCCGCAGTGTCCTTCGGGCGCCGCCAGTAGCCGTCGGCGACGCTCGGCGAGTCGATCCAGATCTCGCCCACCGCGCCCTCGCCGAGCGGTGCGCCGGTCGCCGGGTCGGCGATCAGCAGCCTGGTCGCCGGGCCGGGGGAGCCGCAGCTCACCAGCGACCGGGAGCGCTCCCGCGGCCCGGCCGGGCGGGCCGCGCCGTGTGCTTCGAGCGCGTCGCGCGCGACCGACACCGAGCGCCAGCCGCCCAGAGGTTTACCGCCGGTCACGAACAGAGTCGCTTCCGCGAGGCCGTAACACGGATAGAACGACTCGGCTCTGAAGCCGCAGGGCGCGAAACGTTCGGCGAAGCGGGCCATGGTGTCGGCGCGGACCGGCTCGGCGCCGGTGAAGACGAGCTCCACACCGGACAGGTCGAGCCCTTCCAGGTCCGCGTCCTTCGCGCGCCGTACGCACAGGTCGTATGCGAAGTTCGGGCCGCCGGTGACCGTCACGCCGTAGCGCGAGACCATGCGCAGCCAGGACAGCGGGCGGCGCAGAAACGTGACGGGCGACATGAGCGTCACCGGAATGCCGGTGGACAGCGGGGTGAGGATGCCGCCGATCAGCCCCATGTCGTGGTACGGGGGCAGCCATACGCCGCCCGAGCTGCCCTGGTGCAGCCCGAACCCGCGGGCGATCTCCAGGGAGTTGTCGAGCAGCTGGGCGTGGCTGAGCATGACGCCGCGCGGCAGCGATGTCGACCCCGAGGTGTACTGGAGCAGCGCCAGCCGGTCGGGCCGGATCTCCGGCAGCGGACCCTCGTCGGTGAGGGCGTCGGCGGGGGCGTCGGTGGGGTCGGCCAGGTCGGTCGTGATCAGCCGGGGGGTGCGGCCGCCGAGCGCCGTGGCCAGCCAGTCGGCCAGCAGCGGAGCGATGTCCGAGGTGGTCAGGACGGTGTCCGAGCCGGTGTCCTCAATGATGGCGGCGAGCCGCGGCATCGTACGCGCCAGGCGCGCCGGGTCGGGCGGGAAGGCGGGCACCGCGGGCACCCCGGCGTAGAAGCAGCCGAACAGCCCCGCGAGATAGTCCAGGCCGGGCGCGAACAGCAGCAGCGCCGGGTCCGGCCGCCCGTCGGTGGCGGCCGACAGCCGGGCCGCGACGGCGCGGGCGCGTGCGTCGAGCTCGGCGTAGGTGATCTCGGCGGCCGACTCGTCGTCCGCCATGAACCGGTAGGCGAGGGCGTCGGGCTCATGCGTCGCCCGCTCACGCAGCAGCCGCGCGAAGCTTCCGGCACCGCGCCCATGTGGACCAGCCAACTGAGCCGTCTCCCCCCGTGATCGACCCCCGTGATCGATACGGCGAGCAAGTGTTACAGCAACGTTGACGAGTGGTCAACGATCTTATGGTGATGGGTGGTTGAGGAGATCCGGGCGTGCTCCGTGGGGCCGCTGGGGGGATTGACACTCACGGGTAACAACGAGCATCGTGATCGACTGAACCAGGGTGAAGGATCGGTGCTCAACGACCGCGTGCCTGTCCAGGAGAGGACACCCATGACCGACGTACCGGTCGCTCCCGACGGAACGCGGGACGCCGCGGCGGGCGATTCCGCCGCCGACCCACCCGTCAAGCCACCCGCCAAGCCACCCGTCAAACTGGTCCTGTTGTGCTGCCTCGGCGCCTTCGTGGCATTCCTGGACAGCACCATCGTGAACGTGGCGTTCCCCAACATCGCCGAGACCTTCGACACCACCGACCTGCCCACCCTGTCCTGGGTGCTCAACGGCTACAACGTGGTGATCGCCGCGCTCCTGATGCCCGCCGGCCGGGCGGCCGACCGGCTCGGCTGCCGGCGGTCCTTCGCGGTGGGGCTCGCCACGTTCACCGTCGCGTCCGCGGTCTGCGGGATCGCCGACTCCGCCGCCGTCCTCATCGGCGCCCGGCTGGTGCAGGCGGTCGGCGCCGCGATCCTCGTCCCCACCTCACTCGCGCTGCTGCTGCCCATGTTCCCCATGGCCAAGCGCCTGGCGGCGATCACCCTCTGGAGCGCGTCCGCCGCGCTGGCCGCCGGGATCGGGCCCGGCCTCGGCGGACTGCTCGCCGAGCACTGGAGCTGGCGGGCGGTGTTCCTGGTGAACATCCCGATCGGGATCGCCGCCGTATGGGCCGGCCGGCACCTCACCGAGCAGCGCGAACGAAGCGGCCCCACCCCCGATGTCCTGGGCTCGGCGCTGCTCGGCGCCTCGCTGGGCCTGCTCGCCCTGGGCCTGGTCAAGGCCCCCGACTGGGACTGGGCGAGCGCGCGCACCATCGGCTGCCTGGTCGGCGGGGCGGTGCTGGCGGCGGCGGTGGTGGCGCGCAGCGCACGCCATCCGGCCCCGGTCGTCTCCCTCGATCTGCTGCGCTCGCGCAACGCCGTGGGCGGCAACATCGGCTCGATGCTGTTCTCGGTGACCTTCTACGCCGTCATCCTGAACAACATCCTGTTCCTGACCGGCCACTGGGGCTGGTCCCTGCTCACCGCGGGTCTGGCCACCACGCCGCCGCCGCTCGCCAGCGCCCTGGTGGCCCGGCCGGCCGCCCGCCTCGCCGAGAAGTTCGGCGACCCGCTGGTCGTGATCGCGGGCTGTCTGATCTACATCTGCGGCACCCTGCTGCTGTTCTGGGGCGGCGGCCAGGACCCGGACTTCCTCACCCACTGGCTGCCCGGGGCGGCCGTCATGGGTCTTGGCGCCGGACTGGTCTGGCCGGTGCTTGGCGGGGTGGCCCTGGCCGGGGTCGAACCCAGCCGGCTGGCCACCGCCAGCGCGGCCAACGCGGCCTTCCGCCAGCTCGGCGCGGTCCTCGGCACGGCGCTCGCGGTGTCCATCGTCACCGCGTCCGCGAGCGACGCGCTCGGCGGAGCGCGCAACACCTGGTACCTCTCGATCGGCTTCGCCTTCGGGGTGGCGGTGCTCGCGGCCGTGACCGTACGCCGCACCACGGCCCCGGCGGCGGCCTGACACCGGAGACGACGATGGCGACCAAAGCGAGCACGACCACAGCGGTTGACGTATCAGACGTATCAGACGTGACCGAAGTGACCGAAGTGACCGAAGTGACCGAAGTGACCGAAGTGCCGTACGCGGCCGGGACGCCGCTGCTCGGCTCGATGTCCGACCTCCTGGGCGATCCGCTGGCGGCGTATCTGCGGGCCCGCCGCGACCACGGCGACGTCGTCCGGTTCCGCGCCGGGCCGCCCGGCCTGCGGCGGGAGATCTACGGAGTGTTCTCGGCCGAGGGCATCCAGCAGGTCCTGGCCACGGAGGCGGCCAACTTCCGCAAGGACAACGCCATCTACGAGGAGCTGCGGCAGGCCCTCGGCAACGGCCTGCTCACCAGCCAGGACGAGGACTACCGGCGCCAGCGCCGGCTCATCCAGCCGCTGTTCACCCGCCGCCGGGTCGAGAGTTACGCCACCGCCGTCACCTCGGAGGCGGCGGCGCTGGCCGCCCGCTGGCGGGAAACCCCCGGTGGCGCCGATGGGGCCCTCGAGCTGGTGGAGGAGATGCGCGGATACGCGCTGCGCGTCGTCGGCCGCGTTCTGTTCGGCTCCGATGTCGAGCAGACCATCGAGGTCGTCCGGGACAGCCTGCCGATGCTCAACGAGCGCGCGCGGGCCCGCGCCCTGTCCCCGGTCAAGCTGCCCCGCGACTGGCCCACCCCCGCCAACCGCCGCGCCGCCCGAGCCCAGGCCGGGCTGTACGCGCTGTGCGACGCGATCATCAGCAAGCGCATGGACGGTCGGGAGCGCGAGGAGCGCGAGGAGCGCGAGCAGGCACCCGGACCCGGACACGCACCCGGCCCCGTACCGGAGGACGGTGCCGGACCGGAGGACGGCGCCGCCGAGGATCTGCTCACCCTCCTCATCCGCGCCCACAACGCCGAGGACGGCAGCCTGACCCGGGCCGAACTGCGGGAACAGGTCCTGGTCTTCTTCCTCGCCGGACACGACACCACCGCCACGGCGCTCACCTTCGCCCTGCACCTCCTGGCCCGCCACCCGGCCGAGCAGCGCCGGGTGCACGAGGAGCTGGACCGGGCGCTCCCCGACGGCCGCACCCCCACCGCGGCGGATCTGGAGGCCCTGCCCCGACTCACCATGGTGCTGAAGGAGGCCATGCGGCTGTTTCCGCCGTCCCCGGCCGTCAGCCGGCTCGCCGTGGCCGAGACCGTCATCGGCGGTCGCCGTATCCCGGCCGGTGCCGCCGTGCTGGTCAGCCAGTGGGTCGCGCACCGCCATCCCGCCTACTGGGAGGATCCGGAGCGCTTCGATCCGGAGCGCTTCACCCCACAGGCCGAGGCCGGTCGGCCGCGTTATGCGTACTTCCCGTTCGGCGGCGGGCCCAGGGCCTGCATCGGGCAGCACTTCTCGACGCTGCATTCGGTGCTGAGCCTGGCGACACTGCTGCGCGCGTACGAGGTGGAAGACGCGACGGACGGCGGCGACATTCCGCTCGGCGCCGGGATCACACTGCTGGCGAAGGGTCCGGTGCGAGTCCGTGTACGATCCCGCACCTAATTGGCGACATTGCCGAGATTTCGCCGGACCAGCACATTCGGTATCTCGGATTGATGCCTTCCGTTTGTTCGGTTCGGTTGGCATCAACTTGCCTGTTTCTTCGATCACTTGGCCGAGGCAGCCGAAAGCCAGTACGCTTCTGATCCATGGTCACACCTGAAGTAGAGCCTTACATCCGGCAGAAATTCGCCGAGAACGCGGGCCTCACGGAGGAGCAGCTATTCACGGCCGACGCGACATTGGCCGACGTCATCGCCAGTAGCCCGCGGATGACCAACAGCATCGATCTCATGGAAGCGTTTGCGCGCACCGCAAACGGATTGCGCAAGGACTACGGGGTGCGGGTGCGCCTTCCCGCGCTTCCCCTCGACACCCCGATTACGACGGTGCTGAAGACCTTCCTCGACGAATTCGAACGTGAGCAAAAGGAGGCGGCCGTATGAGTATCGCCGAGACGGACCGCGCCTCCTCCCCGGTCATCCGCCGGTCGGCCGCCTCCGACGGGTCGCCCGCCATCATCACCGACCTCTATGACGCGCTGACCAAGCGCGGTATGTCCCTGGTCGACGTCACCTGGGAGCAGCAGCGGCTGCACGAGTCCCGGCGGTGGAGCGTCGTGGAGATGCTGGCGGCCGTCGACCTGGACAGCCTCACCCCGCTCGACCGCAACCTGGTCTGGAACGCGGGCCGGGCCGAGCTGACCACCAAGCCGGGCGCGGACCGCCTCGAGCGGCAGTCGGAGGCCGAGGTCCGGCGCTGGCAGGACAAGAACCCCACGGTCGCCTCGATCATGGAGGCGTGCGGCACCTGGAGCCGTTACTGGAACGAAGAGGAAGCCCACCACGAGACGGTCTTCAACCGGCTGGCCGATCTCAGCGGGATGGAGCCGATCTCGGACGAGACCTTCATCCAGTTCCGCCAGGTCTTCCCCGACGACGACATGCTCCGCACGCTGGTGCTGCTCGCCATCTCGGAGATCACGGCCGCGGTCAACTACGGCCAGTGCCAGCACGTCATCGAGGACCCGGGGCTGCGCCGCATTTTCAAGCAGGTCGCCGCCGACGAGATTCAGCACCGCAACTACTTCGTCTCCTTCGCCAAGGCGCTGGTGGACAGCGGTGAATACCCGGCCAAGGACGCGTTCGCGGTCGCGCACCTCTTCCTCCGCGAGGACGGTGAGCTCCATGGGAGTGCCCGGGCCCAGCTGGAGCAGCGCGGTTCGCATGTGAACTGGTGGGACCAGCTCGAAGTGGGCGACAACGACTTCCGTCCCGAGGCGCTGGAGAAGAAGGAGCAGCTGATCTGCGGCGCTCTGAAGAAGATCACCGGGATCGAGGTCCATTCCCGTGAAGAGGTCGAGGACACTTGGATGGATCTCGTCGGGAGCTGATCGGTCTGGGGCACGACCTCCAGCTGATCAGTGAACTGGAGGTCGCTTCCTCGCTCCGCGAACCCGATGTCTTCTTCACCCGCGGAGAACTGCGCCACTTCGAATCGAAGGTCTCTCCCCTGGAGAGCATGGCGGGGGCGTTCGCGGCCAAAGAAGCTCTTTTCAAAGCAATTCCGGCGGCGGATGAGACCTGGTTCTGGACCGATGCCGAGCTGGTCCACGACCACCATGGCGCACCGCGGTTCCAGACCCATGGAGCGCTGGCGGGCCATCTGGCCCGGCACCGGCTGCGGGTGAGCGTTTCGCTTTCGCACAGTGGTGGCTTTGTCTCCGCCGTGGTCATGGTGGTCGGCGGGACCTCGTCACTGACGCGTTTCTTCGATACGACCAATCGGGCGGTACGACGTGTTTTTCGGCGAATCCCGGCTGACCCTGCCGGTGCGCCCCAATGACCTCGATGCGCTGGGGCATGTGAACAACGCGGTCGCGCTCGAATATCTGGAGGCCGGCCGGTGGGACTGGCTCGGCCGCCAGGGGCTTGTGCACGGCGACCGCATGATCGCGGTGGTCGCCCGGACCGAGATCGACTACCTGGCTGAGATCCCTCGCGGCCAGATCGAGGTGCGTACGTCGCTCGAGTCGCCGTCCGCGGAGGAGTTCGACGAGGACGACCTCACCTTCCGGGCCCGGTTCCGGCAGCGCCTCCACCTTCCGGAGGTGGCACGCCCCGCGGTGGACGCCCTGGTCACCGTGGCCTTCCTGGACGCCGACCAGCGGTGCCTGGTCTCGATGCAGGACTTCCTCGCGGCCTCCGCCGTCTCCCGTTGAAGCAGGAATGGAGAGCGCGATGAGCACGGCAGACGATCCGGCAGGTGATCCGGTGGAGACCGAACGCTGGGTGCCGACCTCCGACGGCCATGAGCTGCACCTCAGGCAGGTGCGACCGAGGGCCGGCGACGGGGGAGCGCCCGGAGTGCTGTTCCTGCCCGGCCTGTTCGCGGACGGCGGGTTCTTCCTCGGCAGGTCCGGGCAGGGGCCCGCGAAGGCGTTCCTGGACGAGGGCTTCACCGCGTACGTGGCCTCGCTGCGTGGACACGGCCCCAGCCGCTGGCCCGAGCGGCGGGCCTACGACTGGAACTTCGACACCTATGTGCGCCACGACGTTCCGGATCTGATCCGGGCGGTGTCGGCGGCCCACGACGGGCCGCTGTTCGTCCTGGCGCACAGCATGGTCGGCTATGCGGCCCTGGCCGCGCTCGGCGTCGACCCCGACCTGCAGAAACGTCTCGTCGGGGTGGCCACCGTCTCCTCCGCGGTCAACGACTACAGCGACGGCGGACTGTCCAAACGGGCCCAGCTGACCTTCTCCTCGGTGATCTCCCGGCTCGTCGGGCGGTTCCCGGCGCGGGCCCTCAAACAGGGCCGGTGGGACGAACCGCCCGGACTGATGCGGCAGTTCGCCGCCTGGGCCCCCTCCGGCGCCTTCCGCAGCGCCGACGGAGTGACGGACTACTGGCAGGCGCTCGGCCAGGTGACGCTGCCGGTGCTGGTCGGGATCGGTGCGGGCGACACCTTCCACGCGTCCCCCGCCCGGGCCCGGAAGCTGGCCGACCACCTGGGCGGCGGCGCGGAGTTCACCCTCTTCGGCCGGGAGACCGGGCTGAGCTGGGACCCCGGCCATGTCGATGTGATCCGCGGCGCCCGCGCCCAGGAGCAGGTGCTGCCCAAGCTGGTGGCCTGGATGCGCGGGACATCCCCCGCCGGCGACGCCCGTGGCGGCGCCACCGGCGACACGACCACCGATGAAACGACCACCGGCGACACGACCACCGGCGACACGACCAAGGAGTAGGAGAGGCGCGGTGCTCGAGCACATTCAGCGCAACCAGGAGTGCCCGCCCGAACGGGGCCTGTACCTGTACGACAAGTTCATCGACCCGCCCGAGTTCTTCAGCTACCAGGACTTCCCGGAGCAGGTCGCCGCGTACGCCGACTACTTCCGCGACCAGGGCATCGAGCCGGGGACGCGGGTGCTGTTCCCGTTCGAGACCTCCAGCGCGGTGATCTTCGCCTTCCTGGGTCTCATGGAGCTCGGCGCCGTCCCGCTGTCGGTCAAACCGCTGGTCCTGGACACGCCGAAGGACTCCTATCTGGACTTCCTGGGCCGGGTCGCGCGGGACTACGAGGCGGTCCGCGTGCTGGAGACCCCGACCGTGGCCCCGCTCGACCTGCCCGTCCCCGGCCTGCCGCTGCCGCCGGCCGGGATCCGTAAACCCGGCGCCCGGCTGCGCACCCCCGCGGCCGACGAGCTGGCGTTCGTACAGTTCTCGTCCGGCTCGACGTCCTTCCCCAAGGGCATCCCGGTCCGGCAGGACATGCTCCGCGCCAACCTGGACATGATCACCCGTACGGACGGCCGTAAGCCCGAGGAGCGGGTCAGCAGCTGGCTGCCGCTCTACCACGACATGGGGCTGGTCGGCGGGCTGCTGTCCTGTCTCGCCGCGGGGTGCGATCTGCTGCTCGCCGAGCCGGTGACCTTCCTGTTCGACGCCCCTGGCTGGTGGGAGCACATGGCCCGGGAGGGGGCCGCCGGCACGGTGATCCCCAACTTCGCGGTCGACTACTCGCTCAAGCTGATGCAGGACCTCGACGAGGAGGACCTTGCCGAGATCGATCTGTCCCGGGTGCGGTCGATCTACCTCGGCAGCGAACCCATCAACCTGCCCAACCTCAACGCCTTCCTGGACCTGATGGCCCCGGCCGGGCTGCGGCGCGATGTGTTCATGCCCTGCTACGGCATGGCCGAGGCCGTGCTGCTGGTCTCCAGCCGCCCCGTGAGCAGCGAGATCCGGGTCGTCGAGACCCCCTCGGGAGTACCGGCCATCTCGGTGGGCCCCCCGATGCCGGAGTACACCGTGCGCCTCCGTGATGAGCAGGGGCGGGTGTGCGAGGACGGCCAGTTGGGCGAGATCGAGCTGACCGGCGGCAGCCTGGCCGCCTCCTACCTCGACAAACTGGCCCCGCTGACCGGGGATGACGGCTACTACGCCACCGGCGACATCGGATTCCTCGACGACGGCGAGCTGTTCATCACCGGCCGCATCAGCGACCGGATCAAGGTGGGCGGCCAGAGTTACTTCGCCTCCGACTTCGAGCAGGCGATAGAGCGGCTGGAGTTCGTACGCGACGGCCGCACCGCCGTGCTCCAGATCGGTGCGGACATCGTCGTCCTGACCGAGGTGGACCGCGCCGCACGCGAGGACATCGAGGGCAGCCGGGCGAAGGTCGTCGGCCATCTGGTGCGCACGGTCGGGGTGACGGTGCGGGCCACGGATGTGCACTACGTACGCCCCGGCCAGCTGGAGCGCACCAGCAGCGGCAAGCTGCGGCGGCGGGCGATCGCCGAGGCGTATGAGCAGGGGCGGCTGAAGGGGCTGACCTTCGACCTGCCCGCGGGCGCGTAGCCGCGACCGGGTGGACCTATACGGCTCCGCCGCGCCGGGCCCCGCCCCAGACCCCCGTCCGGGGGCGGAGCCCAAGCCGCGCGGCGGAGCCGCATGTCGATGGCCCGGGGTCGCTTACTTCGCCCCGAGCACCAGGGCCAGCGGTGACTTCTTGCCGGAATCGGTCGACGGCTTCGTGGCGCTGGTGTTCCCGATGTAGAGCCGCCCACCGGCGTAGATGACCTGATGGTGCAGCGACACGCTCTCGATGAACGCGGTCTCCTCCGGGTTCTGCATCAGCTTCTTCTTCTCGTACGACTTGGTGTCGACGCGCCAGACCGCGCTGCCCTGGCTGAGCGTGGCCTCCTGGTAGGCGATGAGGGAGCCGTCCTTGTCGAGACTGACCGGCACCAGCGGGCCGCCCTCGGCGCCGTCGGCCTTGGCGGTCACCTTGCCGGTCTTCAGGTCGATGGCGACGATCTCGTTGGACGGGCCCGACGCGGCGCTCGCACGGTAGTCCGTGCCCAGGTAGAGCTTGTTGGCCGACTTGTTGACGACGATCTCCGAGCAGCCCCCGACATCGGTCGCCTCGCAGTCGGCCTCGTACTTGCCGCCCTCCATGCCGAATTTGCTCAGCAGCTTGCCCTCTTTGCCGCTGTCGTCGATCGCCAGGAAGTCGGAGACCCCTGCCCCCGACGAGTCACCGGCGTTGATCCCGATGACCAGCGGGTCGGTGGACACCACATGGGCGTACTCGATGCCCGAGGTCACCTTGTACGAGGACTTCACCGCCCGGGTCTTCGGGTCCACCGTCTGGACCTCCAGCTGCGGGCTGCCGGACACCTTGCATTCGCGCACCGCGATCAGCTTCGGCCCCTCGCCGACATAGCCGTTGTCCGAGCAGTCCTCGTCCGAGTCCGGCATCCACAGCGGCTTGCCGTCGATCGACCAGGCCGCGCCGCCGCTGATGCCACCCGCGGCGACGGTGCCGCCGCCGATGGACACCTCGTCGAACATGAGCGGGCTGTCGGACGCCAGCTCACCGGTCTCCTTGCCCTGCTTCGTCCAGAGCAGCTTGCCCTTCTTCAGGTCCACCAGGCCGACCTGGGTGCAGACCGGGTTGTCCTGCGACTCGTCCTGGAACAGGACCGCGGTCAGGCCCGCCTCGGTGACCTGCGGCGACGACCAGCAGAGCTCGCCGTCGAGCGGGATCTCCCACGAGGCGGTGCCGCCGGTGAGCGGATAGCCGACGATCTTGT